>DASXKI010000233.1:0-20463 GCA_036496945.1 Streptosporangiaceae bacterium | reverse complement strand
TCCCGGCACAGCGGGTCGTCTGAATCGAGGTCGCCGAGCACCCAGCCGCCGCCGTGGAAGTACACCACGATGGGGCGCGGGCTGTCGGGTGGCGCCGCCGGGCGATACAGCCGGTACCGCAGGTCCCCGTCCGGACCGCGCATCACTCCGTCTGTGACCTCGCCGACCTCGGGACTCGGCGGCCGGATGGCTGCGCTGGCCGTCATCAATGCGCGTGCGTCGGCCACCGGCAGGGTTTCCAGGGGCGGCAGGCCCATTCCGGCCATGACCTCCAGCACCATGGCGACATCAGGCTGCATCTGGCGGATCACCCCGTCCTGGCATCGGGTCCCGCCGTCGCCGCTCATCCGGAGTCCGAGATAGCCCTGGGCGACTACGTCGTCGCACGCCTGCCGGTAGGCGTTCACGCCGCCGATGTAGGGAAGGAAGACGCGTGGCTTGCCGGGGACGTTGGCGCCCATGTACCAGGACCTGGCGGTTGGATGCAAGGTGATGGCGGCGCAGTCCTGCACGTGTTGGTCCCATCCTGATTCGGCCAGCGCGGTCGGCTCGATCGTCTCGAAGCCCCCTTCGCGCATGTCCTTGAGGCAGTCGGCGACCCAGTCGACGTGCTGCTCGATGGAGACGGTCATGTTCGAGAGGACGGACGGGCTGCCGGGGCCGGTGATCATGAAGAAGTTCGGGAATCCGGCGGTCATGAGGCCCAGATAGGTGGAAGGCCCGGCGGCCCACTTTTCCTTCAGGGTCACGCCGTCCTGGCCGGTAACGTCAACGGCCACCAAGGGGCCCGTCATGGCGTCAAATCCGGTGGCGAACACGATGGCGTCGAAGTCGAGCGACTCGTCCGCCGTGTCGATGCCGTTCTCGGTGATGCTGGTGATCGGCTGCTTGCGCAGGTCGATCAGCCGGACGTGCGGGAGGTTGTAGGTCTCGAAGTAGCCGGTGTCCAGACACGGCCGTTTGGTGCCGAAGTAGTGGTCCTTCGGGCAGAGCGCCTCGGCGATGTCCGCATCTTCCACAGTCGAGCGGATTTTCTCCCGGATCATCTCGGCCACGATGTCGTTGGAGGCCGGGTTCACCCCCTGGTCGGCGAACACACCAAGGATGCCGAACAGTTCGCCCTGCTCCCAGGCTGCCTCGAAGCGTTGCCGGCGGACCGCCTCGCTGGCGGTGACGCCGAGGACGTCAGTAAGCTCGACAGGTATCCCGCCTCGGGACCACCGGGCGGCGTGCCGGTACCCAGCGCGGTCGTCGTTTAGCTGCATCAGCCGGTCGGCTGGGGCAGGGCCGTTGTGGGCTGGGATAGAGAAGTTCGGGGTCCGCTGGAAGACCGTGAGCTGGCTGGCCTGGCGAGCCACTAGCGGGATGGTCTGGATGCCCGACGAGCCGGTGCCGATGACCGCGACCCGCTGGCCAGTGAAGTCAGCGCCTTCGTGGGGCCACCGGCTGGTGAAGTAGACCTGGCCGGCGAAACGGCTGGCGCCGTCGATGTCGGGTGACTTGGGCACCGAAAGGCAGCCGCTGGCCATGATGTAGTACCGAGACTGGACCTCGTTGCCGCGCTCGGTCGTGATTCTCCATCGTTTCGCCGACTCGTCCCAGCGGGCCGAGGTGACGGTAGTGGAGAACTCGATGTCGGAGCGCAGACCGTGGCGGTCGGCGACAAACCGGAGGTAGTCCAGGATCTCCGGTTGCGTGGCGTACTTCTCCGACCAGGTCCACTCCTTCTCCAGCTCGGGGTCGAAGCTGTAGGCGTAGTCCGTAGTGGGGATGTCACACCGAGCCCCGGGATAGCGGTTCCAGTACCAGGTTCCGCCGACATCTCCAGCCGAGTCGAAGACCCGCACAGAAAAACCGAGCCGGCGCAGCCGGTGGAGCATGAACAGGCCCGAGAAGCCGGCCCCCACAATCACCGCGTCGAACTCGTCGGGGACGGTAGCTGGGTTGCTCACGAGACGCTCCCTGGTATCAGTCCGGGTGGGCTCTGCCGGTAACCCTAACAACTTCTTTACATCATTTACATACGTGTGCAAACGCATGTAGATGGGCTTCTGGCTGGTTCGGCGATGACGCCAGTCAACAAACGCTTAAAGCGGGTTGTGCGGTCTTGGCAGGCTGCCGTCGCGGAGCAAGTATCGAAACTACGGGCCATTCGTTTCGAGTCGGACACATCGGAGGCAACGAGATGATCCGCATGCAACTCCTGTTAACACTCTGGCGACACCGGCGGCGACGGCTCGTGGCAGCTGTCGGCGCCATCGCCCTGGCCGGGTTCCTCGCGGTGCCGGCCGCGGCCGCGACGACCAGCGCGGCCAGCCCGGCCGCGCCCAGTCCTTCGTGCCCCTGGGTGACCTCCACCGCCCCCATCTCCCAGCGGGTCGCGCAGCTGATGGCGGCGATGTCAGCGAGCCAGGAGATCAGCATGGTGGAGGGCCACGGCTCGTCCAACCCTTACGTGTTCTACACGCCCGCGATCTCCTCGCTGTGCATACCCGCGTTCGGGCTCGAGGACGGCCCAGCCGGGGTCGCCGACGGGCTGACTGGCGTCACTCAGCTGGCAGCGCCCGTGGCGCTGGCCGCGACCTGGGATCCGTCCCTGGCGCAGCAGTACGGCCAGGTCATCGGCTCCGAGGAGTTCGGCAAAGGTGCCAGCGTCAACCTCGGCCCGACGGTAAACATCGACCGGGACCCGCGCTGGGGCCGGTCGTTCGAGGCGCTGTCGGAAGACCCCGCCCTGAACTCCGCGCTCGATGTCGCCGAGATCAACGGCGTGCAGAGCCAGGACGTGATGTCCCAGGTCAAGCACTTCGACGCCTACAACCAGGAGACCTACCGCAACACCTCAGCCGACAACGTCATCGTCGACAGCCGGGCCCAGCAGGAGATCTACTTGCCGTCGTTCAACGCGGCGATCAATCAGGCCAACGCCGCCTCGGTGATGTGCGCGTACTCCATGGTGAACGGCAACTTCGCCTGCAACAACTCCTACCTGGAGACCAGCGTGCTGCGCGACCAGTGGGGCTTCCCCGGCTTTGTGACCTCCGACTACGGCGCTCTGCACTCGACCCAGGGGGCCGTGCAAGGCACCGACATGGAGCAGCCGGAGAGCACCTACTACGGCAACGCGCTGAGCTCCGCCATCCGGCGCGGCACGATCCCGCGCAGCGCGCTGAACACGATGGTGCAGCGCATCTTCACCGAGATGTTCCAGTACAACCTGTTCAACCAGCCGCGGACCGGGTCCACCTCGGCTACAGTCACCACGCCTGCGGACGTGGCAGTGGGCACCCAGGTCGCCGACGAAGGCAGCACGCTGCTGAAGAACTCCGGCTCAATCCTGCCGCTGCCCACCACAAACGCCGGCACGATCGCGGTGATCGGCCCGTCTGCGTCCGCCTCGCCCACGTATGGGGGCGGCGGCAGCGCCTACGTGATCCCGTCAGGTACCGTCACGCCGCTGGCCGGCATCCAGGCCGCGGCCGGGTCAGGGACGAGCGTCACCTACTCCCAGGGCCTGCCGACTGACACCTTGATGCCGTCCATCCCGGCCAGCAACCTCTCTCCGGCCTACTCCTCCACCGGCTCAGGCGGCAGTTACACAGGGTCGCTCACCGCACCGGAGACTGGCACCTACGTGCTGGCCCTCACCAACCCGTGCGGCTGCTACACCTCGACCTACCTGTACCTGAACGGGCAGGAGATCCTGGACAACCCGAGCACGCCGCCGGTGCATACCTTTTCGGTCGCGGTTCAGCTGACCGCGGGCCAGCAGTACACGCTGTCCATCCGCGGCCAGTCGTCGCAGCTGCTGTGGGGCACGCCGTCGGCGCTGTCCCCCGACATCAGCGCCGCGGTCAGCGCCGCCAAGTCGGCGTCCACCGCGATCGTTGTGGTGTCCGACGACACTGAGTCGGAGGCCACGGACCGGCCGTCACTGAACTTGCCGTCCGCGCAGGACGAGCTCATCCAGGCGGTGTCGGCGGCGAACCCGAACACGGTCGTGGTGGTCAACGCGGGCGCCCCGGTCGCCATGCCGTGGCTGTCCCAGGTCGCGGCCGTGCTCGATACCTGGTATCCGGGCCAGACCAGCGGCACCGCGCTGGCCAGCGTGCTCTTCGGCCAGACTAATCCCGGCGGGCACCTGCCGGTCACGTTCCCGGCCAGCCTGAGCCAGGTACCGGCGAGCACCACCGCGCAGTTCCCGGGAAACGGCAGCCAGGTGCAGTATTCCGAGGGCATCGACGTCGGCTACCGGTGGTACGACGCGAATAACCTCACGCCGTTGTTCCCGTTCGGATTCGGGCTGTCCTACACGCAATTCTCGTACAGCAACCTGCAGATCTCCCCGACCACCGTGGACGGCACGCAGAACGTGCAGGTGTCCGCCACGGTCACCAACACAGGGCAGCGGGCCGGCAGCGACGTCGCGCAGGTGTACCTGGGCGACCCGTCGGCATCCGGCGAGCCGCCTCGCCAGCTAGCCGGCTTCCAGCGGGTGAACCTCGCCGCCGGGGCCTCGACCACAGTGTCGTTCACTGTCAGCCCGCAGCAGATGTCGTGGTGGGACGACTCGGCCAACGGCTGGACGCAGACCGAGGGCACCTACGGCGTCTACCTGGGCGACTCCTCGGCGCTGTCCGGCCTGCCGTTGCAGGGCACGTTCACCATGGCGGCAACCCCGGCGGCCCGCCAGGTCGTGGTGACCTCGCCGTCAACCATGACGCCAGGTCAGACCTCGACGGTGCAGGTGCAGCTCACCGCGTCTGGTGACGAGACCGTGCCGGACGCGCAGCTTGCGCTGCAACTTCCAGCGGGCTGGACCGCGGTTCCGGTCGGCCCGACGGACTTTACCTCGGTCGCGCCGGGCACGGCGCCCACCGCGACCTTCCAGGTGACCCCGCCCAGCTACTGGCCCAATGCGGACGCCGTCGTGCACGCGACCGCCATCATGGGCAACCTGACCAGGGAGGCGGGGGTGAGCGTCACGGTGTCCTGAGGAGGCGGACTGACGGGCGGTCCGGCCGCTCATGAAGCGGCGGGGCTGGTCCTGCGGGGACCAGCCCCGTCGGGCGGGCATGACCTGTAGCTATTAGCGCACGTTAAGCCCGGTGACGGCCCCTCCGATGATCATGCGCTGGATCTCCGGCGTGCCCTCGAAAATCGTGAAGCTGGTGCAGGTACGGGCAGTTTCCGCAGGTAGAGGCCCTATCGACCGTCGCTTTGTGAGCACAGACTCAGCACGGCTGCCAGCCCATTCATATCGGGCTGCCCGCTTGCGTCTTCCCACATGCTGGCTAGCTTCTCCGGGGAGGTCGGCCACATTCGCGCTGAGCCGACACCTAGCGGAAGGCCGTGATCGAAGCCTCCTCGCCCGGATCGCCTCCTGGCAGGCTAGGCGGATGGCAGCCCGGTGGTGATGCCGCCATCACCGACGCCGATCCGGCGATGGCTTGCTCCTTAGCAGTTCTCCTGGACAGCCGAGCGCGCCCGCTACTGGCCCGCCCGGTGCCAGGACACCCTCAGCCCTTGACGCTGCCGGCGAGCAGCCCGCGGGTGAAGTAGCGCTGGAAGGCCAGGAACACGATCAGCGGGATGATGATCGCGAGGAACCCGGCGGGCGCCAGCAGCTCCTGGTGCGAGCCATAGTTGCCGCCCAGGTTGACGATCCGGGCCGTTACGGGCTGGCCGGAGGCATCCGAGCCACCGAAGATCGTGGCGACGAGCAGGTCGTTCCACACCCATAGGAACTGGAAGATCGCGAAGGACGCGATGGCCGGCTTGGCGAGCGGGAGCACGATCGACCGGTAGATCCGCAGGTAACTCGCCCCGTCCACCCGCGCCGCCTCAATCAGGGAACCCGGCAGCTGGGCGATGAAGTTATGCAGCAGGAACACGGCCAGCGGCAGCGAGAACATCGTGTGCGAGATCCAGATCTCGGCCAGCGAGCCCTCTAGGTGCAGCCCTGGGAAGATCGTGAACGAGCCGAAGTGTGCCCCCGTGCTGTAGAAGCGCTGGAGCGGCACCAGGGCCATCTGCAACGGGATCACCTGCAGCGCGAACAGCCCGAAGAAGATGAAGTCGCTGCCGCGGAAGCGCACCCAGGCAAGCGCGTAGGCCGCCATCGAGGCGAGGAAGATCGGGATGATGGTTGCCGGGATCGTGATCGCCAGCGAGTTGACCAGCGGGAGCACCTCGCCGCCGTTGGCAAACAGCGCGGTGTGGTAGTTGCTCAGATCGAAGCTGGGGTGCGCGAACCAGGTCCACCATCCCGAGCCGTAGACCGCTTGCTTGCTGCGCAAGGAGTTGAGCAAGAACCCCAGCGTCGGGAGCGTCCACAAGACTGTCAGGATGACGACGACGAACGAGGCGATCGGGCTGCTGAAGGCCGACCGGATAGCACTGCGGGCCACCCCGCCGCGCAGCACCGTACCCAGGCGCAATTCTCGCCCGGCGCCGGGTAGTTCGGCGTCAAGGATGGGTGGGTTCGACGAGGTCATCCGATGGTCCTTTGCCTGCGAAGCTGCCTGATGTTGTACGCCACCAACGGCACGACGCAGAGGAAGAGGATGACTGCCAGCGCCGCCCCCCGGCCGGACTGGAACGTCACGAACAGGTCGTCGTACATCTGCCGGGCGAGAACGTCGGTGTTGAAATCGCCGTTGGTCACGGTGCGGACGATGTCGAAGATCTTCAGCGACATGATCGTAACCGTCGTCAGGACGACGACAAGCGTGAGGCGGATCATGGGGATCTGGACCTTGGTGAACAGCTTGTAGCCCGTCGCGCCGTCGACTTGCGCCGCCTCGATGATCTCGTCCGGGATGGCCTTGAGTGCCGCCGCGAGTACCACCATCGCGAACCCGACTTCAATCCAGATCAAGATCATCATGAGCAGGAAGGTGTTGCCCGGCGGGGTCTGAATCCAGGCCGGCGGGTGCTTCCAGCCCAGCCACAGCACGATCTGGGAGAGCAGTCCGGTCTGGCTGCCGGCCTTGCCGTTAGGCAGGTAGACCGGCGGGTTGTAAATCAGCTCCCAGATCAGGGAGGCACCGACGAACGAGATGGCGTTCGGCATGAAGATCAGCGTCTTGAAGAACGACGTGTAGTGCATCCGGTCCATCAGCAGCGCGAGCACGAGCCCGACAGCCACGGTCATCAGCGGCACGATCACGATCCACAGCACTGTCCGGATGAGCGTGCCGCGGGTGTAGGGGTCGGTGAAAGCGAACCCGTAATTGGACGCGCCGACGAATTTCGCGGTGACTGGAACCAGCTTGCCGCCGACGAGCGTGAACTTCTGCCCGGTCGCGGCGGTGTTGGTCAGGCTCAGCCAGAACGTATTGATGGCCGGGATGACGAGCCCGGCCATCGCGAGCACGACGGCCGGACCTACGCAGAAGACGATCGCTATCGGCCGCTGGAGGCGGCCCCTGGCCCGCTCGGCAATGAGGAAGATGATCAGCAGGATGGCGAGAAATCCGCCGACGACGTAGACGACGTCGAGCAGCTTCGTTGCAGCAAGGCCCGCGGTGCTCGCGAGAACGATCCTGGATGCTTCGTCTGATGCTGTCATATGAGAATCCCGATTCTCGGCCGGCCGGCGCGGAATGGCCCGGCGACCGGGCCGTTGAGGGCGGTCCGCGAGCACATCTGCCGCGGACCGCCCCCGTTACTGGCGTTGGTCACCCGCCGGTTGAGATCAGCCGCTGGGCCAGGCCGCGTCGATCTGCTTGGCAATGGTGGCGACCGGCGTGCTCGGGTTGCTGAACCAGTTGACCATCGACTTCCACTCCTGGCCCGCGCCGACCGCGGCCGGCATTGCGTCGGAGGCGTCGAACGCGAAGGTCGCGTTCGGGTCGGCGAGGTACTTCGCCGACAGCTGGTCGATCGGGTCGGTATAGAGGCTCTGGTCCACCTTCTCGTTCGCCGAGACCCAGCCCCGGGCGACCTTGATCCGGCTGTCCGCCCACTGCGGGCTCGACAGGTAGTTCTGCACCGCCTGAGTCGCCGGGTCGGAGGAGAACGCGGTCACGAACTCGCCGCCACCTTCAACAGGGGTGGGGATCTGCGGGTTGACTGCGGGCAGCTTAAAAGCGAAAATGTCGCCGGTCGGGCTGACCGTTGTGCCATTCGGCCACTGCGCCTCGTAGAACGACGCCTGCTGTAGCATCGCGCACTGGTTCTTCTGGATCGGGTAGCCAGCGTTCTGGAACTGTGTGCCGGCGATCGACTGGACGTTGCCGAAGCCGCCGTTGACCCACGCCGGGTTCTGCATCCAGTTGTGCACGATCGTCATCGCGCTCAGGATCTGCGGGCTGTCGAACTTGACCTTGTGGGAGATCCAGTCCGCGTAGACCTGGGCGCCGTACTTACCGAGCACGACCTCCTCGAGCCAGTCCGTGGCCGGCCAGCCGCTCGCCGTACCCGAGCCGATCCCGCCACACCACGGCTTGGTGGTGCCGCTCTTGGCGATCTGCGCGGACAGGGACATCAGGGCCGCCCACGTGGTCGGCACCTGGTAGCCGTGCGCCCTGAAGAACTTCGGCGAGTACCACACCAGCGACTTCATGTTCGCGCTACTCGGGGAAGCGTAGAACGTGCCGCCGACCGAACCGTAGCCCTTCCAGTACTGGCTCCAGTTTGCCTCGTTGGCGACCGTCTGGGCCGGCGGCTTCTTGACGGCGCCGGTCTCCACCATCTGGGTGAGCAGACCGGGCTGCGGTATGAGCGCCAGGCTCGGCGGATTGCCGCCGTTGACCTTCACCGGAAGGTCGGACTCGAACGTGTTCGAGCCGGTGTAGTTGATCGTGATGCCGGTGCAGTGTTCGAACTGCGACCAGGACTTCTGCAGCGAGTTCGACTCCGGGCTAATGATGGATCCGAAGATCGTGACGGTGCCCTTGGGGCCCGCGTAGGAGTTGAACTGTGCGCAGGCGCCGGTCAGCGCGGCCCCGGTCGACGAGGATGGACTTCCGCCCCCGCCCCCGCCGCTGCTCCCGCATGCCGCGAGAGCAAGCACCGAGGCGCCGATGACGGCAGTGGCGGCTGTGGCGGCTGCCGATCGTTTGTGCATTTCCCGTTCCCTTCTGCAACTCGCGCACGTGTTCCCGCAGGTCGCTACCAATTCGTTACCAAACAAGAAAAGACGGCTATCGGAAACATTCTTAACTATCGTCCCACATTTCTGCGGTAGATATAACGCGTCGACCATGTCTTCGTTGTCAGCATTTCCTACATCTAATAACTTGCTCCCGTCAAGCCCTAATGCACCCGCGCCGACCGCGAACCTGGTCGGGCTGGCCGCGGATGAGTGAGCGGGCTAGGTGACGGCGCAAGTAGCGCACGGAGCTGTCGTGCTCGAAGAGGTCAGTTCGGGTGACTAGCGGTTACTTAGCGCACATCAAGCCCTGTGACGGCCCTGCCGATGATCATGCGCTGGATCTCCGACGTGCCCTCAAAAATTGTGAAGCTCATGGATGTGCGGGCAGTTACCGCAGGTAGATGGCCTGCTGGATGGGCGCTTGTCAGCACCAAGCGGGCCGGCGCGCGGGAACTCAGCACCACGCGTACGCGTCCAGGCCCTGTTACTGAAATCGGCGTCGTCGCGGTTTCACGGCGCGGGCGTTGGGCTTCAGCGATGCGGGCGGCCGGGCTCCTCTTGTGGGCTCGCCGCAACGTCAGACCGGCAGGCGGCTGCGCCGTTCGCTAAGCAGGTCACCAACGGACCCTATATTGAGTTCATTACTGGACAGCCGCGTCCAGACCTATATAGAGTTCAGTCATGGTGCTTCGCATGACTGTCCAGACGCAGCTGGTGCTGCAGGCCCTGCTGCGCGCTCCCGGCCGGGAGCTGTACGGGCTGGAACTGGCCGACGAGACCGGTCTGCTGCCCGGCACGGCCTACCCGATCCTGGCCAGACTGGAGAATGAGGGCTGGGTGTCCTCCCGGTGGGAGGACATTGACCGCTCCGCCGAAAAGCGTCCCGCTCGCCGGTATTACTGCCTAACGGCCGCCGGGGTATCGCAGGCCGGTGCCGCCGTTACAGCGGCGCGACGTCCCGCCCGCGCCGCGCTGCGCCGCCTCGCCGACCAAGGCGGGCACGCCTGATGGCCCGCCGACGCGCTCTAGCCGCGATGCCAATCACAGGTCTCCGTGTCATCAACTGGGCCGATCGCCACATAGACAGGCCTGGTGTACTCATGTGGCTGGCGGCGCGGCTGATGCCCCGGTCGGCCGGGCGGAAATGGCTCGGGGAGGCCTCCAGCATCCTGTACGAGTCCCCGGCCGGCGCGCACCGCGCCATCGCACGCAGTTACCTGGCGGCTGCGCCGCAGGTCATCGCCGTGGCCTGGGCAGCCAAGCTGACGGGCCACCGGTACGACCCGCCCGGGCGCGTGCGGGCCAGCCTGGCCACTGTCCTGGCGGCGTGGACGGTGCTGGCCGGCCTGGCAGCGGTCTTCGCCTCATTCACCCAGGCCCAGTCGTGGCTACAGCAAGACCTCACCGGGCCGCGGCATCTGGTCATCCAGGGGTCGTACTGGGTGTTCGATACAGCCGCTGGTGCCTCGTTGCTCGCCGTTGCCGCCGGCGGCCTGCCGTTGTGGCTGGTAATGCTGCGGCAGGCCTGCCGCCAGCGCCGCCAACGTGAGATCGCCTGGCTGCTGGCCCCGGTCATGGTGCCGGTCATGTACCTCGGCGTCGCCTCCGTGATCCTCGGCCCGCCCCGAGGCGCACCGGGGCAGCCGCACTTTGCGTCCGCCGCATCGTCGTTCACAAGCCTGGCGAACAACAACATCGGCCCCGAATGGCTGATGGTCCTCGGATTCGCCGCTGCCCTTATAGCCGCCGCTGGTCCATACCTGGCGCTGCACAGCCTGCGTCCCGGCGGGCCGGTTGTCACCCTCGCTGCCAGGGCCGCCGGTGTCGCCGTTGCGGCGATGGGCATTGCTGGCGCTGCCAGCATCGTCGCCGCGGCGGCCCTGCATGGCTGGGGAGTCTCGCCGTACCGGCAGGGCTGGCCATTGGTGGTTTACCTGCTGCTGTTCCTGGCCGCTGCCGCTGTCGCCGGTGCCAGCGCCAGACAGGGGATAAGAGCCGCCCGGATGCCTGCCGCCGCATAGCATCCGCGGCCCAGATTCTGCATGCCGCGACCACGGCCGCGGGTTCCCTGACCACCTGGCTGCCCGACCGCAGTGGCTGGCGCATGCCCGCATGCGGCCAGCCGTTGCCACCGGGCCGGACATCCACCTAACGGAGGACATATGAGAGACACGACTATCGAAGTCAGCGGGCTGCACAAGCGGTTCGGGCCGACGGTCGCGCTAGACGAGATGACGTTCAGCGTCTCACCCGGCCAGGTAACGGGATTCATCGGCCCGAACGGGGCGGGCAAGTCCACCACGATGCGGGTGATACTCGGCCTGGACGCTCCGGACGGGGGGCACGCGCTGATTGGCGGCCAGCCCTATATCAGCCTGCGGAACCCGCTGACCCAGGTCGGTGCGCTGCTAGACGCCGCGGCGCTGCAACCCAGCCGCACCGCCCGCAACCACCTGCTATGGCTAGCCCACTCCCAGGGCCTGGCCGCCCGCCGCGTCGATGAGGTCCTCGCGCTGGCCGGGCTGGAGACCGCGGCCCGGCGGAAAGCGGGCGGCTACTCCCTTGGCATGCGGCAGCGGCTCGGGATCGCCGCCGCGCTGCTCGGCGACCCGCCGGCGCTGATGTTCGACGAGCCGTTCAACGGCATGGACCCTGAGGGCATCATCTGGATGCGCGGCTTCCTGGCCAAGCTCGCCACCGAAGGCCGGGCTGTGCTGGTCTCCAGCCACCTGATGAGCGAACTGCAAGACACCGCCGACCGTGTGGTGATCGTCGGCCGCGGCAAGGTCATTGCCGACACCAGCGTCGCGGACTTGCTCACGTCGGTGTCCGGAGACCGGGTCATACTGCGGACCACCGCGGGCCCTTCGGCGGCGGCCGTGCTGCAGCGTGGCGGGGCGGCCGTGACCGTCACCGGCCCGGATGCGCTCGCGATCTCCGGCCTGCCTGCCGAACGGGTCGTGGCGCTGCTATCGGAAAGCTCTGTCCCGTTCGCCGAGGTGACCGCCCACCGCGCGACCCTCGAGCAGGCCTACCTAGAACTCACCAAGGACGCGGTTGAGTACCAGTCCGGCGGCCCGGCCGGGCTGGCGGGGCGGGCGGCGTCATGACCACGATCATGTCCTCCCCGCCCGCGGCTCCGCCGGCCAGCGCTGGCTTCGCACACGCGCTGCGCGCCGAGTGGACCAAGTTCAGGACCGTTCACGGCTGGGTCATCGCCACCCTCGTCGCGGTGCTGGTGACCGTCCTGCTCGGCCTGTTCCAAGGCAGTCACAGCCACGTCGCACCCTGCACCACCGGCCCGAACGGCCCGGCGTGTCGTTACGTCATCCCGACCGGCCCCGGCGGCGAGTCGGTGACCGACACCTTCTACTTCGTCCATCGGCCGCTGGCCGGCGATGGCAGCATCACGACGGAAGTGACCTCGCTGACCGAGGTGGCCGAAAGCAGCCAGACCCTCAACGGACGGCCGGTCGGCACCAAGCCCACCGTGGTGCCATGGTCGAAGGCCGGGCTGATCATCACCGCGGGGGCCGGCCAGGGCTCGGCGTATGCGTCGGTCATGGTCACCGGCAGCCACGGCACCCGGATGCAGTGGAACTACACCGGCGACACCCCGGGCCGGGCAGGCCGGGCCTCCGCCGCGTCGCCGCGCTGGCTCCGCCTGACCCGCGCCGGTGACGTGATCACCAGCTACGACTCCGCCGACGGCACCCGGTGGACCAAGATCGGCACCATCACCCTGCCCAGGCTGGCGCCGACAGTAGAGGCGGGGCTGTTCGTCACCTCTCCCAGCCAGTCGGTAGCGGCGAACTCGGGGGTCACCAGCGCCTCCGGCACCGGTGGCGGCGCCACAGATGCCACCGTCACCTTCGACCGCGTCGGAATGCACGGCAGCTGGCCCGGCAGTTCCTGGACCGGCACGATGCTGAGCGCCGGCCCGCACTCGCCGTACGTCACCGGGCATGAGGCCGGTTACCGGCGGGCGGGTGGCGTCTTCACCGTCACCGGCTCCGGGGACATAGCGCCGGACGTCACCGACGGCGTACCCATCGATGTGCTGCTCGCGGGCGTGTTCATCGCGCTGGTCGCGATGCTGGTAGTCGGCGCGCAGTTCATGACCGCCGAGTACCGGCGTGGCCTCATCCGCGCCACGCTCGCCGCCAGCCCGCGGCGCGGCCGGGCCCTGGCCGCCAAGGCCATCGTCCTCGGCGCGGTCACCTTCGCCGCCGGCCTGGCCGGCGCGGCTGGCGCGGTCTTGATCGGGATCCCGCTGCTGCGCGGCAGCGGCAACCCCGTCTACCCAGCAACGGCGCTCACCGAGATACGGGTCATCGCCGGGACCGCAGCGCTGGTCGCGGTGTTCGCCGTGTTTGCCCTCGCTATGGGCGCCATCCTGCGGCACGGCGCGGGGGCGGTCACCGTCGCCATCACCGCGGTCATCCTCCCCTACCTGCTGACCGCCGGGGTCGCAGTGCTGCCAGCGGGCGCGGCGGACTGGGTGCTGCGGGTCACGCCGGCCTCCGGCTTCGCCATCAGGCAGGTCATCCCTGCCTACCCGCTGGTAGCCGCCAGCTACACACCGTCCAGCGGCTTCTTCCCGCTGTCGCCGTGGGCCGGTTTCGCGGTGACCTGCGGATGGACCGCGCTCGTCCTGGCCGTGGCAGCCTACCTGCTCAACCGGAGGGACGCATGAGGGAATCACTGCACGCAGAATGGACGAAACTGCGCACCCTCGCCAGCACCTTCTGGCTGCTGCTCGCCGCCACGACCATGACCGTGGCCGTCAGTGCCGCGGCGGCCGCGGCCGTCCGGTGCCCGTCCGGGGGCTGCGCCGATGACCCGGCCAAGATCAGCCTGACCGGGATCGATCTCGGCCAGGCCGTCGTCGCGGTCCTGGCAGTGATGGCCGTCAGCGGCGAATACGGCACCGGCATGATCCGGCTCACCCTGGCCGCGACGCCCCGCAGGCTCACCGTCCTGGCCGCCAAGGCCGCCGTCCTTACCGCCCTGGTCCTGGCGGCCGGGGCGGTCGCGGTGCTCGGCTCGCTGTTGGCCGGGGGGGTCATCCTGCCCGGCCACGGTGTCGGCCCATCTCACGGCTACCCCGCGATCTCCCCCAGCGACGCGGCGGTGCTCCGCGCAGGGTTCGGTTCGGTGCTCTACCTCGCGCTGATCGCCTTGATCAGCGTCGGCGCCGCCACCGCGCTGCGCGAGGCCGCCGCGGCCATCGGAACCGTCCTCGGACTGCTCTACGTGCTCCCGATCATCGCCACTTTCGCCGGCAACGCGACGCTATCGCGGCACCTCCAGCAGATCGCGCCGATGACGGCCGGGCTGGCCATCCAGGCCACCACCCGCCTGAACACCCTGCCCATCAGCCCCTGGGCGGGCCTTGGCGTGCTCGCCGCCTGGGCGGCCGGGACACTCCTGCTCGGCGGACAGCTGCTCCGGAGCCGTGACGCATGAAGCCACCCCGCCGGGTGCGAAACCCTGATCGCGGCCATGACGCGGGTCCTAGCGGAGCGGCATGGGACCCTGAAGGGTTCGGCCGGCTGCTGCGAGCCGAGTTCACCAAGCTCCGCACGGTCCGGGCCTGGGTGATCACGCTCTGCGCTGCCGCGGCCGGGTTCGTGCTCCTGTCCTTCGCCACTGCCTTCCCGGACCACGCGCGCAACCCCTCGGTACCCGTGGGCCCGGGCGGCGAAGCCGTCACCGACGCATACACGTTCGTGCACAGGACACTCACCGGCGACGGAACCCTCACCGCCCAAGTGACGTCGCTCTCCGGAGCGCACACCTCGCCTTCGCCCGTCACGCGCGGCGCCTACGGCGCATCGTCAAGGGGCCAGGCAGGCTCGCAGCTGCAGGCAGGGCTGGCACCGTGGGCCAAAGCAGGAATCATCCTCGAGCCGGACACGCGCCAGGGAACCGCGTACGCGGCCGTGATGGTCACCGGCTCCCACGGCGTCCGGATGCAGTACAACTACACCCACGACACGCCGGGACTCGCCGACCCTGCCTGGATGTCCTTCCCCCGGTGGCTGCGGCTCACCCGGTCCGGAGACCTCATAACCGGCTACGACTCCACCGACGGCCGAAACTGGACCGACATCGGTTCCGCCCGCCTGACCGGTCTTCCCCCCACGGTCCAGATCGGGTTGTTCGTCACCTCCCCGGTGTACTTCGCGGCCGGGACCACCATTGGGACATCCAGCGTCGCCACCGCCCGCTTCGACCATGTCTCCACCCAAGGTGACCTTCCCCGCCGCGCCTGGACGGCAGAGGTGATCACCGATGTCTACCCCACCGTGCCGTCCGCTTCGCCTTGGCGCCAGGCATCCGCCGGCCCGTTCACCATCAGCGGGTCAGGCGACATCGCGCCGCTCGTGGGAGGCGGCACTGTCTTCAGCAACTGGTCAGGGGCAAGCATCGTCAACGGGACGATCGTCAGCCTTCTCGCAGTGATCGTGCTCGCCGCCTCGTTCGTCACCGCCGAGTACCGCCGCGGGCTCATCCGCACCACTCTGGCTGCCAGCCCGCTCCGCGGCCGCGTCCTGGCCGCCAAAGCCGTCATCGCCGGGTCGCTGGCCTTGGCCGCCGGAGCCGTCGCGACCGCGACCGCCGAAGTGATCACCCGTCACGTCCTGAGTGCCAACGGGATCTACCTCTTCCCCCAAAGCGGGCTCGCCCAGGCGCGGGTCATCATCGGCACCGGGCTATTCCTGGGTCTCGCCGCCGCACTGGTGGTTGCACTGGGCATGATGCTCCGGCGCAGCGCCGGGACCGTGCTGGCAGGCTTCGTGCTCCTGGTACTGCCGGGCATTCTCGGCACCGCCACAAGCCTGCCGGCTAGCGCCGACAGCTGGCTGATGCGGCTCACCCCGACTGCGGCCTTCGCCATCCAGGCCACCCTGCCCCGCTCCAGGCTGGTAACCGCCGCCTACATACCAGCCAACGGCTACTTCCCCGCCAGCCCCTGGGCCGGCCTCGGCGTGCTCGCCGCCTACACGGCCGTGGCCCTGGGCGCAGCCAGGTGGCTGCTCCGCCGACGAGACGCGTGAAACGCGAGCACCCCTAACCGTACGGGGTCAGCACCAACTCAGCGCGCTATCGGGAACTGGCGGGAGCCAACCAGGAATAACCGCAAACGGCCAGCCTCCAGAGGCCAGGGGTCTACGGCCCCGTTCAGGCGCCGCACTAGCGCCAGGACCTGCGGTTATTACCGCACGTCAAGCCCGGTGACGGCGCTTCCGATGATCATGCGCTGGATCTCCGACGTGCCCTCGAAAATGGTGAAGGTCGTCGAGGTACGGGCAGTTTCCGCAGGTAGATGCCTTGTCGGCCGTGGCTATGTCAGCACGAACTCAGCATCTGGCTGGCGTAGTGCCGATCAACGAGATGCCTGGTCTTCCAGGTAGACGAGGCGATCTTCGAGCCGATCGCCAGCCACCGCGACGACGGCGGCCACGATCGTGCCGTAACCGCCGGGCCGCCGCGAGAACCGCGAAGATAGCGCGATCAGCACGCCGCGGTGATGCCGACCCGCGGCGACGTGCTCACTGCAAAGTGGGGCGAAGTCGCTGACGTTCTCGGTGAGCAACGCGTATTCCCCGTCGGTCGCGGCCGCGAAGACGTCGGCGTCTGGCCTGCGCGCGGTTGCTGCTCATGGCCCCGGCGATCGTCATCATGGACGAGGCCGCCGCGCACCTCGGCTCAAATCCGAGGCGGCACTGCAGCGCCCGACCGAATTGCGACGCACTCGCCAACCAGGAAGATGTGACCTGGCCCTGCGGTCGCCCAAAGCCTACGGACCCGCGGTCTGGCACGCTCACGCTAGATCACGTGAACCCGCTTACCTCGGCCGTTGCCGTTATCGGAGCCGGTACTCGCGGCCGCGGATCCCCAACTCACTCAAGGCCTCTCGGCCGGTTAGAGACACCACCCTAACCGTTAGGGGGTCAGCATCAACTCAGCACCGGCCGCACACTCTACCATCAGGTCAATGGCTGCCAGTTGTGCTTAGTCCCCGAAGGGGTTAAGAACCTCAACGCCTGTTCGCTCGAAGTCCTTGGCGTTCCGTGTGACAACCGTGAGGCCGTTCACCTTGGCAGTGGCAGCGATCAGTCCGTCCACGACGGGAAGCGGCTGCGCGTGCTGCTGGCGCCCCCAGGCGACGGCGACCGGCAGCGTGACGGGCAGCACCCTGTCCGCGAATCCGAGCTCTACCTCCCTCAGCCAGCGCTCAAGGCCCGCCGCCTGCTCATCATCTCCGCGACCGCGAATACGTGAGATGCCCTGCTCGATCTCCCCCAGTGTCAGCACCGATACATGCAGCCGGTCGGGTGGGGTCGCGGCAATCCAACTGGTCACGCCGGAGGCAGGCTGACGCTTGCGCGTCTCCGAGAGAATGTTGGTGTCGAGCAGGTAGGTCACTAGCCGACCTCCAGGTCAATCGGGCGTCCGATGTCGGCCTTGCGCTCGGCCTCGACCTCTGCAAGTACCTCGGCGGCATCGTCGGAAAGCGCCGGCTCACCGAGCAGCAGTCCAGTCAGGTCCACCGTCGGCCGGGTCAGCCTGCGATACTCGGCAATATCCACCACTACAGCGACTTCTTCGCCGTGCCGGGTGATGATCTGCGGCCCGTCATGCGCAACAGCGCGGATCATCTCACTGAAACGCTGCTTGGCGTCCTGGATCTGCCAGTAGTCGTGGGTAGGCGAGGTCATGAGAATCCCAGCCAATCTGTCTAGCCATGTCTAGACAGATTATCACGTGACCTCACTACGTGCCTGACAAGCGCGCGTCGAGGCGCGTCACGCCCAGCGCACGATCACGACACCACGGGCGCAGCTGGCGGCGCCGGGTGATGTCGGCGGGATCGTAGGCACAGTGGGCGTACCACAGGATCAGCAGCGTCTGGACGAGGAACCCGAACGGGACGGTCCGTTCGACGGCCTTCTGGACCCGGTTTGCAGGCGTCGCCGACGCCCGCTTTCCGGTACGGCGAGGAGGGCCAGCATGAGCCGGACCTGGCGAGCAGGCGATGTGGGTGAGTCCCGCCGCAGTGCGGTCGCTCTCTGGACAGGTCTCGTGACCGGGTGTTGCTGGAGGCAGCGCTGGCCCTGCTCGCCGAGGTGGTCTACGACCAGCTGACCATGGACGCCGTGGCCGCGCGGGCCCGCGCGGGCAAGACCACGATCTACCGGTGATGGCCGGGCAAGGCCGAGCTAGTCGTCGACGCGCTGTCGCCAGCTGCAGGTTTGCCATCAAGAGTGTCGTCGAATCCGTCACTCACCGGCTGGTTGCGGGCGAAGGCTTGCAGCCAGCCGGGCATGTTCTGCACCGGGACGAAGACGGAGCTGGCGAAGATGAACCGGGAAGAGCGGAACGAAGGCCACCAGCTGGGCCGTCTCGGGATCCTTGACCAGCATCCCTACCAGCGCGTAGAGCCACATGAAGGCGAAGCTGAACGCCAGCACCAGTCCACCGCTGCGAGCGCCGGGATGACTCCGTTGTGGAAACGGAGGCCGATCATGGTGCCGACCGCCAAGACCAGGGCGACAACCAGGACGGTTCGGCTCCCGGCGGACTACAAGCTGACGGCCGAGCCACTGCCGGGCGGCTGATTCCGCCTGTTCGCTTGCATTCTGCCGCCGGAGGACGGAACCAGGCTGCTCGGCGACTACCCGATCGCCAAGCTAGATCACCTCAGGCAGCTGCGGGCCTCTGGGGAGACAGCGTCCGTCCCCCCAGCCCGTCTACCCGGAGCCGGGCGGAGTCCTGCAGTGGGGCGGGGAGTCAGCGCTCCGTTCTACCCGGAGCTGGGCGGCACGGTCAGCTGAGGCGAGACGAGGCAAAGCCACACGTGCGCCTGGGCGCACGCGAGCGAGGAACCGGACGAGTCGGCAGTGGTGGTATCAGCCCAGGCTCGCGGCTGCCGGCCTTCCAGGTGCGCGGCGACCTCTCCTTCAGCACCACGCTCAAGGAGTACGTGCAGCAGGATCCGGTGGGGACACCGCTGCTCCCGGACCCCGAAGCGGGACCAGTGACGTTCCGGCCGGGCTTTTTCGGGTGAAGGTGAACGAGAACTAACCAAGAATAACGGGCAAACGGCCAGCCTCGGGAATCGTCTGGGGCGCGCAGGGCGAACACGCGAACTCGCACGGGATCAGGGGCGGCGGTCACTGCCGCCGTGGCGCTAGTGTCCACGACAGGCTCTTTTCAGGCAGCAAGCGGAAGGGGAGAAACGACCTGCACACTCCGCCCCCACGCGGTTCCAGCCCGCGAAACGACCGACACCGTTAGGGGGTGAGCACCAACTCAGCACGCTATCCGGAACCGGCGGGAACCAACCAGGAATAACGGGCAAACGGCCGACCACCAGAAACCGGAGTTCACGGGCCCTTCTAAGACCCGCACCAGCGCCACGACCTGCGGTCATTACCGCACGTCAAGCCCGGTGACCGCCCTACCGATGATCATGCGCTGGATCTCCGACGTGCCCTCGAAAATCGTGAACCTGCGGGCAGTTTGCGCAGGTAGATCCCTGACTGGGTCGCCTATGTCAGCATCAACTCAGGACCATAAGTGCAGCGTCTGGGCGGTTATGCTGGGCCGCCCTGGATCGCTCAATCGCTGTAGTGGTACCGAGCCTTCAAGATCTTCACTTCTTTGTCGTCGGCGCGGTAAACGAGGCGGTGTTCGTCGTCGATCCGACGGGACCAATACCCAGACAGGTCGCCTTTCAGCGGCTCAGGCTTCCCTATGCCTGAGAATGGGTCACGCTGGATCTCGCCGATCAGGCGCGCGATCCTCGTCGCCATCTTCCGATCCGCTGCCAGCCAGTACAGGAAGTCTTCCCAGGCATCGGGGTCGAAGTGGATACTTCGCACTACTCCCCCGCCAGATCCTCGAGTTCCTCCATAGTCTTGGCGACGCCGCCTCGGCCAGCCCTGTCTCGGGCGACGGCCTCCATGAGGCGCCGGGCGTTGGCAGGCGACCGCAGCAGGTAGATAGTCTCCTGCCAGGAGTCGAAGTCGTCGGCGGACATGAGCACGGCGTCCCCGCCCCGGGAATTGATCCTGACCGGCTCGTGGTCGTCGTTCACCTGCTGGATGAGTGGGAACAAGCGCGAGCGGGCTTCACTGGCAGAGATGGCCACGTTCAAACCTCCAATGTTCTCGTACCTGTTGATGGTACTACACTGGTGCAACATTCTGGTACCGAATCTCGCACCCCCGCAGCCGCGACGCCTGCGCATTAATCATCGCCGCGCAGACAACCAGCACCGTTGGCCACGGAGTTCTTGTGAGCGGCCGAAACCACGACGGCAAGCCGTTGGGGGTCAGCACCAACTCAGC
>DASXKI010000232.1:0-3118 GCA_036496945.1 Streptosporangiaceae bacterium | reverse complement strand
TACGGCGGGGCGGGCTCTCGACGCGACGAGCAGGAACCACAGGCCGAGGCCGATCCAGAAGCCGCCGTAGGAGGAGAACGCCGTCGCGCCGAACACGTTCCTGTTGCGGAACTCCCACATGCCGGCCAGCAGCTGGGCGAGCCCGCCGTAGGCGAACGCGTACCCGAGCCAGGCGTCGCCGGTGGCGTTTCCGTTCATCCAGTGGGCGTTAGCAGCAGAAAGCAGGAACGTGGTGAGCGCGAAAGCGGCCAGCCCGAGCGGGGCCGGGTCGGCGATGGGACTGGCCGCGGTGGCAGCCGGTACGGCAGTCCGTTCTTCACTAACACTCATGTTGCCTCCGATGTTGGGGCCGCTCCCGGTCACGGTGGCCTGCTCCCGCCGCCTTCGACCGGGTGCATATCTGTTTTCTTCCCTCCTGGCCCACAGAGACCAGGTTGAAAGTTCTGCTAATAGCGTAACGCGCTGGTAAGCATTCTCGCGATACCCCACACGGGCGAAATAACCCGATAATTGCGCTTCCAGTGAGGAAGCGGGTCAGCCCGGCGCGCGTGGCGAGCACGATCACCCGGTCGCCCGCCGCGAGCAGGTAGCCGTGGTGCGGCGACCAGTGGAACCGCTGCGCGCCGCGTACCTGCAGCGCCAGCACGCGCGCCTGGCGGTCCCGCTCGAGCTCGGCCAGCGCCCGCCCGGCGATGTCCGAGCCGGCTTCCACCCGGACGTCCGCGATCAGCAGGACGTGCCGTCCCACCGCGATCGTGCGCAGCACCAGATGCTCCAGCAGCGCGGCGGCGAAGGCCGGCGCCGCCATGTAGGAGACGCTGCGCGAGATGACGTTGCCCAGCGTCTTCTGTACCCGCTGGGCGAGGTCGTCGTCGCCGAGGCGCAGCACCAGGCGCAGGTCTTCGCGCATCGCCCGCGCCTGCAGCGCGGTCTCCAGGTTGACCATGTCGTTGCTCGTCACCGAGACGAGTGCGGCGGCGGTCTCCAGCCCCGCCGCCTGCAGCTTCTCTTCCAGGTAGGCCTCGCCGATCACCATCGGGAGGCTGAGCCTGCGCGCGAGCGCGACGCCCCTGGCTTCCGGGTCCCGGTCGATGCAGGTGACGTCGTAGCCCAGGTCGTGCAGCTCGCCGACCACGCGGGTGCCGACGTTGCCGAGGCCGACGACGATGATGTGACCGCCGCGCGGCCGCGGCTCGCCGCGGATCTTCCCGGTCAGCCGGGCGCCGACGATGATCGCGGTCACGAGCGGGATCAGCGCCATGCCGTCGACGGTGAGGACCATCTGCGAGATCTTCTCCGGGCCGCCCAGCTTGGCGCTGGTGAGCGCGGAGCCGGTCATGTCCATCACGGTCAGGTAGACCGCGTTGCTCACCGGGTAGCGGGCGACGAGCAGCAGGCAGAAGCCCGTGATGACGGCCGCTAGCAGGACGGCGAAGACCAGCGCGAACTTGTTCCACGCGAGCCGCCACAGCATGCCGGCTGACGCGCGCACGGGGTGCCGCCGCCTGGTCAGCGGATCGCGTGGCGTGCCGTCAGCGACCGCGAGGACGAGGCCGCCCCGGCCACTGTCCGAGGAAGCACCGTCCGGCGAGGCGCCGTCTGGAGAAACACTGTCCGGCGGCACCGGTGGCAGTTCGTCCGGCGGTATCAGCTGGGTGGTGCCCGCCGGGTCGTCCGGCACCTCGAGCCCGCAGACCGCGTGGCCCGCCGGCACGTCGGCGTAGCGCGCCACGTACAGCGTGCGCCCGGACACCCGGACGTGGCTCGGGGTGGGCGAGCCGAGCGCGGCGGACACGAACGACGGCGCGGCCGTCTCGCTGCTCGACAGCACGGTGCAGTCGCGGAAGAAGCCGCGGATGTGCTGGCCGAGCCGCCGGTTGAACGCGGCGACGACGATACGCAGCCCCGGGTTGAGCTCGTCGGCGCGCAGCGCGGCGTGGAAGTTGACGAGGTCGTCCGAGCCCACCAGGGCCAGGCCGCGTGCCGTCGCGATGCCCGCCTCGACGAAGGCGTCGCTAGTCAGCATGGCCTGGCTGAGCACGGTGACGCCGGCGAGCGCGGTGATCGGTGGCCCGTAGTTCTTGGCCGGGTCCGGCAGGACGACGACGACGTCCTCGTCGTAGCGGGATGTCAGTTCTGAGGCGATGCGGTAGGCGAGCGAGCCGTCCCCGCAGACGATGAAGTGGTTCCCGGTCATAGGGAGGACGGGCATGGGCAGATCATAATGAAAGGGACCCTGTATTCTTAAATTCTCAAGAGGGGGCCGGCGATGGCAAGCGACCATACGATCCGAGCGTCAGACGTGGATCGGGAAGTAGTCGTGGCCACGCTCAGGGACGCTTACACCGCGGGCAGGCTGACGCTGGAGGAGTTCGACGAGCGGACCTCCGCCGCCTATGCCAGCAAGACCTGGGGTGAGCTGCGGAAGCTGACCGAGGACCTGCCGTCCCAGCCCGTGCTCGGCTCCGACGTCCCCGGCCGCCGGCTGCCCTCCGCCGCCCTGCCCATCGCCGCCCTGCCCTCGCATCCCGAGCGGAGTCACGGGACGGTCCCGCCGGTCAGGCACCGGCCGCGCGCGATCGCGTTCCTCCCGATCGTGACGCTCTGGCTGGTGCTCGCCCTCGCCAGCAGGAGCGCGCACGACGTCGTCGCCCCCACGGTGGTGCTGATTATGACGATTGCGCTGCTTTCGTTCGGGCGCCGCAGGTGAAATAACGCAGCACTGGGGCAGTAACGCACGGCTACCTAAGCCAGTTCTTGTAAAGTCGGTGCGATGCATGTAAACGACCGCGTCGCCCAGCCGGAGGCGGAAGACGCCGCGCAGCAGGCCGCGGGCGCCCGTGGCGCCAGGGCGGCCGCCTGGCTGGGGCGGCTGATCCGCGCCCACCGGCCCTTCGTGATCGTGCTGGCCGTCGCCGCGGCGCTGCGGGTCGTGGTCATGCTCGGCTACCCGCCGGCGATGTTCTTCAACGACTCTTACAACTACATGACCGACGCGGTCACGAAGACGCCGGACATCGTGCGGTCGAACGGGTATCCGTTCTTCTTGTACGCGCTGCTCCCGTTCCACAGCCTGGCGCTGGTCACCGGCCTGCAGGCCGTGATGGGGCTGGCCATG
>DASXKI010000231.1:0-12083 GCA_036496945.1 Streptosporangiaceae bacterium | reverse complement strand
GTGGCGCCGGTGAGCAGCAGCACCGCGAACGTCAGCGTGTACGCGTTCACCGTCCACTGCAGGCCTTCCAGCCCGGCGTGCAAGTGCTCCCGGATCGACGGCAGTGCCGTGGTCACCACCAGGTTGTCCAGCGAGGCCATGAACAGCGCCGTGGACGTCACTGCGAACGCCCAGATCATCCTGCTCTTCGAGGTCATCTCCCCGAGTCCTTCCTACATTGTGAGTACTCACTACCTTGTGCGGGCATGCCGAGCCCGCCTTTCTCCTGGTTAATGTGCTGTTAGTGCTTAGGCTTCGGGCACCACGAGGTCCATCGTCCGTCGACCTCGGGCAGGTTCATCGCCGCCGCGACGTTCATCAGCATGCCGACCGCGAAGAAGTCCACCACGGTCTGGTACGGCAGCCCGGTAATCCGCTCGATCAGCTCCCACAGCTTCCGGAATCCGGTCCGGGTGGCGTCACGGATGTCGGGGTCCTCGCAGGCCGCGTACGCCTGCATCTGCATCAGCAGCAGGATCCGGTCGTCGAGCAGCGCCTCGTACGCGTCCGCCATCGCCGCCATCGCCTCCTCGCCGGTCAGCTCACCCGCGGCCGCCGTGAACTCGTCCCGCACCCGGCGGAAGCACCGCTCGACCAGCGCCAGGAACAGCGCCTTCTTCGTGGGGAACAGGCGGAACAGGTACGGCTGGCTGATGCTGGCCCGGCGCGCGACCTCCTCGGTCGAGGTTCCCGCGTACCCGTGCACGGCGAACTCCGCCATCGCCTCGCCGAGCACCAGCTCGCGCCGCTGCTCGGCCGGCATCCGCGGCCCGCGCCCCGTAGCCCGGTCCCGGTGCGCCGTACCCGGCTCCCGCACTGCCTGTTCCGTCATGTCCACTAAATTAGTAACCACTCACTAGTTTGTCAACGCCCTAGACTCCGCCAGTACCGGCCATCTCTCGATCCCGTTCTGATGCCCGCGCTGTAAGGTCGCCGACCCTGACCAGGGCGCGCCGGAACGGGCTGATCTGCGTGCAGGTGGTGGCGGCCAAGTCCCAGTGTGCCTGGGCCCGTCGTCCAAGCAGGACGCGGATCGGCGTCGGGCGGGCGATCTGATGGAAGCCGGGCTTGCTCTCGTTCAGTTCTCCCGCGCCGTCCTGTTCGCGGTGAAGGCCAGAAGCGAGGAGGCGGTCCGCGCCGGATCCTCAAGTATGGGTGTATGCCCCAGACCAGGAAGCATGTCGACCCTCGCGCCGGGAACAACGCGATAGTCCGCGGCGGATGAGGATCGCCATCTGCGGTCTTCTTCGCCGAAAATCACCAGGAGCGGCTTGCCGAGGGGCGCCAGCCGATCGGGAAGCGCCTGCTCCTTCACATAGTCGCGGCTGGCCTGCGTCGTCTTGGTGAGCGAGTGGAAAGTCATGGCGCGCACCTCGTCCAGGAACTCCAGGGGGACCTGGTAGCCCGGACGGCTGAATCCGGAGCTGGCGAACAGGCGAAGCTGTTCGTCGGTCACGTTCGGCCACTGCGATGGATCGATAGCCATCGGCGGTGCGATGCAGGCACCCATGTGAGGTCCGGTATTGATGAGCACGAGCGCGGCCACCAGGTCGGGTCGTTGTTCAGCGAGGGCGGTGGCGGCGGCGCCGCCGCTGGAGTGACCGACCACGATGACCCGCTCGACGCCAAGCCGGTCCAATGCCACGCCGACCCGGCGTGCCTGGTCCGGGAGTGCGTAACTGCGGTCTGCCGGTTTGGCCGACCGGCCATATCCGAGGAGGTCGATCCGGATGACGCGATGGGCTCTGGTCAGCATCGGGACCAGTTCGTCCCACGAACGGGCCGAGGACGCGTTTCCGTGGATCAGCAGGAGTGCGGGGGCGTCCCGGCGGCCGTCCTGGCGCACGTAGATTTCTCCGTCGTCCAGGGGCAGGGTGACTTCACCGCCGTCATTAATGTGCGGTCGGTCGCCAGGAATCGTCATGACGCCATCGTCGCAGTCGGTGGGTGTCGCAACCCCCAGAGCTGGTCGCAGCCTCGCTCATCAGGCTGCGTCACGCGCCGCCAGAAGGTCCCGTGCTCTGTGCCGGCGGCTCGCCGAGACCCCGGGGACACACCTCGTGTACCCACCGGCCGTCTGGTTGCAGTCGCGCATCCTGATCCGCGGTCATGAGCGCTCCGCACCGCGCACAGACCTGCCCGGGAGCGCGCGCCTCGTTATCCTCCGGATCCAGGTACGCAAGCTCTCGATCCTCGCGGTCGTGCTCCTCTATCTCGCGCTCGGGCGCGTCCTCGCGATCTTGCGGCAGCACGCCCTCGGACCGCTGCCTGAGACCCTCGGACTGCTGCTTCATGCGCTCTTCCTCGCCGTACTCGGGCGTCAACGTCATCGTGGTCCCCGGTATATGCGCTTTCGCAGGGCGTTTCCCTGGCCTCCCAGTGTGACACTGCCGCTGGCCACGTTGCGAGCGATACCTTGCGGCCATGGCCGTACATCGCCGATGCTGGCCGGCATCCGCGACCTCATCACCGGGGCTGTGGTCCTCACCGTCCGGTCAGCCAGCACAAAGGCCGCTCACCATGCCACCACCGACTCGCTCCGCGCACGCCTCGACGCCGCACGCCAGGAAAGGCGAACGCCGCGCGCTAGAAGGTCGCCGAGCGGGTTGGGCCCGGTGTCGGGATGCGCAGGTAGGACACACCAGCGGGCCGGAAGACCCGGTGGTCTTCGCCGTCACCGGTCATCGCATTGCTTCGTCGTGGGCGGACGGCTCGAAAGCCTCGCCGTCGGGGCTGGCGACGACCACCGTGTAGCCGTCGAGGTCCTTGAGCCAGATCTCCCGGTGGCTGGGGCCGTTACCCTCGCCCTCGGGCGGGTTGCGCAGCGGGGGAAGGACGACGGTCGCGCCGAGCTCGGCGGCTCGGGCCACCACTCCGTCGAAGTCCGCCGTTTCGCCGAACCAGAGAAGCACGCCGTTGCCCAGGTCTCGCTCGGGGTCGCCTATGGTGCCGTGATGGTGGTCGGACTCGAAGCGGTGGAGCTGGAGGACGAGGGTGTCCCCGGCGACGAGCCGCTCGTAGGTGGAGCCGCCATGGTCGCTGCGGAGCCCGAGCAGGTGCTGATACCACCGGCTCGACGCCTCGACATCGCGCACGGCGACGAGCGTCTGGGTCTGGGTGAGGCGGCGGACCGGCACGGCCGCCCCGATCCGGTTCCCTGCGGGGTCGTCGCACTCGACGAGGTAACGCTCGCCGCCGTCGAGCACTGGCCGGCCTGCGACGCGCCCGCCGTGAGAGTCGATCCGATGGAGGAGCGGCCAGAGCTGATCGGCGAGGATCCACGCCACCGGCCCGGCGTCTCGTGCCGGCGGGTGCTCGGTGGTCCATTCGCCGATGATTCCGGGTGCTTCGAAGCGGCCTCTTCCCGGATCGACTGACCACCCGAACACCGCCTCGTAGAAGGCGGCTGACGCGGTGACGTCGGCTGCGGGCAGCTGCAGGTAGACCACCTGCCCATGCACCGGGTGCGGGCCCGGTGGGGCTCCCTCTTCACCGCTCATGTCGCACCGTCCTTCCTCGGAGTGGCGATCGCTACCCGTGCCCGGCATCGGCCACGAGGAGCCGGCGCAGGGACCGGGCGATCCAGTCTTGATAGCGGGCGAGCGTCCAGCCTCGCTGGCGGGTGAGGCGGTCGAACACCGCCGGCTCCATGATGGCGAAGACGGTGTCGACGGCCTCGTCCTCGCCGACTTCCGCTCGCAGTGCCCCGAGTGCGGTGAGCCGGGCCACGGCCCAGGTGGCCATAGCGACCCGCTGGGCACTCATCTGGGCGGCGAGGCCCGCGAGTTCGGGATCGGACCCAGCGCCTTCGAACGCCGAGAGGACCAGGCCCGACGAGCGCGACTGCGCAGGAGCGAGCACGTCGGCCAGGATGGACAGGAAGCTCTCGGGGTCCGCGGCCCTGGTTGCTGCCGCGGCCCAGTCCCGCGCAAGCATCGGCACCGGCTCGTCATCACCCGCGATGGCCACGTCGATCGCCGCTTTCAGCAGTCTGCCCTTCGTGCCGAACAGCGCCTCGACGGTCGGGACCGAGACGCCGGCCCGCCCGGCGACGGACCGGATGGTCGTCCCGGTGTAGCCGCGCTCGCCGAACAGGCTGGCGGCAGCTCGAAGAACCCGCTGGCGCGTCGCGCGGGCGCGCGCCTCCCGCTGAGGGGACCGGTAGGAGCGGCGCGTCCCGGGCGGTGCCACAACCACAGGAGGAGTATTAACTATGGCCTGGCCATTGTCAATTCGCTCTGCATCCACCGCACGCCGCACGTTTCCGTAGTCGCTTGGCACACCGTCAGCGATCAGATGGCCGACTCGGTCACTTCCAACACAACCGACGTGACGCCGTAACCGTGTGATCTCCGTGCTGCCCGCCGCGCCCGGGCGGCAACGCGCTGCTGATGTGGGGCTGGTATTGCCTTTCCAGGTCCCGCGTGTGACTGATGCCACCAGCCTTCGGCTGGGCGGGCGCGAGGGCTGAACGGAAGGCAGCGTGCTGGCCGGTGAGGTAGTCCGGCGGCGGGCGCCGAGCTACCGTGGCTACGTGAGTAACGCCGTCCCGCCGTGGGCGTATGAGAAGGCGGAGATCCGTCCCCACGATCCCCGGCTGGGTGACAGGGGGCGGGCCGAGCGTGCACGGCTGGCCTGGCTGCTGGCGCCATGGCTGGTTGACGGGGTCGAGCATGTCGGGTCCACGGCGGTTCCCGGGCTTGCCGCCAAGCCGGTCATCGATCTGATGGCGTCGGTGACTGATCCCGGCGCTGCCGCAATGAAGGCGGGGGAACGGCTCGCCGCCGATGGCTGGTGTTATGTGCCGCCGGAACTGGACAGCGGCGGCTCGTGGCGGCGGTTTTTCGTCAAGCCGGACGTCTCGGGACAGCGACGGGTCGCGCACCTGCACGTGATCCGGGCCGGTCATCGGCGATGGGCGCAGCAGATCGCCTTCCGGGACGCGCTGCGAGGCGATGATCAGCTGGCGAGAGGATATGAGGACCTGAAACGGCGGCTGGCTGCTCAGCACCCGGATGACCGCGAGGCCTATACGGCCGCCAAGGCGGCATTCATCGCGGACGCGCTCGGGCGGGGCGCTGGCTGACGGGCGCGCACGCGGCACCCAGGGCACCTAGGCCGCGACGGACAGCAGGTCGTCGTTAAGCTCCGCCCGGTAGGGGTGATGCCGCACCCCGTTAATGATCCCCTGCCGCGGCCTCGGACCAGCCCTGGCCAGGTCGCGGCCACGCAGGGGGTCGCCGGACGGGACGGCGGTCCTGTTCGGACACCCAGCCGATGGTGTCCGTGGCGGGCCCGCAGCGGACTAGAAGGCGTACCGATATACGCGCGTATCACGCTGCTGGAAGCCTGCCCGCTCATACAGCCGTCCGGCCGCTTCCCTGGCAGGGCGCGTCGTCAGGTCGACCGTCCGCGCGCCAGCCTCCTGGGCCAGCCGGAGCGCTTCCTGGGTCAGTACCGCGCCAACGCCCTGACCTCGCGCTGACTCGTCCACGACCACATCCTCGATCCACGCGCGCAGCCCAGTCGGGATGGGAAACATCGCCAGCGTCAGCGATCCGGCGATCCGGCCGTCGCTGCGGGCTATCAGGACAGTGACAGCGGGCGAGGCCACGAGCGCGCCCAGCGCGACAGCGTCGAGCGGCTTGGCCGAGCGGGACAGCTGCGGGAGCAGTTGGCCGAACGCCTCGACTACCTCGTCGGTAATCTCGTCAAGTACTTCAACGCCGATCGTCACTCGGGGCACTTTACCCCGCCGGGCGGCGAGGGTTTGCGCGATCCCGGCGCCCGGCCAGGTCGGCAGTTCGGGCGGCGGCACCCGGCGCCACTGGTCGCGGCGTCCGGCACGCGCGTCGGCCCTCACGAGATCCCGGCGGCCCGCAGCCCCGCTGCGGTGCCGGCCGCGGCGACGATCACCAGCAAGAACGGCGCCCGCAGCAGCAGCGCCACTACGGCGGCGCCGAGGCCAGCCAGCCGGGCCGGATCCAGGTCGAATGCGTGCCCGCCGGTAGCGGTCTGCACTGCCGACAGGGCCGCGAGCAGGGCCACCGGCACCAGTTCGGCAAATCGGCGGACCCGCGGGCTGGAGAGGACGCGCTGCGGCACGGTCAGGCCGGCCAGCTTAAACGCATAACATCCGGCCGCGGTCGACAGTACCGCGATCCACGCGCCCGTCACGGTGCAGCATCCGGGACCTGCGGCGAGCGCTCTGACTGCGGCGATCTGCGGCGGAGCAGGGCTGGCCGGGACGGGGCCGACCCTGATGGCCCTGCCGACTCAGCCGACCCCGACGACCCCGCCGCGGGACTGGCTAGCGCACCGGCCAGCGCGGCCGTGGCGGCGAGTATCACCGGGACCCCGACAGGCAGCAGCGGCGTCGCGCCGAGCGCGATGGCGGCTCCGGCCAGCGCTACTAGCCGCTCGGTGCGCCCGGCTCGCAGCCGCGGCCAGATCAGGGCCAGGAACGCGGCCGGCCCCACCACATCGAGCCCGAACGACTGCGGTGACCCGATGCGCCCGGCACCCATCGCTCCGGCCAGCGTGGCGAGATTCCAGGTCAGGTATAGGCAGCAGAACGTCGCGGTGAAGGCCGTCCGCGCCGCGTCCGGGTCCGGCTGAGCCAGCGAGACCGCGGTGGTCTCGTCGATGACGCCGAGCGCCGTCAGCAGCCGGCGAGGACCGCGTGGGCGCAGCACGTCGGCCAGCCGGAGTCCGTACAGAGTGTTCCTGCTGCCGAGCAGGATCGCGCCTGCCGTCCCGGCTAGCAGGCTGCCGCCAGACGCGATCACTCCGGCCAGCGCGAACTGCGACGCCCCGGTGAACGCCAGCAGGCTGAGCGCGCATGCCTGCCAGACGCTCAGGCCTGAGCTGACTGCCGCCGCGCCGAACGCGACCCCCGATACGCCGACGGCAAGGCCCAGGCCAACCCCGTCCCGGATCGGCCGAGCCCGACTAGGTGGTGCTGGCGCGCGGGTCGGTGCGGACATGCCAGCAAATCTAGGCGCCCGCCCCCCGCCGGGTCTTGTACGTTTTTGCCGGCCGCGGCCTGGTCAACTGGCCGGCTGGAGGCGCTCGCGCTGATAGGCCGCGGGCGGAACGCCGACGACACGCTTGAAATGCCGGGTCAGATGAGCCTGATCGGCGAAGCCGACCTGCGCAGCGACGTCGGCAGCGGGGACGCCGTCGTCGAGCAGCAGCCTGGCCCGGCGTACCCGCAGCTGGTTGAGGTAGGCGTGCGGCGGCAAGCCGGTCGCCGCGCGGAAGGCGCGCAGCAGCGCGAACTGGCTGAGCCCGGTCATCGCCGCCAGCTCGGCCAGGGCCGGGGGATCGGCGAGCCGTTCGTGCAGCAGATCCCGGACGGCGCCGACTGCGGCAGGTGCCGGGCGCGCCGGACCGGGACCAGCGACGAAACCAGTGGCCGCGTGCGCGCGCAGCAAGCCGGCCAGCGCGATGCGCAGGAGCGTCGACGACGCAAGCTGGTCGCCATGTTCGGCTGCCCGGTGCGCGCTGCGCACCAGCGCGGCCGTACCCGGGTCATACAGCACCGTCTGCGGGAATCGCGGCGTGCCGGCCGGCCAGCCGAGTTCAGCGGCGACATCGGCGACGACGCTGACCTTCGGGTACAGCACCCGGTAGCTCCAGCCGTCCGGTGTCGCGGCCTGGCCCGTGTGCACGATGTCGGGGTTCAGGAGCGCGACGGCGCCCGCCCCCGCCCGGTGCAAGCTGCCGCCGTACTCGAACTCCTCGACCCCGGCCTCGATGAGCCCGAAGACGTAGGTCTCGTGCGCGTGCCGTCCGTAGCGGTGCGTTACGTACCTCGCTCGCAGGAGGTCGACGCCGTCGACCGCCGCGTGCCGCCAGTACCGAGCATCCTCCTGCGCCATAAGGTCATCCCTACCTGATCGGCGCCGGACGATCCAAACGCCCGCGGCCGCCGGCGCCGGTAACGTCGCGAAACCGCTGGGCCCGGGGTGCGGCGGGAAGGGTGTCGATCCCGTTCCTCCTGAATGAGGGTTTGGTTCTGGTGTAGAAACAGTGCCATGCAGCATCGCGCGCTTGTGCTCGGCGGCGGCGGGGTCACGGGTGTCGCCTGGGAGCTCGGGCTTATCGCCGGGCTGGCGGCCGAGGGTGTCGACCTGGCGGCGGCCGACATGATCATCGGGACGTCGGCTGGCTCTGTCGTCGGCGCTGACATCGCCTCCGGCGAGGAGCCGGAGGAGTTGTACCTTCGGCAACTCGAGCCGCCGGCGGGCGAGATCCCAGCGCGAATGGGCGTGGGCCTGCTAGCCCGCTGGGCCTGGATCTTCCTCACGACGCCAGACCCGGTCCGCACCCGGCGCCGGATTGGCAAGCTCGCGCTGGCGGCACGCACCGTGCCGGAGGCCGAGCGCCGCAAGGTGTTCGAGACCCGGCTGACCAAGCACGACTGGCCGGCGCATCCGCTCAAGGTGACTGCCATCGACGCGGTCACCGGCGAGTTCGTCTTGTTTGACGCCGCGGGCGACGCGAGCCTGCTGGACGCCGTGGGCGCGAGCTGCGCGGTACCGGGCGTGTGGCCGCCGGTGACCATCGCCGGCCGCAAGTTCATCGATGGCGGGATGCGGTCGTCCGCGAACGCCGACCTGGCGGCTGGCTACCAGCGAGTCGTCATCATCGCGCCGCTCCCCAGGGGGACCAAGCGCATGCCGGGCCCGTATCAGCAGGCCAAGGCGCTTGTCGCCGGCGGCGCGCAGGTCGTTGTCGTGAGCCCGGACAAGGCCGCGGCCGCGGCTATCGGCCGGAATGTGCTGGACCCGGCTCGTCGGGCCCCGGCGGCCCGGGCGGGCCGGACGCAGGCCGCGCTGGTCGCCGACCAGGTCCGTGCGGTCTGGCTGGCGGACGACGGGCTGGCCGATTCCCTGCCGGCCGAAGGCTAGGCGCCTGGTCCGGCGCACCAGCGTCTGGCTTTTTCAGCGCTCCGCGCTCGCGTCTGGCTTTTTCAGCGTTATTCGCCAGACCCTGGAGCGCGTCTTCGTCAGCGCCGGCTCTGCTCCGGCCCGGTACTTGGCGAAGCCGGGCAGCGCGAGCCCGATGACGCCCGCGAGGACAACCGTGACCAGGCCACCGGATAGCGCGCTGATCACCGGCGACGTCAGCGACCCCAGCGCGCCCGACTCGAGCCTGCCGACCGAGTCGCCACCCATGGCGATGACGTATTCGGCCGAAGTGAGCCGCCCGCGCAGTTCCTCGGTCGTCACGGCCTGGACGATCGTCGACCGGAACACCACGGTGAACGTGTCGGCGGCGCCGGCCACGGCGAGCATGGTCAGGGTCAGCCACAGGCTGCGGGCGAGCGCGAAGCCAGCGAACGCCGCGCCCCAAATCGCGACCATCGCCAGCATGACCAGGCCCTGCCGGACGACGCGGCTGACCGGCCCGGTGAGCGCCGAGCTCACCAGGCCGCCGACGCCGATCGCGGTCGTGAACAGGCCAAGCGTCACCGGCCTGCCGCCGAACCGCTCGGCGTTGATCGCCGGGAACAGTGCGAGCGGCAGCCCGAAAACCATCGCGTTCAGGTCAGTCAGGAACGCCCCCGCGAGCACCTGACTGCGACGGATGAAGCGGATGCCCTCGGCGACGGCCCGCGGGCCGGGTCGGCTGGCACCGGGCTGGGGCGGCATCGCGGGCAGGCCCGCCACGCCGTACAGCGCGGCCCCGAAGCTCACCGTGTCGATCAGGTAGCAGGCTTGCAGGTGGCCGCCTGCGGCCGCCGTGATGAGGCCGGCGAGCGCCGGCCCGACGACCATGGTGAGCTGGAAGCTGACCCGGTTCAGCGCGAGCCCGGCAGCCAGGCGCTCGGCCGGGAGCAGGGTCGGTATGAACGTGCGCCGCGCCGGGACATTGAGAGCGCTGATCGCCGACTCGATCGCCACCAGGACGTACAGCGGCCAGACGGTCGACAGCCCGGCGAGCGCCAGGCCCGCCAGCGTGGCGGACACGACGGCGAGCGCGACGCTGCATGCCAGCACGAGCTTGCGCCGGTCTACCGCGTCCAGCACCGTGCCGCCGAGCAGGCCGAGCGTGAGGGTTGGCACGGCCACAGCCACGCCAATGGCGCCGACCGCGAACGGCGAGTGCGTCATGTCGTAGACCTGCAGCGGCACCGCAAAGCTGGTCAGTGCACTGCCGATCGCTGACAGTGCGGTGCCGGCGAACAGCCGGCGGAACTGCGGGTAGTCGCGCAGCGGGGAGACGTCGGTGAGCAGCCGGGCCCTGGGCTTCATCGGCGCATGCTTAGCCGGCCCGCCGGGCGGCCGCCAGTGCGGCGGCGAAGTCCGGATGGCTCGTGGCCCACGGCGACTCGATCATCCGCTGACGGAACGGGCGCCGCGCCAGGGCCGCCGCGATCGCCGGCACCAGATCGGCCAGCGGGAACGGCAGTTCGGCGTCCAGTTCGGTGGCGGCCGACGCGGTGGCCGCCCACTCGGCCTCGATCTTCGGCAGCAGGGCACGCGCGGTCGCGGTCAGGTGCACGACTCGCTGCCGGGCGTCCTCGCCGGGCTTGATGACGACGAAACCGCGGCTTCGCATCTGCGTCACTGTCTGGCTGGCTGCCGAATGCGACACTCCGATTGCCAGTGCCAGGTCCCTGATCGGCACCGGCCCGAGGGCGACCAGCGCCCGGACCACCGGGCTGAACCGCGGCCGGTAACCCGGCGTGCCGAGGTCGGCCAGCACGGTCGCGATATCGCCGTCCATCTCCTCCAGCACGTGCCGCAGCAGCGTGCCGAGGCCGACCAGGGACTCGGCGCCCTCGCTAGCCACGTCGGCTCCCGGCCTGGCCAGCGAACCGGTCGGTCGCGGTGACGCTGGCGGAGGTCAGGGCATTGCTTCCGCCGTGCCCGGCGTCATCGATCAGCTGGAGCTCGCTGCCGGGCCAGGCGGCAGCCAGCAGCCACGGCGTGCCCAGCAGGTTGATGAGGTCCAGGCGACCCTGAATGATCATGCCCGGAACGGGGTGCAATCGGCCAGCCTCGGCCAGCAGGACGCCGTCGGCCAGGAAATGATCGTTGCCCCAGTAGTGCGTCACGAGCGCGAGCGCGCCGCCCCACGAGCCGCCGAAAACGAGCCACCGCTCGATGCCGAGATGGGCGCGCAGCAGTTCGATGTCCGCGACCAGGTGCTGGGTCGTGTTGGCTGCGAGGCTGACTGCCGGGTCGCTAGCGTGCGGTCTGCTGCGCCCGCAGTTGCGCTGGTCGAACAGCACGATTCGATACGCGACCGGATCGAAATAGCGCCGCATGCCGGGAATGCAGCCCGAGCCGGGACCGCCATGGAGCAGCAGGGCGGGCTTGCCGTCGGGGTTGCCGCAGGCCTCCCAGTAGACGAGGTTGCCGTCGCCGACGTCCAGCATGCCGTGCGCGTAGGGCTCGATCTCTGGATACCGCTCGGACACGTTCGGCCGCCCTCCGGAGTCAATGTGACAGCGATAAAACAGCACTAACATACTTGTCCGGACCGGCAGCTGTCCTGTCTCATCCGAGTTGCTCGCTGCCAACAGCCTTGCGATGTCTGACATTTGTCATCGCGAAGCTGTGCGTCAGGGCACTACAAGCCCAGGTGCACGGCGCGCGACGCTTCTTGGTATGGCTGCTGACAACGCTTCCGGCGGGGGGATCATCCTCTCCGGTATCTCCAAGTCCTTCGGCGCAGTACGCGCCGTACGCTCGATCGACCTCACGATCGCCCCCGGCGAGATAGTCGCGCTCCTCGGCCCAAATGGCGCCGGCAAGACAACCACGATCGACATGATGCTCGGCCTGACGCGGCCCGATTCCGGCAGCATCTCGCTGTTCGGCCAGCCGCCGCCGGAAGCGGTCGCAGCCGGCGTCGTCGGCGGGATGCTGCAGAGCGGGTCGCTGATCCCGCATCTCAGCGTCCGGGAGCTCATCACCATGGTCGCCTCGCTCTATCCGCACCCGCTGAAGGTCGAGGAAGTGCTGCAGCTGACCGGGGCCGCGGAGTTCGCCGGCCGGCCATCCAGCATTACCCCTTGACGAATTAGA
>DASXKI010000230.1:0-9165 GCA_036496945.1 Streptosporangiaceae bacterium | reverse complement strand
CGCCCAGGCGTCGGTGATGAACACCAGATGGCGCAGCGTCTGCGCGAACGACCACTCGTCGTTCACATGCTCGGTCAGTGCCGCCGTGGGCAGCCGGACGGCCCGCCCTGTGGCATCCGCCCAGAGTCGTTCGATGGTTTCCCACATCGCGCGGAAGCCGTCGGCGTCCTGGACCTCGCGGAACTGCACTCGTTCCGGGTGTCGCCGGTCCAGTTCGGCGCTAACGAAGTCGGCCACGTCGACGCCATTGACGGTGACGTTGCGGAGATAGCCGGAGATGCTGACGTCGACGAGCCAGCCGTCCCGGATCGTGACCCCGGTCAGGTCACAGTCGGTGAACCGGGCGTCGCGCAGGTCCGCGACGTCGAACCGAGCTGCCCGGAACTCGGTGCTACCGCCGCCGTCACCGGCGCTGAACCGGTGCGGTCCGAACTGCGCGTCCATCGGGCCATCCTGCCACTCCGGCAGCGGGGTCATCTGATCATTGGCTGCTGTCATGGCTCGCACCGTAGTTCCGATCTCGGACGATCTGCTTCCTATTTCTAAACTCAGTTTTAGTTCAGGGCCAGTGTCCAGGCGGTCCGGACGCGGCGCCGAGAAACGGAATTGCCGGTGCTGAGGTCGGGCGCGTTTTGTCGGCCTGCCGTCATCGGTCATCGGCCGGCTCGCGGCGGCGGTCATCCGTGTCAGTCCATCGGCCACCGGCCATCGGGCGCGCGGCGGCGGATGGCAGGAGACCGATGTGCCCTATCGGTTCTGGACCAGTTAGTTTCTGATCAGAGCCTTACCTATCACATTAGATAGTGTCGTATACTTTTCGATCGTGGACTTCAGCGATCCGACCCGAGCCGTGACTGCGACCCTTGACGGGCCGGTCCTGGCGGTATTGGCACGGGCAGGTAGGCCGCTGACGGTAGGGGAGATAGCTGCCCTGACGCCACGCGGCTCTGAGATCGGGATTCGCCGGAGCCTGGCGCGGCTCGTAGAGCAAGGAATAGTTCGAGCGGCCGAGATGGGCCGGAACCGTGTACACGAGCTGAACCGCGAGCACGTGGCGGCTTCCGTCGCTGAAGGCTTGGCCGGTCTGCGGCTCACATTGTGGAAGCGGTTCCGGACTGCGCTGGCGGGTTGGAACCCCAAGCCCATTTACGGATGCGTCTTCGGCTCTGCGGCCAGAGGAGATGGTGATGTCCAAAGCGACATCGACCTGCTGCTGGTGCGTGCACTCGTTGCCGGTGAAATTGACCCGCGCCGGAAGTCAGCCAGCCGGGTCGAGGCCGTGGCCGGTTATGAGACCGAGACCATGGCTATGCAGTTGACCGAACGCCAGGCGGCGAAATGGGGGAGGCAGGTAGGTCAGCTACACGACTTGGTCCCCAACTGGACTGGGAATCCGCTGCAAGTTGTTGAGATGTCGGCCTTCGAGTGGGCCGATCACCGCCGCAGGCGAACGCCGCTGTTTCGGGACATCGACCGGGACGCCATCCAGGTTGCCGGGGAAGCTGATGGGTCAGGTAGCACGCGAATGGAAGCCAGGTAGCAGATGGCCCAGTCAAGTCGCACGGCCTCATGCACGCCAGCGGACGGCCGCAGTCGGGCGCGCACGGCCAGCGCCTACCTCGAAGTCGCGGATCTCGTGCTGAGCGAACGCGATCGGGACGAGTATCTCAACGTCGCGGCGGGGCTTGCCGTCTTGGCCGGGATCGCGGCCTCCGATGCGATCTGCTGTGCCCGCCTTCGACTACGCCATCGCGGTGACAACCACCGTGAGGCGGCGGATCTTTTGCGCCAGGCGACCCCAGATGGCCCCGAGCTGGTGAAACTGCTCCTGCGGCTGCTCGACCTCAAGGACGAGGCGCATTACGGGGTCATGGTCGTCGCATCACGAAAGGCTCGCGACGCCCTCAGGTGGGCTACTCAGCTCGTTGGGCGTGCCGAAGAGGAATCTGCTGCCTGATCACGAGGGCTGGGGAGAAGGGCCAAGGACGGGCCAACCGGATCCGACTTGTTGGCATCCGGGGGCAAGCCCCCTCCCGACTGCAGCAGCGGCCCATCGTCAGGCGGACGCGCCAGGTCAACGGATTCGAAAACCGCCTAGTCGGTGATGCTGATCGGGTCGTGGGAGGTAGCCGTTCCATCTTTCACCAGGTCCGTGGGCTTGCCCTGAGAACCAGCGATACTCATGTCGGTCCGACGGATCTTCGTACCACCCCTCCTTCATGGGGCCGGTCACTATGCAGTCAGCACAGGTACATTATGACTTCCAGGAAGTACGCACGTGCAGGCACAAAATGGGCCGAATGCAGAAACCTATGCCGCCCGAGCCGATCGAACTGCGCCAGACCGATGCACCTGTGAATACAAAGCATGCAGCTGCCTGACGTGCTGTCCTCATCAGTTCATGGCGAACGGAGACACATGCCTGAGGACACCACGCCGTTTGCACTGGTGGTGCGTTTCGCGGTGCGCGCCGGATCGGAGGAGGCGTTCGACACGCTGGTGGCTGAGACAGCCTCCGGTGTCCGCGAGCGCGAGTACGACACCCTGATCTATGCGTGCCACACGGTGGAGGGGCAGCCGCGGCAGCGGATCTTCTACGAGCTGTACCGCAACCGCGCCGCCTTCGAGCAGCACGAAGCGCACGAGCATGTCCGCCGGTTCCTGGCCGAGCGGACCGCGCTGCTGGAGTCCACCGAGGTCGATTTCCTCGAATTGCAGGACGGCAAGACCCCGCCAGGCTTCCAGTTGGACGCCATCGTCGCGGGCACGCAGCAACGTATCCAGGGGACACAGCAGCGCGCCCGCATCCTCCGCGCGGTCCTGGCGGCCCTCGACGACATGGACGCCGTCCGCGCGCTGGTGGAGGCCAGCGAGTCACCCGAGGCAGCCGAGTCAGCCTTGATGGACCTGCTGGATATCGGCCAGGCCCAGGCGGGGGCGGTCCTGCATATGCCCTTGCTCCAGAACACTCCGCTGCGGCGCCGGCAGATAAGCGACGAATACGATCAGGCGATGGCCGACATCGCCGACTTGGAGTCGATCCTCGCGTCGCCGGAACGACTGCGCGAGGTGGTCGGCACCGAGCGCGGCGCGGATCTGGCTAGATACGACGAACGCCGGTGGGCCCGGACTGATGACGACGACTGGCCGGGTCCGCCCCTCGGCGGAGCGGCAGGCAGGGGTGCCTGACGACCCGGATCCGCCGGGCAGCCGCCCGCCTCGTGGGATCGGCAAGGACACCGCAGATCTCACCGGAGGCCAGGCGGCCCGGTTAGCCGTGGCTGGCGCCCGCAAATGGGCGGCCGATCCGGGACACGGCGGCCGTCGCCGCCCGCCACCTCCCTTGCGGGCGGAGCGCAAGGCGGAGGGCGGCAGCGTGCGCCTGCGCCTCCACCTGGTCCGTCAGCGGGGCAAGCGGGGCGAAATCTGGGTAGCGGTGTGCGAGCGCACGGGACAGCAGGTAGTCGGTCAGCCACGGGTTCTTCGGCAGCACCGGCCCGTGCAGGTAAGTGGCGTACACCTCCCGGTAGCGGGCGCCCTCGGTACCGTCCTCTCCGTTGTTGCCAGCCCCGGCGAGCAGCCGTCCGAGCGGCTTGGCGCCGCTGCCCAGGCGCGTGCGCCCGCTGTGGTTCTCGAAGCCGGTGAGCTGGCGAGCGCCCCCGGAGCCGAAATCACACTCGACCGCCACGTGCCCGATGAAGCGAGTCGGGCCCCCATCAGTGACCGCGTCCAGCACCCCAAGTCCCTCTATCGGCGGTCCGTCGGGCGGGGCGTAGTACCGGCCCAGAAGCTGGTAGCCGGCGCACACGGCGAGGACCACTGCATCGGCCTCGATCGCCTCCCGGAGCGGGACGGCCTTCGCCGCAAGGTCGCTTGCCGCCGCGCTCATCTCACGGTCCTGGCCGCCATGCATCAGGATCAGGTCGGCGTCCGCGAAGTCAGGAACTACTCCCACGTCGGCTTCGGTCACGCTGAAACGGATCCCGCGCCAGGAGCAGCGCTGCGTGAGGGCGAACAGGTTTCCCCTATCACCGGCCACGCTGAACAAGCTCGGGTAGAGATGGCAGATGCGGACCGTTAGCGGGGCCGATGTCATAGCGTCACTCCTTCCAGGAAGGGGGCACCCATCCGCGTCGCTGCATGATGCTGCGGAGCTCGCGCATGGGGGTGTAGCCAGCGAAGATGTACAGCGGCTCGCCCGGCGGCGTCTCGGCCAGCGCCGCGTCCAGGGCAGCCGAGCGACCGTGCAGCACCCGCGTGAGCCCGGGGCTGGCCCCGGCGTACTTGAACCGGAGCGCGACCTCCTCCGCCCTGGTCCCGCTGATGACCAGGCTCGCCAGCTGGGGTGCAAGCTGCTCGAGTTCGACGTCCCAGAGCCAGGCGAAGTCTTCTCCGTCGACCACGGTGTTGCTGTGCGCCGCCAGGACGTGCTTCCGGCCGGGCCGACGGAGGACCTCCCGGAGGTTGGCGTTGTAAGCGGTGGGGTTCTTCACGAAGGCGAGCACCACCTGCCGCTCGCCCGCCCGGATCTCTTCCAGCCGGCCGAACGCGGGACGCAGGCCGGCCATGGCGGTCCGCGTCTTGGCAGGCTCCAGCGGCCGCGGAAGTGACAGTGCCATCGCGCCGGCCAGCGCGGCTGCCGCGTTGTACACGTTGTGGACGCCAGGCAGGGGCACCTGCAGCGGAAAGTTTCCCGCTGGCGTCTCGATGGTGATCTCAGACCCTGCGTCCCGCGACGGCCGGACCGCGGTCACCGCGATGTCCAGGTCCGGCCGGGCGTTCCCGCACTCCTCACACCGGTAATCCCCCAGGTGGGAGAGGTGTACGACGCGGTAGCTCAGAAGGTGCTGGCAACGCACGCAGCGGATGGTGTCGGCGGAATGCTCGGGCACCTGCGTGTCGTCGCTGTCGGCGGTGTCGGCACTGTCGGTCCGGATGCCGTAGTACAGGCGGCGAGCGGGCGCTTCAGGGGCGAGGCTGGCCACCAGTGGATCGTCGCCGTTGAGTACCACAGTGGCCGAGGCAGGAAGGGCCTCGATCTCAGCCTCCAGCATTTTCGCCATCGCGTACAGCTCGCCGAAGCGGTCCAGCTGATCGCGAAAGATGTTCGTGACCAGGATCGTGTCCGGCCGTACCTCCGGCGCCACCAGCCGTACCGTCGCTTCGTCGACCTCTAGCAGGAGCAGTTGCGAGTCCATCCGGCCCCGCAGGTCTGTCGCCTGCACGGCAGCTGAGATCACTCCCTGCAACAGGTTGGAGCCAGTCCGGTTCTGGGAGACGCTGAGGCCGCCGGCCCGTGCCAGGGCTGCGAGCATTCGGCAGGTCGTCGTCTTGCCGTTGCTCCCCGTGACGATCACCTTGCGGGCATCGCTCGCGGCTGCGGCCTTTTCCAGAACGTGGGGATCGATCCAGCGGGCAGCGGCGCCGGGAAAGCTCGTCCCGCCCCCGACCCCCAGCACCCTGGACGCGGTCGCGGCGCCCTTGCCTGCCGCAAGTGCGAGCGCGAAGCGTGCCTGCGATGAAAGAGAGACAGGCTCCTTGGCATCCCCGGACCTGGCCGGGGGTGCTCCGGCTATCGTGCGCACCTGGCGTCCTCCTCTACCGGTGTCCGGCGTGCGATCGGGGCTGTCATCTCATCCCCGGGCCTGCCGCGGCCATTGCATCCGCGGCTTCATCCGCGGCGACTTCATCCCCGGCCTGCGACGGCGCGCTTGCCCGCACGATGCGACGCCCGGCATCCCGGACGGCGTCCACGATGGCTTGCACGTGCCCTTCGTCGAGCTCGTAGTGGAGAGCACACGACCGCAGCGCGAAGCGGCCGCGGATGTCCGTGCCGGCCAGGAACGCCCGGCCCCCGACCTGGAGGTCCGCCATGATCGCCTGATTCAGCAGATCCAGGCTCTCGTCGTCGCCGCGCAGGCTTGCCGGCACGTAGCGGAAGCACACCGCGGTCAGCGGCCCGGCTGCCAGCATCTCCAGGTCAGGGCTGGCTTCGATGACTTCTTCCAGGTAGCGAGCCAGGTCGATGTGGCGCCGGACGTGATCCGCCAGCCCGGCCTCCCCGGCCTGCTGGATGTTCCAGAAGGTCTTAAGCGCGCGCCCTGAATCCCTGGTTTGCTCGGCGCTGCGATGGGAGTACCAGACCTCGCCGGCGAACCCCTGTCCCGGCGGGAGGTTGAGATAGGAGGGGATCAGCTTGTAGGTGTCCTGGAGCAGCGATCCCTGCCGCACCAAGGCACAACTGCAGCCGATGGCCACCGCAAGCCACTTGTGGGGGTCGAGGGCGACCGAGTCGGCGCGCTCCAGGCCCTCGTACCAGCGCGCAAGTCGGGAGTCGAGTACCCCGAAGCCACCATAGGCGCCGTCCACGTGGAGCCAGAGGCCCTCTTGATGGCAGAACTCGGCGAGCTCACCGAGCGGGTCGATGGCACCGGTCTTGACACTCCCGGCATTTGCGGCGACCAGGAAGGGTCGGTGGCCGGCCCGGCGGTCAGCCGCGATCGCCGCCCGCAGGTCGGCTACGTCCATGCGGAAGTCTTCCGCGACCTTAACCTTGCGGGGAGCGCCGAGTCCGAGCGTGAAGGCAGCCTTCTCCAGGCAGGAATGGCCCTCTGCCGACATGTACATCGTGAGCCGGGGATGCCCGTGGAGGCCCTCCGCCCGGATGTCCCAGCCGTTGACCTGGGCACCCCAGTACCGTGCAACTTCCAGGCAATGCCGGTTCGCGTCTGATCCCCCGCCGAGGAGGACCCCGTCACTCCCGTCCTGGGGGAAACCGATGAGCTCCATAAGCCAGCGGATGACCGCGCGCTCCACATATATCGCCGCGTAATTACCGCCGGCGCCGCTCGTGTTGGTAACCGCCGATGCAAATGCCGCGAGCATGCTCAGCTTGGCTGCGGCCGGATCAACGAACGCAGCGAAACACGGATGATTCTGGCCGCGACCGTATGGCAGGACCAGCCGGAGAAAGCTGTCGATGACGTCCTCAGGAGCTGCACCCTCGGCGGGAATCTTCATTTCCTCTATCTCTCGCCGCACTTCTGCTGGCAAGGGACGGTAAACCGGCTCTCGCGGAAGCTCTTCCAGGTAGGAGGCCAGCGCATCCACGAGCCAATGGCCAAGGCCGCGGAAGGTCTGGTCGTCCATCGAGAACGGCGAGGGAATAGTGCTATAGCCCTCAGTGCGGAGCGCGGTGCCAGGGGGGACAGGCGATCCCATGGATGGGAACTCCTCTCTGTTTAGGAATAAAGCTCTCAAAATTTCGTCTAGGAATGCAGCCTCAAGCAGACTGTTTGCGCGTGTCAGCGGCCATCCCCGGGGCCAGCAGCCGGTAAACAGGGCGCCTATTAAGGACTTAGGAAAGTGCATGTAACCTTCATCTTTCGTGATCTTGAGTCCATGGCCTGACGGCGTGGCTGGCGGCCCGTTTTGCTGCGGGTTTGCCGTGGCTGGCGGCCCGGCTGTGGCGCCGACGAGGTCGCTGGTCCAGGGCCATGGGACCGACGGCTGGAGCCGCCCTCCGCCGACGAGCCGCCGCGGCGGCCGAGCAGAGCCGCGGCCGCAGATTCCTGGGTTCCCGCAGATTCCTGGGTTCCCACTGCGCCACCGGCCCGAACAGTTCCGGCTCCGCGGGGAGCATGCCGATGTAAGCCAGGCAGTCCCGCCGACTGCGACCACGACCGCACCGCGACGACGACCGGACCGCGAGGGCTACCGCGACGGTGACGACGAGGTCGGTCAGGATCTTGCCCCGGTCGTGCGCCGTCCATGGCCGGCCATTGGGGGCAGCGCGGCTGCTACGTGCCGCGCGTGACAGCGAGCGACAGCATCAGTTGGACTTCGTCACGACGACGGTCAGCGTGAACCGCGTCGCATGCTTGCCTACGCACCGGAGCGCCTCACCACAGCTGATTCGGCTGGCCCTGATGATGGCCCTGCCGGGATTGAGCGCCGTGAAAACGGTCCGCACAGGTGTGCAGCCGAAGCCAGCGATGTCGGGACAGTTGTCCGGCCTTGGCAGCAGCACGGTGCTGCCGTCCTGCCGCAGCACGCGCGTCGCCGAACTGCCGGCCACCATCCAGTAGCTGCTCGACAGGATCAGTTTGAGCGAGTCGCCGACTCCGACCGACACCGTTGTCCCGTTGGCGTTATCGCGCACGACGATCACCTTGGGGCTCCGGCCGTCACTTGACGCAGCCGTCCCGCATCCGGCGGCCGCCAGTGCGCAAGCGGCGATCACTGCCATGACGACCGCCGTCGGACGGCGAACCTGACCACACCCACGAAACATCCGGTCCTCCCGCCACCCAGCGCTACGTACCTTGGACGGCCTGCGCGGGCGGCGGGTTCCATTGTCTGCGCGCGGCGATTGTTTTGCGCGCGGCGATCGATGCCGCGCGCACTGTGGCGCAGCGAACCAATGCCGGCCGCTGCGGTACGGCGAACAAAGCCAGGCGCACTGCGGCGAGGCGAACGAATGCCGGGCGTGCTGCGGCGCGACGAAGGAAGCTCGGCGCTTTGCGCCGTGACGAGGGCGCTGCGGCGCGACGAGCGAGTTGCTCCGCCCGTCGCGCCGCACCTTCAGTGAGCCGCCGCTATGCGTAGATCGAGTCCAGCCAGTTCTTAAGCGCTGTCTCGGCGGCCACGGCATCCACGTCGTCGCGGAACACATGCGCGCTCATCCCGACCACGCTGCCGTAGTGGTTGCGCCCGAAGAAGCGATAGAGGCTGTCCGCCGAGCGAACGCCGAGGAACGCCGGCGTGCTGTAGTCGATGACGCCGTCGAGAGTGCCAGCCTCGCCGAGGTCGGCGTGCACAACGTCGCCGACGGCGGCGCTGTCACCGATGCCAAGCGCTGCGCGCAGCGTGTCCATGGCGTCGGGCATTCCCGCGGTCTTCGGACCTTCGATCCCCGCCGACGGCTGGCCGACGTAGGTGACGCGGCGGCCGTTGAAGTGCTGCAGGTACTGGCCGAGCGTGTGGAGGTAGAAGTCCGTGTGCCCGTCGATGGCGTCGTACTGATCCTCCCACTCATCAGCGAGGATCCCGCTGTGGACGTAGCGCAGGTGCGCGGTCCCGCCGGCTCTCGCCTCGATCGCGTAGTCCAGGGCGTTGAAAGTGCCGTCTGGTGACTCCATCCGGATCACCAGCCGGTGCGGCGGA
>DASXKI010000229.1:0-2625 GCA_036496945.1 Streptosporangiaceae bacterium | reverse complement strand
CGGGTGCTTCCCCATGGATCTGCGGTTCAACCGCTGGCGAAACGGGTAACGCATGGCTTGTAAGCCCCCCTGGACGCACCCAGTTCACACCCGCCCAGGTTCCCCGCGCCATCCTGCTGGCGCGAGCGTACCCGCGGACATGTCACGACCCTGCCGGAAAGTTGACGGCTGGTCATGGCGGTGTTGCCGGCGCGTCCGCAGCCTAAGGAATGCCGTGGGTCATGTTGGTGTTAAGCTAGATGCTGCACCAGATGCCCTTGCATGGGGACAGGTGCTCGTTCGTACTCCTCCTGATCGTTTTCCGAGCGCTCGGCGGCGTGCGATCTCGACATTCATCTGCCCATCGCGGGCGTTCCCGGTCTGCCCGGCCCTAGCCAAGGACCTGGTCGACGATGACCCTTGCGGCACGCAGCCGCGACCGGGATGGCCTGCTAGCTGTGGCGCTAGCAGGCGGCGGTGGCAGGTAGCAACACGACAGCGGGCAATAGGCCGCATGTGCGGCCGTGACCCGCACCCTGGGAAGGACCCCTTGTGAGCGAAACCTTGGACCTGTTCTCTGCCGAGAACGGGGATTCTGCTGACCTGTCTGGGCCGGGTTCGTCCGGGTCATACGGCCAGCCTGTCGGCGTGGCGGAATCGGCTGGGACTTCCCACGACCGGGCCGGCGCGGTACGCTCCTGGCCGGATGCCGTTGACACGGCCACAGGCGGCGACAAGGCCAGCGCGAATCTCCCCGGCGGCGCTACCAGCCAGACCGGTGGACTGTCGGCGAAGCTGCTGCCCGAGCTTCAGCGGCTCGCCCAGTCGATGGGCATCACCGGCACCGCGAGGATGCGCAAGGGCCAGCTGATTGCGGCTATCGAGGACAGGCGGCACGGCGGGGCGCCGCAGGAGGCGAGCCCCAGTAGCCGTAGCGGCGGGGGATTCCGGGCAGTCGCGGCCCAGGACCAGGAGCTGGCGGCCCATCAGATCAAGACTTCCGACAACTCAGTCCAGCGGGGAGCGCCTGCGGGAGCCGGCGCTGACCGCACCTTCGAGCAGGACGCCATGGAATCGCAGACATCGACACAGCCAGGGCTGGGCAGCAGCAGCGCAGGTGGCATCGGGGAGGCTTCGCGACCGGCTGACGCCGGCATCGGCAGCGCACCCGCAGGCGGTGCGACCGCCCTGGATAACGGGAGCAGCGCGGTGAACGGGACCCCGCGCGACGCTCAGCAGGCCAGCGATGGCCAGCAGGCCGGCGATGGCCAGCGCAGCGACCGGCGGCGCCGGTCGGCTCCGCGCCGCGAGGACGCAGGCGAGCAGCCGCGCGCGGCGAGCGACGGGCGCGACGCGGACGGTGGCGTCAGCGGGCGTGACACGCAGGGCGGGCGCGATCAGGGCACGCGCGAGCAGCATGGTGGCCGCGAGCAGGGCGGCCGGGACCAGGGCCAGCGCGAGCAGCAGGGCGGCCGCGACCAGGGCGGCCGGGACCAGGGTGGCCGAGACCAGGGTGGCCGAGACCAGAGCGGGCGTGACCCGCAGGGCGGCCGAGACCAGGGTGGCCGCGACCAGGGCGGCCGGAACGACGACGACCGGGACGGCGGCAACCGCCGCAGCCGGGACCGGTTCCGCAACCGCAACACGAGCAGCAGCAACAGGCGCCGCGAGCGCGGCGGTGGCGGCAACGAGGCCGAGCCGGTGATCAGCGAGGACGACGTGCTGATCCCGATCGCCGGGATCCTGGACGTGCTCGACAACTACGGGTTCGTCCGCACCACCGGGTACCTGCCCGGCTCCAACGACGTGTACGTGTCGCTGTCCCAGGTCCGCAAGTACGGCCTGCGCAAGGGCGACGTGATCGAGGGTGCCATCCGGCAGCCGCGCGAAGGTGAGCGGCGCGAGAAGTTCAACGCGCTCGTCCGCCTCGACAAGATCAACGGGCTTGACCCGGAGCAGGCCAAGAACCGGCCCGAGTTCGGCAAGCTAGTGCCGCTGTACCCGCAGGAAAGGCTCCGGCTCGAGTCGGACCCGACGATCATGACCACCCGGATCATGGACCTGATCAGTCCGATCGGCAAGGGCCAGCGCGGCCTGATCGTGTCGCCGCCTAAGGCCGGCAAGACGATGATCCTGCAGGCTATCGCCAACGCCATCACCAAGAACAACCCCGAGTGCCACCTCATGGTCGTGCTGGTCGACGAGCGGCCCGAGGAAGTCACCGACATGCAGCGCACGGTCAAGGGCGAGGTCATCCACTCGACCTTCGACCGGCCAGCCGAGGACCACACCACGGTCGCCGAGCTCGCCATCGAGCGGGCCAAGCGGCTGGTGGAGATGGGCCACGACGTGGTCGTGCTGCTGGACTCCATCACCAGGCTGGGCCGGGCCTACAACCTCGCCGCACCAGCCAGCGGCCGGATTATGTCCGGTGGCGTTGACTCGACCGCGCTCTACCCGCCGAAGCGGTTCTTCGGCGCGGCGCGCAACATCGAGCACGGCGGTTCGCTGACGATCCTGGCCACGGCGCTGATCGAGACCGGGTCGCGGGCCGACGAGGTGATCTTCGAGGAGTTCAAGGGCACCGGCAACATGGAGCTGCGCCTGCGCCGCGAGCTTTCCGACAAGCGGATCTTCCCGGCCGTG
>DASXKI010000228.1:0-13983 GCA_036496945.1 Streptosporangiaceae bacterium | reverse complement strand
CCGTACTTGCCGGTGGCCACGGCCTCGTCAACGCTGGTCACGGCGCGGCCTGCGCGATGGCCGAAGCTGCGGCGGCCTGCTGGGCGCGGTGCGCGGCGATCCACGACGCGCCCCAGGGATCCCGGTCGAGCAGCAGGTCGGCGGCCTTGACGGCGCGGACGATCTGCGGCGCGCGGGCATCCATGATGGCGCTGGTCAGGCCGTGCGAGATCGCTACCGGCAGAAAGGCTGCCCCGATCGCGTGCCGGTCCGGCATGCCGAACGACACGTTCGACGCGCCGAGGGTCATGTTCACGCCGAACTCCTCCCGCAGCAGCGCGATCGTTTCGAGCGTCCGGTGCCCGTGCCCGGTGTCGGCGCCGACCGGCATGGCCAGCGGGTCGATCACGATGTCCTCGATCGGGATCCCGTAGGTGCCGGTGGCCACGTCGATGAGCTTGCGGGCCAGGTCCACCCGGCGGCCGGGCTCCTCGGGGATCTCCTCCTCGTCGTTGGGCAGGCCGATGACCGCGGCGCCGTACCGCTTCACCAGCGGCAGGATCGCCGCCAGCCGGTCGTCTTCCGCGGTGACCGAGTTGACCAGCGCCTTGCCCTGGTAGGCGGCCAGGCCCGCGTCGAGCACCTCGATGATGGAGGAGTCGATGACCAGCGGCAGGTCGGTCAGGCCCTGGATGAGCCGGACCGCACGGGTCATCAGCTCCGCCTCGTCGGCCAGCGGCGCGCCCATGTTCACATCGAGCACCATGGCGCCGCCGGCGACCTGCTGCGCGACGTCGGTCTCCACCCGGGACAGATCGCCGGCCCGCAGCTCCTGCTGGAACGCCTTGCGCCCGGTCGGGTTGATCCGCTCACCGATGATGCAGAACCGCTGGCCGGGGCCGATCACGACCTGCTTGCCGGCCGAGGAAAGGACGGTATCCATACCGGGCCGCCTACGCGGGCAGCGCGGCGCGGCGCCGCTGCAGCAGTTCCTTGGCCCGGACCACGGCCGCCGAGGCGTCCGCGGCGTAGCCGTCAGCGCCGACCACGTCGGCGTACTCCTGGGTGACGGGCGCGCCGCCGACCATCACGATGACCTGATCGCGCATGCCCGCCTTCACCAGCGCGTTGATGTTGGCCTTGAACATCGGCATCGTCGTCGTCAGGAACGCGGAGAACCCGACGATGTCTGGCTGATGCTCGCGGATAGCGTCCAGGAACTTCTCGGGCGCCACCTGGACACCGAGGTCGATTACCTCGAAGCCGGCGCCCTCGAACATGATGTTGACGAGGTTCTTGCCAATGTCGTGCACGTCGCCCTTGACCGTGCCCATGACGATCTTGCCGATCGTCTGCGCGCCGGTCTCGGCGAGCAGCGGCCGCAGAATCTCCAGCGCCCCGGCCATCGCCTTGCCCGCGATCAGCATCTCCGGGACGAAGAAGTCGCCGCGCTCGAACCGCGCGCCGACCTCCTCCAGTGACGGGATCAGCGCTTCATACAGCAGCGTCTCCGGCCCGAGTCCGAGCTCGAGCCCCTGGCGGGTGAGGCTGAGCACCTCAGGGGCATTGCCGACGAGAGTGAAGTCATACAGCTGGCGCAGCAGGTCGTCCGTGGTCACGAGGCACCTTCTTCCTGAGTGGTCCTTGGGTTGTGGCCGAGCAGGGCCGACAGCGACCGCGCGGCGGCCATACAGGCCTCGGCCGCGGCCGGCAGTTGCCCGCCAGACAGCCTGCTCGCTGGCCCGGAGACCGACAGCGCAGCGACCGCGACCGTGCCGCTGACAACTGTGCCGCTGACAACTGTGCCGCTGACAAACACGGGTGCCGCCACCGCGACGAGGCCGGGCTCAAGCTCTTCGATGGTGACCGCGTAGCCGCGCTCGCGCACCGCGGCCAGCTCAACCTCGAGGGCGGCGCGGCTCGTCATGGTCCGGTCGGTGCGCTGCTCCAGCCTGCCCTTGGGCAGCTCGGCCGCGCCGAAGGCCAGCAGCACCTTGCCGAGCGCCGCGCAGTGCAGCGGCACGGTCAGCCCGACCCAGTTGGTGCCGCCGATCAGGTACCTGCTGTCCACCTGCGCGATCTGCTCGACCAGCCCACCGTCGCGCGGAACGCCCAGGTTGACGGTCTCGCCAGTCTGCTCGCCGAGCTGGGCCAGCACCGGCTGGGCGACGCTGACCAGGTCAGCTTCGGCTCCGCCGCGCCACGCGTAGGACACGAAGACCTCGCCGGGGGAGAACCGGCCGCTGCCGTCCCGGCGGACCAGTCCGTTGCGCTCGAGCGCCATCATGAGCCGCGACGTCGTGCTCTTGGCCAGGCCGCTCGCCGCGGTCAGCTCGGTGAAGGAGACCGGGTCACGATGCCGGGCGACCTCGATGAGCAGCTGCGCTGCCCGGTCGACGGCCTGGGTTCCGGTGGGGCTGGTCACATTGCATCCTTGATTTCCAGAGTTCCATGTTACGGAACTCTGTTCTACGATGTGATCCTAAGTTGGGCCATTCCAGCCGGTCAAGTGCGCCATTCGAGGTGGCAATGTTCCGCAATTCGATGCCGAGGTACGAGATCCTGTCGCCGGACGCGGTCGCCGTGCTGGACAAGGGCTGGCGCCGGATCGTGTCCGAGATCGGCGTGCAGTTCGCCAAGCCCGAGGCGGTTGAGTTGTTCCGCAAGGCTGGGCAGCGCACCGACGGCGAGGTCGTGTACCTGGACCCCGAGTTCGTGCTCGAGCAGGTAGCGCTGGCACCGCGCGAGTTCGACGTGCAGGCGAGGAACCCGGCCAACAGCGTCCACATCGGCGGCGACGACATGGTCTTCGGTGCGGTCTACGGGTCGCCTTTCGTGCGCGACGGCGACGTCCGGCGCGACGCGACCATGGACGACTTCCGCCGCCTGTGCATGCTGTCGCAGTCGTTCGGCGAGCTTGACTCCGCAGGCGGCGTGATCTGCGAGCCGAACGACACCCCGCTGGACTCCCGGCACCTCGACATGATCTACGCGCTCCAGACGCTGACCGACAAGATCTATATGGGGAACGTGGTCTCTGGTCCCAATGCCGTGGACACCATCGCCATGACCGAGATTCTCTTCGGCGGCCGGGCGGCGATCGAGGCCGTGCCCGCGACGATCTCCCTGATCAACTGCAACTCACCGCTGCGCTGGGACGACAGGATGCTGGACGCTCAATTTGAGTACTGTGCGGCCGGACAGCCAGTCGTGCTCACCCCGTTCCTTCTAATGGGAGCCATGTCGCCCGTCACCATCCCCGCGGCACTGGTCCAGCAGCTCGCCGAGGCGCTGTCCGGGATCGCGCTGGCCCAGCTGATCCGGCCCGGCTGCCCGGTCATCTTCGGCTCGTTCCTGTCGAACATCGACATGCAGTCCGGCTCACCGAGCTTCGGTACGCCTGAGTCCGGCATCGGCCTGCTGTGCACTGGCCAGCTCGCCAGGCATTTCGGCCTGCCGTTCCGGACCGGCGGCGGCCTGAACTCGAGCCAGACCTGCGACGCCCAGGCGGCGTATGAGTCGCTGATGACGCTGCTGCCGACCTTCCTCGCGGGCACGAACTGGGTCATGCACGCGGCTGGCTGGCTCGAGGGCGGCCTGGTGTCGTGCTACGAAAAGTTCATCGTCGATATCGAGTTGCTGCGCATGCTTCGGGTGGAGTTCACACCGCTGGAGATCGACGAGGCGTCGCTGGCCTTCGGCGCGCACGAGGAGGTCGGCCATGGCGGCCACTTCCTCGGCGCGCAGCACACCATGGAGCGGTTCCGAGAGTGCTTCTACCGGCCGCTGCTGTCGTCGACCTCGAACTACGAACGCTGGCTAAGGCTCGGCGGCAAGGACGCGACGGCCAGGGCCAGCGACATCTGCGCGAAGACGCTGGCTGACTACCAGCAGCCGCCGCTGGATGACGCCATCCGGTCCGAGCTCGAGGACTACGTTCGCCGCCGTCGCAGCGAGCTCGGCGACTAGCGGCCGACGGGATCCTCGACGACAATCTCGGGCCGTAATGGCTGCCCTTGGGTGTCCCGGAAATGGCTTTCAGACGACGTTCGGCGGGCCCGGATTCACCCTGACTCGGTCGGTGTGTCATCCCTTCACCGGCTTCGCATGGGCCTGACCTGCTACGATGCCAAACGTCAGGCGCCTGTGTCACGTCCGGGCGCAACTCCGTCAGAAAGTAACGTGTGAACGTACGCATCACTCGCTGCGCTTCGGCTCTTTCGCCCATTCAGCTGCGCAGATTGGTGCAGTCCGCGCTCGCGGTCATCGTTTTACTCATCGGGTCCATCGCACTAGCCCGGCCCATCCCGGCCAGGGCCGCCACTGCTGCGCACGAAACGGCAGCCAAAATGCGCACGTTGGTCTGGCAGTTTGCACTGCGCCAGCGCGGTAAGCCGTACATCTGGGGCGACGACGGCCCGCGCGGCTTCGACTGCTCCGGGCTCGTCTACGCGGCCTACCGTGCGGCCGGCATCGCGTTGCCGCGCACGACATACGGCATGCTCGGCAGCTGGCGGCTGGTCCGCATCTCGAAGTCGCAGGCTCTACGTGGTGACCTGGCCTTCTTCGGCACTGGCCACGTGGAGATCTACGATTACGGCCGCTGGACCTACGGCGCCGCGGACGCCGGCACGCGGGTCGGCTTCCACCTGATGAACGCCTGGTGGCACCCGACGATGTACTTCCGCGTGCGCGTGTAGTCCGCCGGACTGTCGGCGGCCCGGCTAGCCCGGCCGCCGAGTCTCCCCGCTCCTGCCGATGACCGGGTCCAGCCCCGTGCCGGACCCGGTCATCGGCATGCCCGGCGCCCGGCTGGCCGGCTTTCTGCCTGGCTGGCCGCAAAACGGGAGCCTAGGCCAGGATGGTCTTGTGACTGGGTACACCGACGGCATGGCCGCAGTGGTGTTCGACTTCTACGGCACGCTGACTCCGGTCAGTCCGAGCGAGGCGTGGGCCAGCAACGCGGCCAGGATCGCTGCCGTGTTTGGCGTGCCGGCCGACGCCTTCGTCCAGGCGCTCGACGACAGCTTCCCGGAGCGGATCAGCGGGGCCCTCGGTGACGTGCGGCAGACGATGCGGGCTATCGGCGACCGGCTGAGCGTTCAGCTCACCGACGAGCAGCTCGATGAGGCGAGCCGGACGCGGCGCGCCGTGCAGGAATCGATGTTCGCGCTCCGCCCGGAGGCGCTGCACGTGATCGGACTGCTGCGTGACCGCGGGCTGCGGATCGGCCTGGTGTCGGATTGCACGTCAGAACTGCCGGACGCCTGGCCCCGGCTGCCGCTGGCGGAGGTCGTCGACGCGCCGGTGTTTTCCTGCGTGGAGCGGACGCGCAAGCCAGATCCGCGGCTCTTCCGTGCCGTCGCGGAGCGGCTGTCTGTCGACCCGGAGGCCTGCCTGTACGTCGGCGACGGCGGCGGCCGCGAGCTGACCGGTGCGAGCGGCATCGGCATGCGGGCCGTGCTGCTCGCCGGGCCGGACTGGCACGCGCACCGCGACCACCGAACCGAGGCCGACTGGGCCGGCGAGCGGATCAGCTCGCTGGCGGACCTGGTGGCGTGATCGCGGGCGCAGCGGTTTTCGCAGGCTCGTAGGACAGGTTCGGCCGGAGCCAGTACTCGGCCTCCTCGAGCGTGATGCCCTTGCGCGCGGCGTAGTCCTCGACCTGGTCGCGGCCGAGCCGGCCGACGGCGAAGTACCGGGCGCCGGGATGGGCGAACAGCAGCCCGCTGACGCTCGCAGCCGGCGTCATCGCGAACGACTCGGTCAGCGCCACCCCGATCCGGTCGGCCTCCAGCAAGTCGACGAGCTTGCGCTTCTCCGAATGGTCGGGGCAGGCCGGGTAACCGAACGCTGGCCGGATGCCGCGGAATCGCTCGGCGTGCAGTTGCTCGATCGTTGGCTCCGCCGACGGCTCGTACCAAGCCCGCCGGGCCTCCAGGTGCGTGTACTCGGCGCACGCCTCGGCGAGCCTGTCGGCGAGCGCCTTGACGGTGATCGCGCGGTAGTCGTCGTTTTCCTGTTCATACCGATGGGCCAGGTCGTCGGCGCCAGTGACGCAGACCGCGAAGGCACCGATGTGGTCGCCGGTGCCGACGCCTGCCGGCGCGATGTAGTCGGCCAGGCTGCGGTTCGGGCGGGTGTCGGTGCGGGTCATCTGCTGGCGCAGCATCGGGAACCGCAGTCCAGGCAGCCGCGAGCCGGCGTCAACGACGATGTCGTCTCCGTCGGCGCTGGCCGGCCAGAATCCGTAGACACCGTGGGCAGTCAGCAGTCCCTTCTCGATGATCTCGTCTAGCAGCACGTTGGCCTCGTCGAACAGCTCCCTGGCCGCGGGCTGCTCCAAGATGGCCGGATACTTGCCCTTCAGCTCCCAGGCGAGGAAGAAGAACTGCCAGTCGATCAGCTCGCGCAGCCGGCGCAGCTCCGGCTCGACGAGCCTCGTCCCGGTAAACGCGGGGACCGCCAGATCGTCGAAGCTGACCTTCTCCTTGTTGGCCTGCGCCTGCCACAACGGCAGCAGCGGCCGGCGCTGCTTGCTGGCGTGCTCGGTGCGGAGCCGCTCCTGGTCGGTGCGGTTGGCCTTGTCCAGCGCGGTCGCCCGGACCGGGTCGAGCAGGTCAGACACGACGCCGACGACACGGGACGCATCGAGCACGTGCACGGTCGGCCGCTCATAAGCCGGAGCGATCCGGACCGCGGTGTGCTGCCGTGAGGTGGTCGCGCCGCCGATGAGCAGCGGCAGCGTCATGCCGCGCCGCTGCATCTCCTCGGCGACGCTGACCATCTGGTCCAGCGACGGGGTAATGAGCCCGGAGAGCCCGACAGCGCAGGCGCCCTCGGCGATCGCGGTGTCCAGGATGGTGGCGGCCGGGACCATCACGCCGAGGTCGATCACGTCGTAGTTGTTGCAGCCGAGCACGACGCCGACGATGTTCTTGCCGATGTCGTGCACGTCACCCTTGACCGTGGCCATGACGATCTTGCCCTGAGTCCGGCCGGGATCGGCACGGCCTTCCAGGATCGCCTGCTCCTTCTCGGCCTGCATGAAGGGCTCCAGGTATGCCACCGAGCGCTTCATCGCGCGCGCGCTCTTGACCACCTGCGGCAGGAACATCTTGCCCGCGCCGAAGAGGTCGCCGACGATCTTCATGCCGTCCATCAGCGGGCCCTCGATCACCTCGAGCGGCCGATCGGCGAGCAGCCTGGCCTCCTCGGTGTCGGCCTCGATGAAGTCGACGATGCCGTGCACGAGCGCATGGGCCAGCCGCTTCTCCACCGGCGCATCGCGCCAGGACAGATCGAGCTCGCGCTTGGTGCCCGAGCCCTTCACCGTGTCGGCAAACGTGACGAGCCGGTCGGTGGCGTCCTCACGCCGGTCGAAGATGACGTCCTCGACGAGCTCCAGCAGGTCGGCGGGAATGTCCTGGTACACCACGAGCTGGCCCGCGTTGACGATGCCCATATCGAGGCCGGCCTTGATGGCGTGGAACAGGAACGACGAGTGCATCGCTTCGCGCACAACGTCGTTGCCGCGGAAGGAGAACGACAGGTTCGAGATGCCGCCGCTGGTCCGGACACCGGGGCAGCGCGCCTTGATCAGGGGCAGTGCCTCGATGAATGCCTTGGCGTAGCCGTTGTGCTCCTCGATGCCGGTCGCGACGGCGAGCACGTTCGGGTCGAAGACGATGTCCTCCGGCGCGAATCCGGCCTGCTGCGTCAGCAGGTCGTAGGCGCGGCCGCAGATGGATACCTTCCGCTCGATGGTGTCGGCCTGGCCCTGCTCGTCGAATGCCATCACGACAACGCCCGCGCCGTAGGCACGGACCCGGCGGGCGTGGTCGAGGAATTCCTCCTCGCCCTCCTTGAGGCTGATCGAGTTGACCACGCCCTTGCCCTGCACGCACTTCAGCCCAGCTTCGAGCACGCTCCACCGCGAGCTGTCGATCATGACCGGGATCCGCGCGACCTCCGGCTCGGTCGCGATGTAGTTGAGGAACGAGGTCATCGCCTGCTCGCCGTCGAGCAGGTCGGCGTCCATGTTCACGTCGAGGACGTTGGCCCCGCCGCGCACCTGCTCCAGGGCTACGTCCACCGCGGCCTGGTTGTTGTCGGCCTCGACCAGCCGGCGGAACCGGGCGGACCCGGCGACGTTCGTCCGCTCGCCGATCATGACGAAGCCGGTGTCCGGGCCGATCTCGAACGTCTCCAGCCCGCTAAAGCGCGAGGTTGCGCGCGCGGCCGGGACCTGCCGGCGCGGCAGCCCGGCGACCGCCGCCGCGATGAGCTCGGTGTGCGCCGGGGTGGTCCCGCAGCAGCCCCCGACGACGTTGACCAGGCGAGCCTCGGCGAAGTCCCGAAGCAGGCCTGCCGTTTCGTGCGGCTGCTGGTCGTATCCGCCGAAGGCATTCGGCAGCCCGGCGTTGGGGTGGCTGCTGACATAGGTGCCGGCCAGCCGGGACAGGTCCTCGACATGCGGGCGCATCTCGGCAGCGCCGAGCGAGCAGTTCACCCCGACGATGAGCGGCTGAGCGTGCTCGACCGCGGTCCAGAACGCCTCGACCGTCTGGCCGGATAGCGTCCGGCCGCTCAGGTCGACGATCGTGACGGAGATCCACAGCGGCAATTGCGGGGCGACGTCGCGAGCGGCCGCGATGGCGGCCTTGGCGTTGAGGGTGTCGAAGATCGTCTCGACCAGCAGCAGGTCGGCGCCGCCCTCGGCCAGCGCCTCCATCTGCTCGGCGTAGGCGGCATAGACGTGGTCGAAGTTCACGGTCCGGAACGCGGGGTCATCCACGCGCGGCGATAGCGACAGGGTGACGTTCAGCGGGCCGACCGAGCCGGCCACCAGCTTGCCGGCCGACGCGCCGCCCGCCTCGTCGGCGGCCTGCCGGGCCAGCCTGGCCCCGGCGAGGTTCATGTCCCGGACCGAGTTCTGGAGGCCATAGTCCGCCTGGCCGATGCTTGTGGCCGTGAAGGTGTTGGTGGTGGTGATGTCGGCGCCCGCGGCCAGGTACTGCCGGTGGATGTCCAGGATCAGGTCCGGCCGGGTGAGGTTCAGGATGTCGGGGTCGCCGGCCACGTCATGGGGGTGCTCGCCGAAGATCTCACCCCGGTAGTCCCTGGGGGCCAGCCCGGCTGCCTGCAGCATCGTGCCCCAAGCGCCATCCAGGACCAGGATCCGCTCGTCCAGCAAGTCCCTGATGGCTTCCGTATCGGCCACTCTGCCGCCCCTCTCCCACTGGCCAGAAGAGACGCGACGGGCGCAGACTCTTTAGGCGTTTTTGACCTGGTCGCCAAGCTGTCGTCAAAACTCTCCAGGTGCCATCAGAATACTGCACTCGCGCAACCCGATCCCGCCCGGCTACCAGGCGTTACCCCCCGCGCACGCTGGGGCGTCGGGCGTCGGCGTGCGGCGTCGCGTGCGGCGTGGCGTCGCGTGCGTCGCGCCCGCTTAGGCCACGGGCTCGCCGCGGAGCAGGCGGGCCGCTTGTGTCATGGCCGCCAGCTTGCCGGCCGCGGACTCGCGCGGCAGGTACTTCATCCCGCAGTCAGGCGCGAGGACGATGCGCTCAGCCGGGACGTAGGCAAGCGCCCGCTCCGCCCGGCCGGCAACGACGTCCGGCGTCTCCACCTCCGCATCGCCCAGATTCAGCACACCGAGGATGATCGTCTTGCCGGCCAGCTCTGCCAGCACGGCGCAGTCTAGGCCCGACTGGGCAGTCTCGATCGAGATCTGGTCGGCGGTGGTGGCAGCCAGTTCCGGCAGGAACGAGTAGCCCGACGGACGGTCGTGAATGATGGCCGCGTAGCCAAAGCACAGGTGCACGGCGGTAGTACCGGTGATGCCGTCCAGCGCCGCGTTTAGCACCTTGACGCCGTACTCCTTAGCTGCGTCGGGCCGGGCCTGCAGGTAGGGCTCGTCCAGCTGGACGATGTCGGCGCCAGCGGCAAAAAGGTCGGCGATCTCGCCGTTGACTGCCTCCGCGTAGCCGAACGCTGCCGCCTCCTTGCTCGGGTAGTAGTCGTTCTGGGCCTGCTCAGCCATGGTGAACGGCCCTGGCACCGTGACCTTGATGGTCCTGTCGGTGTGCGCGCGCAGGAACTTCAGCGCCTCGACGTTGACGGCGTGCTTGCGACTGATCGGCCCGGTGATCCTGGGCACCGGATTCGGATGCCCGCTGCGGTCGAGCGCGGTGCCGGGGTTGTCGATGTCGATGCCGTCCAGCGCGGTGGCGAAGGCGTTGGAGTAGCTCTCCCGGCGGATCTCGCCGTCGGTGATGATGTCGAGCCCGGCGTCCTCCTGCGCCCTGATGGCGAGTAGCGTCGCATCCTGGTGCGCCTGGTCAAGGAACTCCGGCTGCACCCGCCAGAGCTCGGTGGCCCGGACCCGCGGCGGGAACCGGCCGGCGAGCTTCGCCCTGTCTATAAGCCAGTCCGGCTGGGGATAACTGCCAACGAGCGAGGTAGGAAAGAACACAAGTGCCTCCGGGACGTACGGCCAGACATCGGGCCCCAGTATTGCGCTCGTTGCCGGGGTGCGCGCGTGCTGGGGCAGGCTGACGATCGGGAGGGAACGTGGCCGCCACAGACGCGGTCCTCATCGACCTCGCGGCCGAAGGGGATGAGCTGGACCTGCTCGTTGCCGGCATTGAGCTGGACAGATGGCAGGCCCCGACGCCTGCACCTGGCTGGAGCATCGCTCACCAGATTGGCCATCTCGCGGCGTCGGACCGGTTTGCGGCGCTCGCGGTGACCGATCCGGAGGCCTTCGCCGCGCGGCGGGCTTTGCTGGCAGCCGGCCTGGACGACGTGAACGACGCGTCGGCGGCGGACGCGGCCGTGCTCCCGCCGGGAGACCTCTTGATGGAATGGCGCGCCGCCAGGGCGGACCTGATCGAGGCGCTCGCCTTGGTACCGCCGGGAGAGCGTGTGCCATGGATCGTGGCGCCGATGTCGCCGGCCTCACTCGCGAGTACGCGGCTGATGGAACTTGTCGGGCACGGTCAGGACATCCGCGATGCGCTCGGCGTTACCTGGGTGCCGACTGACAGGATCGTGCACCTGGCCCGGCTCGGCGTCCGCACCAGGGACTTCGCCTATCGTTCCCACAGGCTGGAGCCGCCAGCCCAGGAGTTCCGAGTTGAGCTCACCGCCCCGAGCGGCGAACTCTGGGTGTTCGGACAGCCCGACGGGCCGCAGCGTGTGACCGGCCCAGCGGCGGACTTCTGCCTGCTGGTCACCCGCCGCCGGCACCGGGCGGACCTGGCGCTACGCGCGGAGGGCGACGACGCCGACCAGTGGCTCGACTTTGCACAGGCCTACGCCGGCCCGCCGTCACGCGGCCGCGCACCTGGCCAGTCCGGCCATTCTGGGCAAGCATGACCGCAGACATTGTTACCGCGGATGCGGCCGGGACCGGGCATCTCGGCGACCTGACGGTCAACAGGATGGGCTTCGGCGCGATGCGTCTGACGCAGAACGGGCCCGCCTTCGCCGCAACCGCCGCGCCGAGCGACCGTAGCCAGGCCATCGCGGTCCTGCGCCAGGCGGTCGGGCTCGGGGTCAATCACATCGACACCGCCGCGTTCTACTTCTCCGCGTTCCGCTCGGCTAACGAACTGATCAACACAGCGCTGGCGCCCTATCCTCACGACCTGGTCATCGTCACCAAGGTGGGGCCAGGCCGCGATGCGTGGGGCAACTGGATGGACGCGGCCAGGCCGGATCAGCTGCGCGGCCAGGTGGAAGAGAATCTGCGCCAGCTTGGCCGTGATCACCTCGACGTGGTGAATCTGCGGCGCATGCCGACGATGGCGTCGATAGCCGAGCATGTCGGCGCTCTGGCTGATCTGTGCGACGCCGGCCTGATCCGGCACCTGGGCATCTCCGGCGTAGAGCCAGCCGATCTTGCCGAGGCCCAGGCGATCGCGCCGGTGGTCTGCGTCCAGAACAGCTACGGCCTCACCAACAGAAGCTCCGAGCCGCTCGTCACGGCCTGCGGCAAGCAAGGCATCGCCTTCGTGCCGTTCTTCACGGTCGCGGGCGGGGGGCGTCACCACGGCCCGCCCGATAGCGAGCCAGCCGAGTTGCTTGAGATCGCGCGCGCCCACGAGGCGACCGTCGCCCAGATCCGGCTGGCATGGACGCTTCAGCATGCACCGCACATGCTGGTGATTCCAGGAACCGGCAATCCGTCTCACCTCGCCGAGAACGTTGCCGCCGGCGCGATCCGGCTTACCGGCGACGAACTGGCTGCGCTCGACGCGCTCGGCGCCCAGTAACCGGAGCCCAGTAACCGGAGCCCAGTAACCGGAGCCCGGTCAGCCGGTCACTTCGGCGAGGCGGCGGGACAGGTAGCGGCGCTCTGGTTCGGTCGCGGCCAGGTGCAGTGCCTCTCGGTAGCTCGCCGCGGCGTCCTGCTGGCGGTTCAGCCGCCGTAGCAGATCCGCGCGGGTCGCAGGCAGGAGGTAGTAGCCGGCTAGCTCACCGCGGGCGGCCAGGTCGTCGACCAGGACCAGGCCGGCGGCAGGCCCGTCAGCCATGGCCACGGCCACGGCCCGATTGAGCTCGACCACCGCCGACGGCACTATGCGGCGCAGTTCGCCGTAGAGCAGAGCGATCTGCGCCCAGTCCGTGGCGGTGGCCTCGGCGGCCTCGGCATGGCAGGCCGCGATGGCGGCCTGGAGCTGATACGGGCCGGCCCGCTGGCGCCGCAGCGCTGCTTCCAGCAGGCCGATGCCCTCGGCGATCTCGGCCGTGTCCCAGCGGGACCGGTCCTGGTCCTCGAGGCTGACCAGGTCGCCTCGCTCGTCCAGCCGGGCAGTGCTTCTGGCGTCCTGGAGCAGCATGAGCGCCAGCAGGCCCGCTGCCTCAGGCTCGTCCGGCATCAGCCGGGTCAGCAGCCGGCCGAGCCGGATCGCCTCGCCGCTCAAATCGGGCCGCAGCAAGTCGTCGCCTGCCGAGGCCGCATAGCCCTCGTTGAACAGCAGGTAGAGCACGGCGAGCACGCCGCCCGTGCGCTCGGGCAGCAGGTGTGCGGGCGGCACCCGGTACGGGATGCCCGCGTCGCGGATCTTGTGCTTGGCGCGAGTGAGCCGCTTGGCCATGGTCGCCTCCGGCACCAGGAACGCCTTGGCGATCTCCGCGGTCGTCAGGCCGGCCAGGGTGCGCAGCGTTAGCGCAACGCGCGCCTCCAGGGTCAGGGCCGGGTGGCAGCACGTGAACATCAAGCGCAGCCGGTCATCGAAGACACCGCTGTCGCCGTAGTCCGGGGGCTCATCCAGAACCGACAATGTGGCCACCTCCTGAAGCTTCACGGCCTCGGTCTTGCTGCGCCGCAGCCGGTCCAGGGCGCGATTGCGCGCGGTCGTGGTGAGCCAGGCACCGGGCCGGTCCGGCACTCCGTCGGTGCCCCACCGCGTCAGCGCCGTCGCGAACGCGTCCTGCGCGCACTCCTCTGCGAGATCCCAGTCGCCAGTCATCCGGATCAGGGTGGCGACCACGCGGCCCCACTCCTGGCGGAACGCCTCCGCTACCGCGGACTCGATATCGGTCACTAGTAGGCGAGGATCGGGCGCACCTCGACGACACCACCTTCGCGCGCGACGGGGTGCCGCGACGCCGCGAAGATGGCCTCGTCCAGGTCGGCGCACTCGATCACGTCGTAGCCGAGGATCACTTCCTTGGTCTCGGCGAATGGCCCGTCCGCGACCAGGATCTCGTCCCCGTTCGTCCGGACAGTCGTCGCCGTGCTGACCGGCTGCAGCTGCGCCCCGTCGTGCAGGATGACGCCACGCGCCTCCATCTCCCTCGCCCAGGGCACCCAGCACGGCTCATCCGGCTCGCTGGTCGCCGGCGTCTGCACCCCCGCTGGCACGGCGCTCGGCTCGGCTGCCTCGACCTCGCCGCACATCAGCAGCATGTATCGCATCATCCCGTCCTCCTCATCACGTCGTGTCGTCACAACGACGAACGAGAATCCCGGCGAAGGACATCACGCCG
>DASXKI010000227.1:0-14859 GCA_036496945.1 Streptosporangiaceae bacterium | reverse complement strand
AGCGATTGGGGATCAGCCGGGGCCTGATCAGCTACCACTTCGCCGGCAAGGACGACCTCATCAAACAGGTCGTCCACGAGGCGGCGGAAGAGGCCAAGGCGTACATACGTCCGCGGATCCTCGCCGAATCCACCGGCTTGGGGACGCTCCGGGCGTACATCGAATCGAACCTCGCGTTTATGCGAGATCACCGCAACAACGTGATCGCCATGATCGAGATCGCCCGCAGCGCGGAGGGGCGACGCATCTTCTACGGCGACACGGACGTGGTCAATGCGGTCGGCGCTCTCGAGGCCGGGTTGTCTGGATTCCAGGCAGGCGGCCAGCTCCGCCCTGATTTCGACCCCCACGTCGTGGCAATCGCTATCCGCGCCGCAATCGAGGCCGCGTCGCCCCGGCTGGCCCTGGACCCAGACTTCGACATCGACAATTACTCGCGCGAGATCATCACCGTCTTCGACCTTGCAACCCGCCCCAAGGACACGCCATGACCGGCGAGCCCCTGAACGGCCAAACCGAAACCAACCACCGAGCAGTGGCGACCAGCCGCGGCGTTGGCCACCCCGGCCGCGAAGTGACCGTTAAGGCATTAGCCGTCCCGGCCGTCGCGGCAGACAATGACTGCTCGGCCGCAATGCCATAACGGAGAAGCCAGGTCTACTGCGACTGGGTGGCGCGCCGCCCGCGCTGACGGCCCCGCTCCTTGGCATCGAGAACCGTCTTGCGCATGCGCACGGCTATCGGGGTTACCTCGACGCACTCATCGTCGGCGCAGAATTCCAGCGCCTGCTCCAGGCTGAGCAGCCGCGGCGGGATCAGCCGCTCCAGTTCCTCACCGGCTGACTGCCGGATGTTGGTGAGCTTCTTTTCCTTGGCGATGTTGACGTCCATGTCGTCCGAGCGTGAGTTCTCGCCGACGATCATGCCCTCGTACACCTGCGTGCCGGGCTCGACGAACAGGCTGCCGCGCTCCTGAAGCGCGAACATGGCGTAGGCGGTCGCGGCGCCGGTCCGGTCCGCCACCAGCGAGCCGGTAGGCCTGGCCCGCATCTCGCCGAACCACGGCTCGAAGCCGTCGAACACGTGGTGCGCGATGCCCGTGCCGCGGGTCTCGGTGAGGAACTGCGTGCGGAAGCCGATCAGACCGCGCGCGGGCACGGTGAAGTCGATCCGCACCCAGCCGGTCCCGTGGTTGGACATGTTCTCCATCCGGCCCTTGCGCACGGCCAGCAGGGAGGTAACGGTGCCGAGATACTCTTCCGGGCAGTCCACGGTCAGCCGCTCGACCGGCTCATGGATCTTGTCCTCGATCAGCCTGGTCACGACCTGGGGGCGGCCGACGGTCAGCTCGTAGCCTTCCCGCTTCATGATCTCGACCAGCACGGCCAGCGCCAGCTCGCCGCGGCCCTGCACCTCCCACGTGTCGGGGCGCTCGGTCGGCTGCACGATGATCGAGACATTGCCGATCAGTTCGCGGTCGAGCCTGTCCTTGACCATCCGAGCGGTGACCTTCGAGCCCTTGGACTGGCCGACGAGCGGCGAGGTGTTGACCCCGATCGTCATCGAGATAGCCGGCTCGTCCACCGTGATGAGAGGCAGCGGCCGCGGGTCGTCCGGGTCGGCCAGCGTCTCGCCGATCATGATATCGGCGATGCCCGCGACGGCGATGATGTCGCCGGGTCCGGCGGACTGCGTCGGCACGCGGTCGAGCGCCTCGGTCAGGAACAGTTCGGTAATCTTCACCCGCTGGATCGAGCCGTCCCGGCGGCACCAGGCCACCTGCTGGCCCTTGGAGATCTCGCCGCTGAACACCCGGCACAGGGCGATCCGGCCTAGGTAGGACGACGCGTCCAGGTTGGTGACGTGGGCCCGCAGCGGCGCGGCCGGATCGTAGGTCGGAGCCGGCACCGTCTCCCGCAGCACCTCGAAAAGCGGCTCCAGGTTTTCCGAGTCGGGCATCGAGCCATCGTCGGGACGGTTCAGCGACGCCCGGCCGGCCCGCGCCGAGGCATACACGATCGGGAACTCGATCTGGTCTTCGGTGGCGTCCAGGTCCAGGAACAGCTCGTAGCAGGCGTCGACGACCTCCGCGATCCGGGCGTCCGGCCGGTCGACCTTATTGATGACAACGATGACCGGCAGCCTGGCCTCGAGGGTCTTGCGCAGGACGAACCTGGTCTGCGGCAGTGGCCCCTCGCTGGCGTCCACGAGCAGGATGACACCATCGACCATGTTGAGGCCTCGCTCGACCTCGCCGCCGAAGTCGGCATGGCCGGGGGTGTCGATGATGTTGATGGTCAGCCCGCCGTGCCGCACCGCAGTGTTTTTGGCCAGGATCGTGATGCCCTTCTCCCGCTCCAGGTCGCCGGAGTCCATCACGCGCTCGTTGATCTGGGCACCGACCCGGAACGCGCCTGACTGCCAGAGCATGGCGTCCACCAGCGTGGTCTTGCCGTGGTCGACGTGTGCCACGATGGCCACGTTGCGCAGGTCATCGCGGGAGGCGAGAAGCCCGGTGCCGGTGGGCGCGGCACTCGCTAGGTGGGCAGGACTGACAGGCATGGCGGAGAGGCTCCGGTAACTATGGGAAGCGCCGGGATTACGGCTTGCGCCAATTCTAGTCGGTCGGAGGCACCCGCCGGGCGGCGGGCGCCCCGGCCTGGCCCGTCTGCGGTGACAGTGCTGATAATGCGGGCAGAACTACGATAGGGAAATCTTGTTCGAATCAGCTTATGCTGGTGGTTGTGACGGGTTATGTACCAGCCGGATGGCCGGACGGCGTCCATCCACCCGGCAGTCCGGGCTTCGAGCAGACCGCGATGAGCTGGCTGCTTGACGTGGTGCCGCCGGATTACCGCCTGCACGGCGTGCTCGTACGCCATCCGGTCGCGCTCGCGGCACTGGCCCGCCACCACCTGGCCGCCTGCGTGGAGGGCGCGCGTCAGGGCTACCGCTGCGCCCGAGCCGAGCTCGGAAAGGACCTGCCGCCCAGCGGGCTGACCGCGGTGCTGGCGGCGTACCAGGCCGAGGGTCGTCGCCTCGTCACGACGGCCAGGGCAGCCGAGCTCGTGAGTCGCGCCCTGCGCGGGGAGACGTTCGTGCCGTAGCTCGCCGGGTCGCGGGACGTTATCGAGGCCGGGCCACTGACAGCGGTCACGGCGCAGGAGCCGACCAGCCGCTGCCCGCCACGTACTCCTTGATGACCTTGGCCGGCACGCCGCCCACCACCGCGTGATCGGGCACCTTGCCGCGCACGACGGCACCGGCGGCCACGACCACGTTCCTGCCGATGACAGCGCCCGGCAAGATGACGGCGCCAGTGCCGAGCCAGGTGCCGGCGCCGATCCGGACGCTGCTGTTGACCGGCCACTGCCGGCCGATGGGCACGTCGGCGTCGTCGTAACTGTGATTCTGGTCGGTGATGTAGACGTACGGGCCGGTGAAGACGTCGGCGCCGATCTCGATCGAGTTGTGCGCCACGATGTGGCTGCCGCGCCCGATCACGCACCGGTCGCCGATTCGGAGCACCGGATCGGGGCCGAGGTCGTGGCCGGGCGCCATGCCCGCGCAGAGCGTGACCAGTTCGGCGATCATGCACTTGTCGCCGACCTCGATCCAGCGCTCGCCGTAGACCGCCCCGGTCGGAAAGGCCATGAGCGAGCCCGGACCGAACGCGGCGAACCGTCGTCCTGCGGCGGACTCAGCCGTCACGGTTCCCGCTTGCTGCATCCGCCGCCAGGCACTCTGTACCAGGCCGGCCGTCAGGGCGCGGCGACGCCTGCCGAGCTCGTGTTTCCACGCCATGGCCGCTAACGTACTCCGGCACCCGGCCGGCCGGAAGATCGACTTAGGCGGCGCGAGCGCCCCGAGCCAGAGCTGACGCTGGCTGGCGTCAGGACGGGGTCGCGGCCGCTAGCTGGCCGCACGCACCGTCGATCTGGTCGCCGCGAGTGTCGCGGACCGTCACCGGGATGCCGCGCGACGCCAGGCGGTCGAAGAACTCGTCGGCGACGTCCGGGTCGGACGCCGTCCACTTCGATCCGGGCGTCGGGTTGAGCGGGATGAGGTTGACATGCGCGAGCCGTCCGGCCAGCAGGCTCGCCAGCATGTCGGCCCGCCAGGCCTGGTCGTTGATGTCGCGGATCATCGCGTACTCGATGGATACGCGGCGGCCGGTGGCGGCGGCATATTCCCACGCCGCATCCAGGACCTCGGCCACTGGCCAGCGCCTGTTCACCGGGACTAGCTCGTTGCGCAACTCGTCGTCGGGCGCGTGCAGCGACACCGCCAGCCGCACCGACAGGCCCTCGCCGGCCAGCTTCCTGATCGCCGGCACCAGGCCGACCGTCGACACCGTCACCGCGCGCTGCGAGATGCCGAGACCCTCAGGCGGCGGCGCGGTGATCCCCCGCACCGCGGTGAGCACGCTTGCGTAGTTCGCCAGCGGCTCCCCCATGCCCATGAAGACGACGTTCGACACGCGCCCGGCGCCACCGGGCACGGCACCCGACGCCATCGTCCTGGCCCCGGCGAACACCTGCGTCACGATCTCGGCGGCCGACAGGTTCCTGGTGAGTCCGGCCTGGCCGGTCGCGCAGAACGGGCAGGCCATTCCGCACCCGGCCTGCGACGAGACGCACATGGTGGTCCGGTCCGGGTAGCGCATCAGCACCGACTCGACGAACGCGCCGTCGAACGCGCGCCACAGCGTCTTACGGGTCGTGCCGCCGTCGCACTCCAGCTCGCGCTGGGCCGTCAGCAGTGGCGGCAGCAACGCGCCCGCCAGCGAGGCCCGTACGTCGGCCGGGAGGTCGGTCATGTCCGCCGGGTCGTCGGTCAGCCGGGCGAAATAGTGCCGGGAGAGCTGATCGGCACGGAAGCCCGGCTGGCCTAGCTCGGCCACGGCGGCACGCCGTCCGGCCGGATCCAGGTCCGCCAGGTGCCGTGGCGGCCGCGGCCGCCGACCGCGCGACGGTGTCAGACCGGGCGGGGTCAGGCCGATCGGCATCAGCTCGATCGCCTCGCCCACAGCGCGCTCACCTCCGGTTCGTGTGCTGTGACCAGCCTCACAGCAATCGGCAAACTCAGTAGTCAATCTCGGCAACTCATGGTCAATCTCCGCGCATCTGCCTAACTACCTGCGGGAAGTCGGTAGATTGCGGCATGTGCCGAGGTCGCGCCGAGGGTCCGGTCAGGGCTCCAGGATATCCGCCGCGCCCGGCGAGTCTGGCGTGCGCGGCGGACCCGCCGGGCCCGTCGTGCTGCTGGACAGCGTCAGCCCCTACGGCAGCAGGCGCCTCGTCGTCGAGTACGACGGCACGACGACCTCGGCGTACCTGCACGACAAGTCCGGCACCATCGCTGCCACCTGGATCGCCAATCACCGTACGGCACCGGACACCATCGACGTCGCACGGTTGCGCGCCGGCCAGGCGCCCGAGATGCCAGCCGGGCACACCAAGCATCCCGCGGGACGGCCGCCCCTGCTAGCTCCGGCTCTCACCGCGGTCTGGCTCGAGGAAGGCGATGGCGTCGCTCTCCTGGAGGACGGTGAGCCACTGGCAGTGATCCCCGGCTGGTCGAACCTGGCGAAGGGCATGCCGGGCTATAGCCGCGACATCATCGGGCAGACGCCGTTTGGCTGGTCGCTCGACGACGCTATGGAGGGATTCGGCCAGCGGATTTCGCAATCGGCCCAGTTCTGGCGGTGGCGGGCTAGCGCCGGGTCCTGGGCGCTCTTCCAGCAGGCGCTGCTCGGGCACCTGCTCAACAGGCTCGGCCCCGGTGGCGGTTACTGGGATGTCAGCGGCGGCAAGACGCCGATGGTGGGCGTCTCGGAGCGCCCGGCGGTCCCGAAGCGTCCGTTCACTGTGTTGTCGACGGTGGGCATGAGCGGCCAGCGGATGCCCGTGGTCGAGCAGACCGGCGAGGGATCGGCTGACCGGGCTAGGGTCGAGCTGGCGCTGGCGACGACGATGCCGAGTGCGGAGGCTGCGCGCGTCTTCCTGTGGCTGGCCCAGCTCCCATGGCGAGAGGTGAGCTGGCTCGGCTCCGGCCACAGCATTCCCTGGTATCACGAGCCTTCAACGTTCCCTCTAGGGGGCGGGAACGAGGCCGTCCTCCTGCTCGACGATCCCTCCCGGCTGCCGGGTCCCGACGTCCCGAGCCTGGATGGATTTCGCAGCAGCAACGAGCCAGTCCGCTGGCTCTGGATCATCCCGATCACCGAGCGAGACCGCCGGCTCGCCAGGGAGCGCAGCTCCGCCAGCCTGGTCACTCAGCTGGCCGCCCAGCGCCGCAGCTGGGTTTACAGCCAGTAGGTCACGAGCCCCAGCAGGCCGGGCCAGCGGCCGGGCAACGTGCGGGCTGCCGAGAGGACGGCGACCGCGTTCCCTTCCGGATTGTGGTGTTAGGTGGCGTGGCCATTCGGGACGAAGAGCGCGAGCAGCAGCCAGATTATCGGGGCCATGATGAGCAGCGAGTCGAGCCGTTCCATGATGCCGCCGTGGCCGGGCAGCAAGTGGCCCATGTCCTTGATCCCCAGGTCGCGCTTGATCATGGACTCGACCAGGTCGCCCAGGGTGGCGGCGCCGACGGCGGCGAGGCCAACCACGAGCCCCTGCCAGAGCTGGCCGTCCAGCAGGTCCGGCACCATGATCGCGCCCGCCGCGAGGCACAGGACGATCGAGCCGGCCAGGCCTTCCCAGGTCTTCTTCGGGCTGATGGCGGGTGCCATCGGGTGCTTTCCGAGCAGAATGCCGGCCAGATAGCCGCCGGTATCGCTGCAGACCGTTAGCACGATGAAAATGAGGGCCCGCCGGGAGCCATCAGGCTCGACCAGCATGAGCGCCACGAAGACCGCCGCCAGCGGCAGGTACAGCAGCGTGAACATGCCGGCAGTTACGTCCCGGACGTAGCCGTCCGCGCCGCCCGGCAGCCGCCAGGCGAATACTGCGATGCCGGACACCGCCAGCGCCGCGAGGGCCCATTTGGTCTGTGTCCAGTACGCGAGCGTGACCATCGCGATGCCGCCAGCCGCGATCGGGACCAGCGGCACGTGTATGCCGCGAGTGCCGAGGGCGTGGCTGAGCTCCCACAGGGCGAGGCCGACGATGATCCCGACGTACAGCAGGAACGTGGCCTTGACCGTGAAGAGCGTGAGCAGCGCAAGACCGCCGAGCAAGACACCGACCGCGATCGCGGCGGGCAGGTTCCGGCCCGTCCTGGTAGGCCGCCGCTCGGGGGCCGGTGGCACCCCCGCGTCGGGTGCGGGCACAGGGGCGGGCGGGACTTCGTCCTGCCGGTCAGCATCCTGCTGCACTGCTGCCCCACCCTTGCTCGCCGGACCGGCGGTCATCGTCTCCTGGCCGCACGGCTAGACCTCGAGTAGCTCGGTTTCCTTGTGCTTCAGCAGCTCGTCGACCTGTGCGGTATAGGTGTGCGTCAGCTCGTCCAGCTCCCGCTCGGCCCGCCTGCCATCGTCCTCGCCAGCTTCGCCGTTCTTGACGAGCTTGTCGATGGCGTCCTTGGCATGCCGGCGGATGTTGCGGATAGAGACCCGGCTGTCCTCGGCCTTGGTGCGGGCGACCTTGATGTACTCCCTGCGCCGCTCCTCGGACAGTTCCGGGAAGGCGACCCGGATGATCGTGCCGTCGTTGGACGGGTTGACCCCGAGATCAGAGTTCCGGATCGCCTTCTCGATGGCCGCCATCGAGCCCTTGTCGTAGGGCTGCACGATGACCATCCTGGGCTCGGGCAGGTGGAACGACGCTAGCTGGTTCACCGGCGTGTGGGTGCCGTAGTACTCAGCCGTGATCTTGTTGAACATCGACGGGTGAGCCCGGCCGGTCCGGATGCCGTTGAAGTCATCCTTGGCAACCGCGACTGCCTTTTCCATCTTCTCCTCGGCTTCGAGGAGGCTGTCGTCAATCACTGCGGCTCCTGAGCGTGTGTAGGGCGTCCAGTTGGCGTCGGGCCGGGCACGTGCTTGGCGCCTCCGAATATGTCCATGGTGCGCCCGCTTTCCGCGGCGCCGCTACCAGCCCTGGCATCAGCGCGGCGACCGGCTCACGAGCGTGCCGATGCGCTCGCCGCGCACGGCCTGGACGACGTTGCCCTGCCCCATCAGATCGAACACGACAATCGGCAGGTCGTTGTCCATGCACAGGCTCACGGCTGTAGCGTCCATGACGCGCAGTTCGCGCCGCAGCACCTCGGTGTAGTCCAGGTGATGGAACAGCACGGCGTCGGCGTTCTTGCGGGGATCGCAGTCATAGACCCCGTCCACCTGGGTGCCCTTGAGCACCGCCTCGGCCCCGATCTCCAGGGCGCGCTGCGCGGCACAGGTGTCGGTCGAGAAGAACGGCGCGCCGAGCCCCGCCCCGAAGATCACGACCCGGCCCTTCTCCAGGTGCCGGATCGCGCGTCGCGGAATGTAGGGCTCGGCAACCTGGCCCATGGTGATGGCCGTCTGGACCCTGGTCTCGACGCCGAGCTTCTCCAGGACATCCTGGAGGGCAAGGCAGTTGATCACCGTGCCAAGCATGCCCATGTAGTCGGCACGCGACCGGTCGATGCCGCGCTCGGAGAGCGCCGCACCGCGGAACATGTTGCCCCCGCCGACCACAACGGCGATCTGGAAGCCTTCCCTGGCGGCAGCCGTGATCTCCCGCGCAAGGTGGATGACCACGTCCGGGGAGATACCGATGGCCTCGTCGCCGGCGAACGCCTCGCCGGACAGCTTGAGCACGACCCGGCGCCAGCTAGGCCGCTTGGAATCCGCCGGGACAGGCCTTGGTGAATCCTGTTGCTCCGGGTCGCCCAGCGGGCTATCTGCCACCGCGGTACCGCCCTCCGCCAGCGTCAACCTGCCTGGCCGATCTGGAACCTGGCGAAGTTCGTCACGCCGGCTCCCTGCTCGGCAAGCAGCTGCTTGACCGACTTCTTCTGGTCCCGGACGGACGCCTGCTCGACCAGGACGATGTCCTTCAGGAACGCGTTGAGGCGACCCTCGACGATCTTCGGGATCGCCTGCTCCGGCTTGCCCTCCTCCCTGGTGACCTGCTCGGCGATGCGCCGCTCATTGGCCATCAGGTCGTCGGGGACCTGCTCTCGAGTCACGTACTGCGGGCGCATGGCCGCCACCTGGAGGGCGATGTCCTGGGCGATCTCGGCGCCAGCCTCGTCGAGCTGGACGAGGACGCCCACGGTCGGCGGCAGGCCAGGGTCGGACTTATGCAGGTAACTGGTCACGTAGCCGCCCTCGAACCGGGCGTAGCGGCCAAGCTCCAGCTTTTCCTTGAGCGTGGCGCCGGCCTCCTCGATCAGCTCCTGCACGGTCTGGCCGGGCCGCACCTCCAGGCCGAGGACAGCCAGCCGGTCGGCGGCACCGGCCGCGAGGGCGGCGGCGGCGATGTCGGCGGCGACCTCCTGGAACAGGTCGGTCTTGGCGACGAAGTCGGTCTCGCAGTTCAGCTCGACCAGCACCCCGGCGCTCGTGCCGGCCAGCTGCGCGGTCACCAGGCCCTGGGCCGCGGTCCGCTGAGCCCGCTTCGTCACGTCCTTGGCGCCCTTGATGCGCAAGGCCTCTACCGCGGCGTCGTAGTCGCCGCTGGCCTCAACCAGGGCGTTCTTGCAGTCCATCATGCCGGCGCCGGTCTGCTCGCGCAGCCTCTTCACATCGGCGGCGGTGTAGTTCGCCATGTCCCCATCTTTCGTTGTCGTGGTACCGGTGGCGGCGGGCGGCTCCGGGTGTGGCTCACCCAGGGCCGCTGATCGTGCTCGGCCAGGTCCCGTGAGTCCGGCCGGAGCCGCCCGTCGCGACGATCAGGCTGTCGGGTCCTCAGCCGGTGCGCTGTCGGCGGCGGCAGCTGCTGAGCTGTCGGTGCCCTCGGCTGCCGCGGTGTCGTCGACCGCGCTGTCGGCTGCAACCTCGGCGAGCGCGTCGGCCTTGGCCTCAGCCGTCTCGGCGGCGTCGGTAGCCGCGGCAGCGTCAGCGGCCGCGGCAGCGTCAGCGGCCGCAGCGGCGTCCGTGACCGCGGCGCTGTCAGTGGCCGCGGCGGCGTCCGTGACCGCGGTGGCGTCGCTGGCAGCTGGCGCACTAGGCGCAGCACCGTTGGCGAGCGCCGCAGCGGCGCCCGCTTCGGCCTTGCCTTCGAGCAGCTCCCGCTCCCATTCGGCCAGCGGCTCAGCCGCGCCGACACCTGCGTCAGCCGCGGGCTTGTCGTCGGTCGTGGCCGCGCCGGCCCTGGCGATCAGGCCATCGGCGACTGCGTCCGCGATCACCCTGGTGAGCAGGGCAACACTGCGGATCGCGTCGTCGTTGCCTGGGATCGGGTACTGAACCTCGTCCGGGTCGCAGTTCGTGTCCAGGATCGCGATCACCGGGATGCCCAGCTTGCGCGCCTCGCTGACGGCGATGTGCTCCTTCTTGGTGTCCACGACCCACAGCGCGCTCGGCACCCTGGCCATGTCGCGGATACCGCCGAGTGAGCGCTCGAGCTTGTCCCGCTCGCGGCGGAGCTGGAGCAGCTCCTTCTTGGTGAGGTTGGAGCCGGCCACGTCGTCGAAGTCCATCTCCTCCAGCTCCTTGAGCCGCTGGAGCCGCTTGTAGACGGTGCCGAAGTTGGTCAGCATTCCGCCCAGCCAGCGCTGGTTGACGAAGGGCATGCCGACGCGGCGTGCCTGCTCGGCGATGGCCTCCTGGGCCTGCTTCTTGGTGCCCACGTAGAGGACCGAGCCGCCGTGCGCGACCGTCTCCTTGATGAAGTCGTAAGCGCCGTCGATGAAGTTCAGCGACTGCTGGAGGTCGATGATGTAGATGCCGTTGCGCTCGGTGAGGATGAAGCGCTTCATCTTCGGGTTCCAGCGCCTGGTCTGATGCCCGAAATGAACGCCGCTCTCCAGCAGCTGACGCATGGTGACGACCGGAGCCATGCCGGTGTCCCCTTCCTTTTCAGGGCGCCCTGCCACGCAGGCAGGTACGCCTCCCGGTTGAGGTCCTGGCGCCCGTACGCCCTTTCGCCGCTGGATTTCTCCCGCGGACCGGTGAAAGGGCGTCCTATGCGGTGCCGTCAGCCGGGACTTTCTGAGGTCCTGTGCCAGGGCAGGCCGCGCAGCGAGCGGACGCGCGAATTTGGCCGCCAGGAACGCGCACGCTGACGCGAGCCAGATAGCAGGCCGTGGGATAAGTCTACATGCCCGGACCCGGCCCTGACGTCCGGCAAGTCAAGCCCGTCACGGTCTGGGCCAGGGCCTGTCGGCCGTCAGGCTCGGGGATGGGCCTGGTGGTAGACCGTGATCAGCCGGTCGATGCTGACGTGGGTGTAGATCTGGGTCGTGGCTAGCGAGGCGTGGCCGAGTATCTCCTGCACGCTCCGCAGGTCAGCACCACCCTCCAGGAGGTGGGTGGCGGCGGTATGGCGCAAGCCGTGCGGGCCTGTATCGGGGACTGACGCGGCGGCCGCGATCCGCGCGTGGACCACGCGCCGGACAGTCCGGGGATCGATCCGGCCGCCTTTGGCGCCGAGGAAGAGCGCCGTTCCCGAGCCTGGCTCGTCCTGCGCTTCTGTCACGGCGGGCCGGCCGCGCTCCAGCCAGGTCAGCACGGCACGCACGGCGGGGATGCCGACTGGCACGACCCGTTCCTTACTGCGTTTGCCCAGCACCCGGACGGTCCGCCTGCTCAGGTCGAGGTCACCGGGATCAAGCCCGCACAGCTCGCTCACCCTGATGCCGGTCGCGTACAGCAGTTCCATGATGGCCGCGTCGCGAAGCTCGATCGCCGCCGCAAGGGCGGCGCCGGCGGCCGCGCGCCGGCGAGTGCCAGTGCCAGTGCCAGCGCCAGTAGCAGCGCCAGTGGCACGGCCAGTGCCAGCGAGAACGGCCGCCATCTCCTCCTTCGCGAGGACCTCTGGCAGGTGTCGGTGCACCTTCGGCGTGCGAAGCTGCGCGCCCGGATCGGCGGCGAGCCAGCCACGCTGGTGCGCGAAGGCCGTGAATGCTCGGGCCGACGCCGCGCGCCGGGCGATCGTCGTTCGCGCCTGGCCAGCCTTGTGCATGCTTCCCAGCCAGCCCCGCAAGACGCCGATGTCAATGTCGCCCAGCGCATCGCAGTGATCATCCGCCGCGTATCCGAGCAGGCTGGTGACGTCACCGGTGTAGGCACGCACGGTATGCACCGACAGGCCCCGCTCGGAGGCCAGGTGGCGATCGAACGCCGCCAGCGCCGCTGCCATCGGGTCAGGCAGCGCAGGCCAGTCGGCGGCCTGCCCGGCTTCGGCGTGCATGACCTTAGTGTGCGGTACTGGCTGGCCGCGGGCCGCTCGCCATGCCGTGGCGGCTCAGCGAAGACCTCAGCCGGCTGCCACCGCAGGCGCCGGCCGACCTCTTATTCGACAGTGACGCTCTTGGCCAGGTTGCGCGGCCTGTCGACGTCGTTGCCGAGTGCGACCGCTGCGTGGTAGGCCAGCAGCTGCAGCGGCACCGACAGCAGGATCGGGTCGAGCTCCGGCTCGTTCTTCGGCACCGCCAGCACGTCGTCGGCGAGCCGGGCGTCGCTAGGAGCGGAGTGCCCGACCATCAGCACCCGGCCCTGCCGGGCCTTGATCTCGCCGAGGGTCGCCAGGTTCTTCTCGACAAGCTCGTCGTCGGGCACGACCGCGATAGTCGGCAGCCCCGGACCGACGAGCGCGAGCGGTCCGTGCTTCAGCTCGCTCGCCGGGTAGGCCTCGGCGTGCAGGTAGGAGACCTCCTTGAGCTTCTGGGCGCCTTCGCGCGCGACCGGCCAGCCGCGGACCCGCCCGACGAAGAACATGCCCGGATACCCCGCCAGCTCCTTGGCCAGCCCAGCGATCTCCTCCTCCATCGCCAGGATCTGCGCGATCTGATCCGGCAGCTTGCGCAGCCCGGCGCTGATCCGCCTGCCGTCGGCCGGGGACAGGTCATGGATCCGTGCCAGGTGCAGCGCGAGCAGCGCAAACACGGTCGCGGTGGCAGTGAAGGTCTTGGTGGAGGTAACGCTGATCTCCGGGCCTGCGTGCAGGTAGACGCCGCCGTCGACCTCCCTCGCGATGGTGCTGCCGACGGTGTTGACGACGCCGAGCACCTGGCCGCCCTTGCGCTTGACCTCCTGCACGGCGGCGAGCGTGTCATACGTCTCGCCGGACTGGCTGACGCCGATATAGAGGGTGCCTTCCTCGATGACCGGCGCGCGATACCGGAACTCTGAGGCCGGCTCGGCGTCGGCGGGCACCCGAGCGAGTTCCTCGATGAGCTGGGCGCCCAGGACTCCGGAGTAGTAAGCGGAGCCGCAGCCGAGGATCTTGACGCGCTTGATGCCGCGAGCGTCCCGCGCATCCAGGTTGAGACCGCCGAGGTGTGCGGTGTTGAACCTGTCGTCCAGCCGCCCCCGCAGGACCCGCTCCACGACGCCAGGCTGCTCGTGGATCTCCTTGTGCATGAAATGCGCGTGGCCGTCGGCGTCGTAGCTGGCGGCATCTGCCTCGACCACGGCCAGCTGCTTGGTCGTACTCCTCGCGTCGAGTGTGGAGGTGCGAAAGCCGTCGGCGTGCACCGTGGCGATCTCGCCGTCGTCGAGGTGCACGACCTGGCGGGTGTAGCGCACCAGGGCAGCCACGTCCGAGGCCGCAAACATCTCCTTGTCGCCGATGCCCAGCAGCACCGGGCTGCCGTTGCGCGCGACTACGATCCGGTCCGGGCTGCGGGCATCGAGTACCGCGAGGCCGTAGGTCCCCACAACGGACTTCAGGGCTAGCCGCACTGCCTCTTCCAGGTCCCGCGGCTTGCCATCGCCGTCCGCGTCAGCAGCGGACTGCGAGGCGATCAGGTGGGCGAAGATCTCGCTGTCAGTCTGGGAGACGAACTTGGCGCCGCCTTCGATCAGCTTGGACCGCAGTTCCTCAGCGTTCTCGATAATCCCGTTGTGGACAATCGCGATCGGCCCGCACACATGCGGGTGTGCGTTCTCATCGCTCGGCTCGCCGTGGGTCGCCCATCGGGTATGCCCGATGCCGGGACTTCCCTTGAGCCTGGCCGGCACATCGGCGGCGAGCTCGGTAACCCTGCCCTTCGCCTTGCGCACCCGAAGGTCGCCGCCCCTGCCGACGACCGCGATCCCGGCCGAGTCGTAACCCCGGTACTCAAGCCTGGCCAGGCCCTCCAGCAGGATCGGGACGCTGTCCCGGCCGCCGATGTACGCGACGATTCCGCACAAGGTTGTTGCTCCTCATCGTTAGCGATCCTGCTCACCCGTAGACCATCCGGCGCAGCTGACGGAGCGAGAACTCCGGCGGCGCATAGCGCCGCTGCGGGATCTCGGCCGCGATCTGCTCGAACGCCAGGTCGTTGGTGAGACCTCTGGCCTTGAGCTCCTGATGGCGCCGCCGGACGTAATCGTCCGCCGGCTCGGAGAAATACCCGAGCACATCTGCTACGACCCGCGCGGCTTCGGCGGGGCTAAGCGGACAGGTGCGGATCAGGTAGTCAACGAGGTCGTCGGGCGGCTGCTGTCCGGACACGGAGCCCATCATGGCCATGAGGTCCCTAGTTTTGCAAGAATCCTGCCCGAAATCGGGCAGGATCACCTCCAAGCTTCGTCAGTTTAGCTTCGCGGCCCGCCAACCCAGCTCACAGGGCCCGACAAAGCCGCCGACCGCGAGCATCTCCGGCACGAGCGGGAACGGGTGGCGGACCCCACGACGGTCAGCTAGTGACCGGTCAAACCGCCGGGCATGCCACGCCGCGGCCCGCTGACGCGAGGTCGCTGACCGGCAGCCACGTGAGCCCGGCGCTACCGGCGACCATCACGCGGGCCCTGGTCTGCATGTCCGCGCCCGCGAC
>DASXKI010000226.1:0-56922 GCA_036496945.1 Streptosporangiaceae bacterium | reverse complement strand
CAGGCTCGATTCCACGCCTGAGCGGATCCAGGCTGGGCTGGAGTCCCGGTTGCCGCGCCTAGCTCGCCTGGGCGGAGGCCGCCCTTGGTGGCGATCACCAGGGCGCTGCGGTCGAGGCCAGCGAGCGCCTTGGCCAGCAGGCGCTCACTGGCCCCGTAGCCGTAGGCCTGAGCCGTGTCGAATAGCGTCACGCCCTGATCGGCCGCCCGCCGGATGGCCGCTATCGCGGCCGCCTCGTCGGTGGGCCCCCAGTCCCCGCCGAGCTGCCAGGTGCCGAATGCGATCGGGGATACCTGCAGGCCGCTCCGGCCAAGCGTGCGGTACTTCATGACGATCTCTCCTGTCGAGGTTGCGGTGATCCCTGCCCGTGTCGTGCCGTGCAGTCGCGGCAATGTTCGATGTCGCAGCGTTCGGTGCGGCGGCGCTGATTGGGGCAGCGTTCGGTATGGCGAGGCTCGGTGCGGCGGCGCTGATTGCCGTGGCGTTGGTTGCGGCGGTGTTCGCTGCGGCGGCGTTGGTCGCGGCGGGGCGCCTGGCGCCGATGCTGCGCCAGGCGATTAGCGCGGCGATCACGGCGGCGACGCCGCCGGCGAGCATGGCAGCTCGCGTGCCTGTCGCAGTGACCGCTATCGAGTCGTGGCTCACGGCCGCGGCGATTGCGGGCAGCGTCGCCGCACCAAGGGCGGCGCCGACCTGACGACTGGTGTTGATCACGCCGCCGACGACGCCTTGCTCCGCGCTTGCGGTCCCGGCGGTCGCGATGACCATGGTGCCGAATGCGGTGCCGGCCGTGCCGAAGCCTATGAGCATCACCCCAGCTAGCAGCGGGCTGTAGTGACCGGAGGCCGGCAGCCGGGTAAGGATCGCAAACCCGGCGGCCGCCGCCACACCGGTCAGGATCAGCACGCGGCGGATGCCGATCCGGCTCGCCATCCTGGCTCCGAAGGCGCCCGCAATGAAGCCCACGACTCCCTGCGGCGCTATCGCGAGACCCGTCGCGAGCGGTGAGTCCCTCAGCACCTGCTGGAAGTACAGCGACAGCACCAGCATCTCGCCGCCGTTCCACAGGCCGAGAAGCACGTTCAGCGCTGTGGCCGTGCGCAGCGCAGGCCGCCTGATGATGGCGGCAGGTAGCAGCGGATCGGGGTGGCGCCGCTCGGCGATGACGAATGCGCCGGCGCAGGCAGCGGATGCGGCGAGCGCGCCGAGTATCAACGGGGACAGCCAGCCGGACACATTGGCCTGCGAGACCGCGAATACCAGCGCGGCCATTGCCCCGGTGATCAGGAGGGCACCCCTGGCGTCCAGTCGGCGGCCGGCCGACGGGCCACGCGAGTCGGCGAGCAGTCGCGGCGCGAGGACGGCGGCCAGCAGCCCGATGGGCACGTTGACGAGGAACACTGCGCGCCAGGTGGTGAACTGAACCAGGACCCCGCCGAGGACTTGACCGGCAACGAACCCGATCGACGCCGTAGCGCCATACAGGCCGAGAGCCTTGGTTCGTGCGCGGCCTTCGGCAAAGCTGGTCGTGATCAGCGACAGCGCTGCCGGCGCGACGATGGCAGCGCCAGCCCCCTGGACGAGCCGGGACGCGATGAGCAGGGCAGGATCGCGGGCCAGGCCGCCGGAGAGGGAAGCCGCGGTGAAGATCAGCAAGCCGATGATGAACATACGGCGGCGACCGAGGAGATCTGCCGCCCGACCGCCGAGGATGAGCAGGCCCGCAAACGCGATCGCGTAGCCCGTGATCACCCACTGTGCCGATGCAGCCGCCATGCCAAGCTCGCGCTCGATGGACGGCAGTGCGACGTTCACGATGCTGAAGTCGAGCACGACCATGAAGGCCGCCAGCAAGATCAGCGCGAGCCGCAAGCCCTGCCGCCGGACCGGCGTTGTCTCTGCTGCACTAACTGCCCCAGACTTGCCGGCCGATACCACGTACGCTCCCGTCATATCGATACGCTACGACGCGTATTCTAATCCAGACTGTCATCCGCTCGACGACGCTGTCAACTCGGTGCCTCTCAGCGCCGCACCCATCAGCAAGTCGGCACCCGTCGTCAGCTCGGCACCTGTCAGCAACTGGGCACCGGTGAGGCGCTCGGTATGCGTGAGCAGCTCGGTACCCGTGAGCAGCTCGGTACCCGTGAGCAGCTCGGCACCCGTGAGCAGCTCGGCACCCGTCAGCAGCTCGGTACCCGTGAGCAGCTCGGTACCCGTGAGCAGCTCGGCACCCGTCAGCAGCTCGGCGCCTGTCAACTCACAGGCGGTCGCCCGCGGGCAACCGGGCCGATGCCGCAGCGATACGATACGGACCGTTTCTTTTTTTCGGTGTAGGCTTCAGCGTCATGGCGGACATTCGTATTCCCGCTGGGGTGGCCGCCGCTCGCCGCGGCCGGCCGCGGAGCGAGCAGGCCGATCGTGCGATCTTGCAGGCTGCCGCGCAACTGCTGGCCGAGCGCGGGCTCGGCGGGATGTCGATCGAGGAGGTGGCGTCCAGGGCGGGCGTGGGCAAGACCACGATCTACCGCCGGTGGACGTCACGCGGAACGCTGGCGCTCGATGCGTTCCTCACCGAGTTCCAGGGCCAGCAGCCGCTGCCCGATACTGGCAGCTTGCGAGGTGACCTGCTGGCCGCGCTTCGTGCCTGGATCTGGTCGGTGACCAGCACCAGCGCCGGACCGATCCTGGCCGGGCTGATCGCCGAGGCGCAGCGAGATCCTGAGCTTGCTGTCGCGTGGCGCGAGCGAGTCGTCGAGCGGCTCCGTGGCCAGCACAAGATCATGCTTGATCGCGCCGTCGAACGAGGCGAGATATCGTCCCGGACCGACTACGAGGTCGTGCTCGACTTGGTGTTCGGCGCCGCCTATCACCGGCTGCTACACGGCCACCAGCCGCTGACAGACAAGTTCGCGCAGCAGGTTGTCGACTACGTGCTCGCCGGGATCGAGCGGCCGTAACGTCAGCGTGCGGCTCCCGGATCGGCTGCGGAGGCGAACGGGAACCGGCTCGTCCACTCCCTGCGGCCATCCAGGCCGATGATGAGCGCTTCGTAGTCGGCGAGCGGCTCGATGAGCGCCAGGCCAGCCGGCCCGGCGACGGCGATGGCGGTAGCAAGGGCGTCCGCGAGGCCGAGGTCGGGGCCGATCACGCTCACCGACGCGACTCGTGCTGTGGGCTGGCCCGACCGCGGATCGATGAGGTGACTGCCGCGCTCATAGGTACCGGACGTCGCGATGCATCCGGTGAGCTCGACAATCTCTGCCAGGCGCCGCGGCTCATCCGGATCGGCTATGCCGATCCGGAAGGGCGCACCGGACGGCTGAGCGCCGGTACTGGCGATGTCACCGGCGGCATTGACCAGCGCACCTGACATCGCGAGGCCGTCGAGCGCGGCCAGTGCGAGTTGCGCGGCCCAGCCCTTGACATAGCCAGTTGGGTCGAATCCGCCAGGCATCGCCCACGGGTCGAACCAGCCGCCGGACAACTGCCGTGCCGTATCGCAGGCGGCCATCACTGCCGCCACCTCAGGCGGGGCGCTGGCGGCCGTTATCTCGCCCCGGCGCAGGCGGCTGACCGGGCTATCGGGTCGCCAGGTGCTGAAGACCTGGTCGGCGCGCTCGAGTACGGTGCTGGCGTCCGCGAGCCGCCGCCGGACGTGGTCGGCCGCCTCGTGGTCGGCTGTCTCCAGCGGATAGACATCAATCGTGATGACCGTGCCCATGACGTGCTCAAGCTGACGGACCGGGGGCGGCGTCACGACATGCCGAGGGAATGCAACGCGGACTGAAGTGACTGGGCGAACCCGGCGCTGGTGTAGCTCGCCCCTGAGACACCCTGGATGTTGGCACTTTGTGCCTGCAGTGCCTGCTGCTCCAGCATCGGGATGGACTGCTGATCGATGGACTGCGAGCGGGGATTAGCACCGTCGTTCAGCGACGCGAGGCCGATCTTGGTGATCTTGCCGCGCGATACCGTGACCTTGACCGAGAGGATGCCGTAGTTGTAGTTGACCGCGGGGCCGGTCGCGGTGCCCGAGGCGGCCTGCCCGCTCGCGCGGGTCGGCCCTGCCGTCGGCGCTGACTGGCTAGAACCCGCGGCTGGCTGCCCGGCGGTGCCCGACCCGCTCGTCGCGCTGGGCGGCAGCGTCGAGCCGCCGGCGAGCGTCAGCTTCGCTGGCGTGGTGTGGAACTCCAGCACGGCGATGAGGCCGGCCACGGTTCCCGCTATCACGATCGGTCCGCGCTTCACGGCGCGCCCTCCCTGTCGAGCATGGTTCTGCGGTCCTTGCCCTGCTAGAAACTGAAGGTCTCGGTGTGGATCTGGTCATCGGCGACGCCGAGCTTGTACGCCGCGGTGATCACCTCAGCACCGAAGCCTTCTGGGCCGCAAATGTATACATCCCGGTCGGCGAGGTCCGGCACCAGATGCCGAAGCGTCCGGGCATTGATCCGGACCTTGTGGCGCGACCCGATCATCTCGTGGAGCCGTCCGCCCCGGTGCTCGACCAGCGCGGCGATCTCCGCGCGGTGCACAACGTCGGCGACGGTCGAGGCCCGGATGATGACGACGACGTGTGCGTGCGCGGGCAGGTCCTCAAGCAGGGCCCGCAGCGGCGTGACACCAACTCCGGCGGCGATCAGCAGGACTCCGTCGGACAGCCTGGCGTGATCGGTGAACGCGCCATAAGGCCCCTCGAACGCGACCCTGGTGCCTGGCCGCAGCTGGGCCAGCGCGCGGCTGGAGTCACCGAGCCCCTTCACGGTGAAGCGCAGATACGGGGGCTGCGGCAGCGCAGACAGCGAGTACGGATGGGCCTGCCACCACAGCTCCCTGGTCAGGAATCGCCAGAGGAAGAACTGGCCGCCGGATATCGGGAGCTTGTCAAGATCGCGTCCCCGGCAGACCACGGAGACGACGCCCGGGGCCTCGTCCCGGACCTCGACGACCCGTAGCCGGTGGCGCAGGCTCCGCCAGGCAGGCTGGCCGATACGGAACAGCAGCACCGAGCCGGCCGTGCTCACCCAGATGGCGATCCACAGGCCCCGCGCGAGCGGGTGGCCGACGAAGGTCACCCCGGTGACGATCTGGTGGGTGAAGGCGAGCGCGAGCCCGATGTAGAGGTAGAGGTGCACCGCCCACCAGGTCTCGTACCGCAGCCGGCGCTTGACCGCCCGATAGGAGGTAATCCCCGCCAGCGCAAGCAGGCTGAAGCCGACTGCCGCCGCCAGAATGTCGGGATAGGATCGCAGCAGGAGCCAGATCTCGCGGAATGGCGTTGACCTGGCTGCCTGTGTGTATCCGAGCACGATCAGGAGCACATGCGCGGTGATCAGGCTGATGGCCCACGGGCTCACCCGCCGATGCCAGCGGATGAGCTGATCCTGGCCGACTGAGCGCTCCAGCCAGGGCAGCCGGGCGACGAGCACCACCATTATCAGGATCAGGTACGTGCCGGTGAAGGCGGCGAGCCGGCCGGCGGCTGTCAGGAGTCCGCCCGGAGCCGCCAGCGACCCGTGGGACTCGCTCGTGATGACCGTCGCGACGACGGCGCCGAAGCCGATGCCCGCCACGGCCGCGCACGCGTCGACAAATCTCGGCCGCGGCACAGGCGCTGGCCGGCGTGGTGCCGATTCCGGCATAGCCCCGCCACGGGGCGGCCGCAGGCCGGCCTGACTGACCGGAGCGTTAGGCATCACGTGAGGATGCTCGGGCACAAGTCTGAACGGAAGCTGAACGTCGTCCGTGTGCGGCCTATGAGCGGGCCTGGTTCGGCGATCATCCGGGCCTCACCTGTCGGATTCGGCGATCCGCTTGATCGCCGCCAGCCTGGCGTCCCACTCGGTGGCCAGCGCCGCGAGCCAGCCTGCGTTCTGCGTCAGGCCCTGCGTGCGGACGGCGAAACGCACGTCGCGACCATCCTTCTCGCGGGCGACGAGGCCAGCGCTGCGCAGGACATCCGCGGCGGGTTCATGCAGCGGGCCGTTCCGCGTACTCCTTCAGTTCGGCGAGCTCTGACTGCCAGCCCGCGGTGTTCTCCTGCACTGCCTTGTCCTGGTCCTGCTCGCTGCCGTGCAGACTGGAGAACCCCGTCTCGACCACGCGCAGCAGTGTCCCGGCGAAGACTTCGGTCAACGTGAACTCCACCAGAGTCGAGCCGCCATCGGCAGGCTCGGTCTCCGCGTCGCGAGCCCAGCGGTATGACAGGAAGCTGGGCTCCACCACACGGTCGACAATGGCGCGGTGCGTGCCGTGCTCGGTCCAGCCGAAGGCGGCCTTGCCGCCGGGGCGCGGGTCCATCTCGGCCGTATCCCCGAACCAGCCCGCTATGTGCGTCGGATCGGTCAGCACTGCCCACACCCGCTCACGCGACGCCTCGATGAGCACCTCGCGCTCGATCCAGTCCTGTTGCATGTTCTGTCCTCCGCTCGGCTATCTGCCACCGGATGGTTGCACATCCGCCGGCCGGCCAGGCTAGAGCTGGCCGACGCTGGTGACGGTGATGACCGCGACGCCCGCCTCGTCAGAGGCGTCGAGGTCGATGGTGGCCGAGAATCCCCAGTCGTGATCGCCGGCCGGGTCGTCGAAGATCTGCCTGGCTGACCAGACGCCCGGCAGCTCCTCGAGGATCAGCAGACCAGGACCGCGGGCGTCCGCGCCGGTGCCAATCTCATCGTGCGACGCGAAATACGGCGCCAGCGCAGAGGCCCACGCCTCGGCGTCAAAGCCGGCTTCCGCATCCAGCGAACCGAGCTCTTCCCATCGCCGTAGGGCGGCCAGTTCCACCCGGCGGAACAGCGCGTTCCGCACCAGCACCCGGAACGCCCGCTTGTTGCCGGTCACCGCTGGCGGCCGGTCCGCTGCCAGGTGTGCAGCCTCCTCGACCGGATTGCGCAGCCGCTCCCACTCGTCGATCAGGCTGGAGTCCACCTGCCGGACCAGCTCGCCCAGCCACTCGATCAGGTCCGTGAGCTCCTCGGTCCTGGCCTCCTCTGGCACCGTCTGCCGCATGGCCTTGTAGGCGTCGGCCAGGTAGCGCAGGACGAGGCCCTCCGATCGCGCCAGCCCGTAGAAGCTGGTGTACTCGGAGAAGGTCATGGCCCGCTCGTACATGTCGCGGACAACCGACTTCGGAGACAGCTGGTGGTCTGCGACCCAGGGATGACCCTGCCGGTAGATGTTGTACGCCGCCTCGAGGAGATCGGCCTGCGGGCGCGGGTACGTGATCGCCTCCAGCAGGTCCATCCGCTCGTCGTACTCGATTCCCTCCGCCTTCATCGCCGCCACGGCCTCGCCGCGGGCCTTGAACAGCTGAGCCGACAGCACCTGCCGCGGATCATCAAGGGTGGACTCGATCACGGAGAGCACATCCAGCGGGTATTCCGGCAAGGACCGGTCCAGCAGCTCGATGGCGGCCAGCGCCAGCGGCGACAGCGGCTGGTTGAGCGCGAAGTCCTTCTGCAGATCCACAGTCAGGCGGACCCAGCGACCGTCGCCATCGGGCTCAGGCAGACGCTCGACGACGCCGCCGGCGAGCAGCGCGCGGTAGATGGCGATCGCACGGCTGATGTGCCGGCGCTGCGCCGGCCGGTCCTCGTGGTTGTCGGTCAGCAGGTGCCGCATAGCGTCGAACGCGTTGCCCGGCCGGCTGATCACGTTCAGCAGCATCGCGTGACTGACGGCGAAGCTGGACCTGAGCGGCTCCGGCTCGGCCGCGACCAGCCGCTCGAAGGTCGGCTGACCCCAGGACACCATGCCCTCGGGCGGCTTGCGCCGCACCACCTTCCGACGCTTCTTCGGGTCGTCCCCGGCCTTGGCCAGCGCCCGCTCGTTGTCGATCACGTGCTCGGGCGCCTGCACCACGACCCGGCCCATCGTGTCGAAGCCGGCCCGCCCTGCCCGGCCGGCGATCTGGTGGAACTCCCGCGCCATCAGCAGCCGGGTCCTGGTCCCGTCGTACTTGGACAGCGCGGTGAACAGAACCGTTCGGATCGGCACGTTGATACCGACACCGAGGGTGTCGGTGCCGCAGATAACTTTCAGCAGCCCGGCCTGGGCGAGAGTCTCCACCAGCCGCCGGTACTTGGGCAGCATGCCAGCGTGGTGCACGCCGATGCCGTGCCGGACCAGCCGGGAGAGCGTCCGGCCGAAGCCGGGCGCGAACCGGAAGCTCCCGATCAGGTCGGCGATGGCATCCTTCTCTGCCCGGCTGCACACATTCACGCTCATCAGCGCCTGGGCTTGCTCGATCGCGGCCGCCTGAGTGAAATGCACGATGTAGATCGGCGCCTCGTGGGTCGCCAGCAAGTCGGACACGGTCTCGTGCAGCGGAGTCAGGGCAAACGAAAAAGTTAGGGGAACGGGGCGCTCTGCCGAACTCACCACAGCAGTAGCGCGGCCGGTCCGGCGCTTCAGGTCCTGCTCGAACTTGCTGACGTCGCCGAGCGTCGCGGACATGAGGACGAACTGAGCCTTCGGCAGCTCGATCAGCGGCACCTGCCAGGCCCACCCGCGGTCCGGATCGGCGTAGAAGTGGAACTCGTCCATGACGACCTGGCCGATGTCGGCATCGGCGCCGTCCCGCAACGCGATGTTGGCAAGCACCTCGGCGGTACAGCAGATGATCTGCGCCGTGGGGTTCACGCTGCCGTCGCCGGTCATCATGCCGACCTCTTCGGGCCCGAAGGTGTCGCACAGCGCGAAGAACTTCTCCGACACCAGCGCCTTGATCGGCGCCGTATAGAACGTGCGCTCGTCGCGCGCCAGGGCGGTGAAATGCGCGCCGGTGGCGACCAGGCTCTTACCCGAGCCGGTCGGCGCCGACAAGATCACGTTGGCGCCGGACACGATCTCGATCAGCGCCTCCTCCTGGTGCGGATACAGGCTGAATCCCTGCTCCGCCGTCCAGTCGGCGAACGCAGCGAATACCTCGTCGGGCTCGGCGCCCTCCGGGAGCTGATCGGTCAGTGTCGCAACAGGCAGTGTCATGATGCATCCATCGTGCCAGGTCGCCAGACCCGCGAAGACGGCTGGACCAGCGGCCAGGCCCTGCGACCTCAGGGGTAACTCACCACATCGCTCGGGCCGCCGAACCTCGGGCTGACGGCGCTCAGCCCGGCGGCTAACGCCACGAGCGCGCAGCCGGCTAACCGGGCCCGACGGCTATGCGGAACTAACCTGCCGATTCTGCTCGTGGTCGTGCCGAGCTCCGGACGGCGCCCGGTCAGGCGGCCAGGCGTGCAGCGAAGAAGGCAAAGATCTTTTCCCAGCCGTCCATCGCCGCCTCCGGCCGGTAAGCCGGCGTCATGTAGTAAAAGAAGCCGTGCGAGGCACCGTCATACCGGTGGAATTCGTACTCCTTGCCGAGCCGCTGCAGTTCGGCCTCGAGCTGATCCACCTGCGCAGGCGTCGGGTACCGGTCCTCGTTGCCGAACAGGCCGAGCAGCGGCGCGGCGAGCTCAGGCAAGTAGTCGATCGGCGGGACCGGGCGCGCGGGGCTCAGTTCCTCCTGGCTCGCGATGACGCCGCCGCCCCACAGATCAGCGACGGCGTCCCAGCCGTCGCTGCGGCACGCGGTCAGGAGCGAATGCCGCCCGCCCGAGCAGGTGCCGATGATCCCGGTCTTGCCGTTACTCGTCGCCTGGGTAAGCAGCCACTCGCGGGCGGCCTCCGCGTCGGAAACCACGCTGTCGTCTGGCACGCCACCTTCGGCGCGCACTTTTGCGGCGATGTCGTCGGGGGTGCCGTGTCCGTACCGGCAGTACAGGTCGGGACAGATGACGGTATAGCCATGCCGGGCTAGGCGGTCGGAGAACTCACGGTAGAACTCGTCCCAGCCCGGCATATGGTGCACGGCGACGATGCCTGGCGCCGTGGCGCCGCCGGTCGGCCGGGTGACATAGGCGTGGATCTGGTCACCATTCCCGCCGGGATACGTGATCACCTCGGACGTGATGCCCTGGCTTGAGTCTGTGCTGAACGAGTTCCACGCCGTCATGGCTTACACCCTTCCGACTTCGTCGCTGGTTCCGCCCGCAGCCTTTCATACCGCACCGAGGCGCGCTGGCCCGACGTTGGCCGGCCATTATTAGGCTGACCGATCACGGGGCAGCGAACCACGGGCGAGGGAGCACGATGATCAAGGTAGGCGTGCTAGGCGCCAAGGGGCGGATGGGGTCGCAGGTGTGCGGCACCGTAGCGTCGGCTGACGACCTGATACTGACGGCGCAGGTCGATGTCGGGGACTCACTCGAGGTGCTGGTCGGCACCGACGTGGTTGTCGACTTCACCCACCCCGGCGCGGTCATGGACAACCTCCGCTGGTGCGTCGAGCACGGCATCGCCTGCGTGGTCGGGACGTCAGGCTTCGACGAAACTCGCCTGCGCGAGGTCGCTGGCTGGCTCGCCGCCCAGCCCGGCGCGCGCGTGCTGGTCGTGCCGAACTTCTCCGTCGGCGCCGTGCTCATGATGCGGTTCGCCGAGCTGGCGGCGCCGTTCTTCGAGTCGACCGAGGTCATCGAGTTGCACCACGCCGGCAAGGTAGACGCGCCGTCGGGCACGGCCGCGCGTACCGCGGCCATGATCAGCGCTGCCAGGTCAGCGGCCGGGACGGGTCCCATGCCGGATGCGACAGTGACGGCGGCCGACGGCGCGCGCGGTGCCGATGTGAGCGGCGTCCACGTGCATTCGGTCCGGCTGGCCGGGCTCGTCGCGCATCAGGAGGTCCTGCTCGGCGGGCACGGCGAGATCCTGACGATCCGTCACGACTCGCTGGATCGTGCCTCATTCATGCCTGGCGTGCTGGTGGCCGTGCGCGGTATCGGCAGCCTGCCGGCCGGCCTGACCGTAGGCCTGGACGGGCTGCTCGGACTGACCTGACCGGCCGTGCGGGCGAAAAGTGAGTTGGCGGGGCGGCCCCGTTCCCGGTAACAATCGCCTGGTGTCGAGGCTGCGAACGTTCGAGGATCTGATCGCCGAAGGCGACGCCGTGCCGCTGGCGGGCTGGGATTTCTCCTGGTTCAACGCGCGCGCGACCGAGGAACGGCCGTCGTGGGGCTACGCGGGCCTGCTGTCTGGCCGGATCGGCCGGGCGGAGGCTGTGCTGGACATCCAGACCGGCGGCGGGGAGGTCCTTGCGGGGGCTGTACGACGCAGCGGCGCGGGCACCCGCGATCGCCCGCAGCTGTCGGCGCTGGCGGCGACCGAGTCCTGGCCGCCCAACGTCGAGCTGGCCAGGCACAACCTCGAGCCACTTGGCGGGCTGGTCGCGCAGGTGGCCGACGACGAGAGCTTGCCGTTCCCGGACGCGGGCTTCGATCTGGTGGCCAGCAGGCATCCGACGACCGTGTTGTGGCCGGAGATCGCGCGCGTCCTGACGCCGGGCGGCACGTACCTGTCTCAGCAGATCGGCGCAGGCACCAACCGCGAGCTGATCGACTTCATGATGGGCGCGCAGCCGGTGCACTCAGCACGGAACGCGGAGCGGGCCGTGGCCCAGGCGCAGACAGCCGGCCTGCGCATCGTCGATCTGCGCGAGCAGGCGCTGCAAGTGGAGTTCTTCGACGTGGCCGCGGTGGTCCACTTCCTGAAGAAGGTGCTGTGGACCGTGCCAGGCTTCACCGTGGCCGGTTACGCGGGTCCGCTGGCGCGAATGCACGAGCACATTCAGGAGCATGGCCGCTTCGTCTGCCGCTCGCAGCGGTTCCTCATCGAGGTATGCAAACCGTCGTGAGGGACCGCGACGCGGCCGCCTGGCTGGCTGTACCCACGATGACATGGCAGCCGCGTGGCACATATCGGCCTGGACGCGCTTACGCCAGCCGGGACGAGATCCGCGGCCGCGATTGTTGCGCATATCCGGGCCCGGCAACATACGCGGCGACCGCCGTGGCAGGCTGACGAGTAAACGGGCATAGCGCCCGCGCCGGCTTGCTGATGACGTGAACCTCATGAATCCAAGGAGACAGGCATGCCCACTCGCACCGCGCACACCACCTGGACTGGCGGACTCCAGGACGGCACCGGCACCGTCACCCTCGTCAGCTCAGGCCTTGGCAGTTACGAGATCAACTTCCCCAAGCGCGCGGCCGACGACGCCGGCGGCACGACTAGCCCCGAGGAGCTGATCGCGGCCGCGCACTCCGGCTGCTTCGCGATGCAGTTCTCGGCACTGCTCGGCGCGGCCGGCGGGAGCGACCAGTCGCTGGATGTGACCGCGAACGTGACGCTCGGCCCGGACCCGGCGGGCGGGTTCCGGATCAGCGGCATCGTGCTGACAGTCAGCGGATCGGCGCAAGGCGTCAGTCCCGAGGACTTCGCCAAGATCGCGGCCGACGCCAAGGCAGGCTGCCCGGTCAGCAAGGCGCTCACGGGCACCGCCATCACGCTGGACGTGAACTCGGGCTGAGCTGACGCGGCGCGCTCGCTCGGCTTGCGAGCGCGCCCGTTCGGCTGGCGCTCGTTCGGCTGGCGCTCGTTCGGCTTGCGAGCGCGCTCGTTCGGCTGGCGCTCGTTCGGCTGGCGCTGGTCCGGCTTGCGAGCGCGCTCGGCCCACCCGTGCTCGGCACGTTCGGCTTGCGAGCGCGGCCGGCCTACTCGCGCTCGCGCTCGCGCGCTTCGTCGACGGTCAGCTCGGCGGCGGGGTCAGCGTCGAGCCGCTCGTCGGGGATAGGTGCTCCGCTGCGGACCGAGGTGCCGTAAGTCCCGTCGTCCAGCCGCTTCAGCGCGCGGTCAATCGCTGCGAGGCGGTCCCGGAAGCCTTCGGCCAGTGCGTCGTCCATGCCCTGCGCCGTCAGCGGCTGCGCCGCATCGGCGTAGTCGCCCGGCTCGTCCTCGGAATCGCGGTCCAGCGTGGCCGCTGACTCGGCGTCCTTAAGCAGTTGCGCCACATCGGCGCGCTCGGCCGTCAGCCGCTGCCTTGCCACGCTCTCGTCCATCTGACCCCCACGACATCGACTAGTCCGTCCTGCGCCTGCAAGCCTCTGCCACCTTACGGGGCCGGGAACGCGGGTTAGCGCACGGGTCTTGCCCCTGGAGCCAGATCGCGGTTGGCTGCGAATATATCCACTCGCACCGGATGGTACGGCGAAGCCCGGGGGACCTTTCATGATCTTCGATAGGAAGCCGTCGATTGTCGGCCATCGCGGCTTCGGCTCCGGGCATCGCGGCGGTCACCGGGAGAACACGGTGGCCTCGTTTCTGGCCGCCGTCGCCTGCGGCCTGTCCTGGGTCGAGCTGGACGTGCATCGCAGTCGCGACGGCGAGCTGATGGTCCGGCACGACCCGGTCAGTCCGGCCGGCCACGCCATCGTGACGCGCACGGCAGCGGAACTCGCCGGCGACGGCGTCGCGAGCCTGGACGACGTCCTTGCGGCACTGCCCGCGGACGTCGCCGTGAACATCGATGTCAAGACGATCATCGACGATGCGGTGGATCCGCTGGCCCAGCGCACGTATGCGCTGCTAGCTGAGGTCCTGCAGCGCAAGCGGGGAACGCGGCGTTTCCTCGTCTCGTCGTTTGACCCCTCGGCTGTGACGTACCTGGCCGACCGCCAGGAGTTGACCGGCGAGGTCGCGCTCGGGCTCATCACCGGGATCGACTTCCCTGCGCAGCACGCCGTCCCGGCAGCGGCCAATCTCGGGCTTGCCGCGGTCAGCCTGCATACCGGCACGCTGAACCTGCACCGCGATCCGTTGGGGCCGGCGGACTTGAGCGCTGACCGGATCATGCAGACGGCGCACGATGCCGGCCTGGAGGTCCTGACCTGGTCGCCGAGCCCGGCCGAGGCTGTCCGGCTGGTCCAGGCAGGCGCGGACGCGGTGTGCGTCAATGACATCCCGGGGGTCCAGGCGGCGCTGGCGTCAGCTGGTGCCGGAATCACCTAGGCGGCAGTAACAGGAGGCCCGGATCGGGACGTCGGCGTAGGCGGACGCGATCGCGAGCTGCTGACCGATGATGCCCGCCTGCTCGTGCTTGCCGAGGCGGATCAGGCACTCGTGGTACCCGTGCAGGCTCCAGACATTGGCCGGATGCTGGCAGGCTCTGGCGAGGGTGTGATCCAGGCCGAGGTCGGCGCGGTACACGGCCTCGGCCTCGGCCACCCGGTCCTGCTCGAGCAGCAGCGCACCGTAGGCGTGCCGGGCCGGCTGCATCCACGCCCACGGTTCGTCGTAGGGCAGCCCGTCGTCCAGTTCGATGGCGTGGCGCAGGTGGCCGAAGGCCGCGTCGTAGTTGGCCTTGCGGTACTCGATCTCGCCAGCCAGCATGGCGTCCGCCACCGCGAGGATGTCCAGGCAGGAGTTGTTGAACACGGTCCGCGAGTCGGGCACGCGCGCGACCGCGGCCGCGAACTGGACCTGGTGGTCATCGGCCGCCTCGATCTGGCCGGTCGCGGCGCAGGCGACGCCCTTGGCGTAGTGCAGCATGGCGGTCGTGACGCAGTAGAGGTCGCGATCATCCGGCAGCGGCGCGTCGATGATGTCCTGCCACCGACCAAAGCGGATCAGGGCATGCAGCTTCATCGGCACGAAGCCCTCGAGCCAGTCGGCCATTGGCGGGACCTGGACGCGCAGCAGGTCCGCCGGGATCGCGGCGGCGAGCCGGTCGGCCGCCTCCAGCGCGGTCTGCGCTCGACCGAGGAACATCGCGCCGTAGATCGTGAAGTGGTAGTTGTGTGCCCGGTACAGCGTGTAGAACGCGGCTGCCCCGCGCCGGGCGACGAGCCGCTCGTCCGCGGCGATGGCGGCCTGGTTGGAGGACACCACGCTGCGATAGTCGCCGCACAGCACGTCGAGATGCGTCGGCATGTGCCGGAGGTGCCCGGCGTCCGGGACCAGATCGCGCAGCAGCTCGCCGACCCACAGCGCGTCCTCCGGTCGCGGTGACATCTCCATCAGGTGGATGTACAGATGCAGGGCGCCTGGATGGGCGCGCCCCTCCGCGCTTTCGAGCGCCCGCTCCAGCACAGCGCGGATCTCGATGGTCGCCGCGCCCGCCGCTGGCTCACCCGTCGTGATGTCCCACAATGCCCAGGGCGTCAGGTTCATCAGCGCGTCGGCAAATAGCACCGCAACGTCGAGGTCACCGGGATAGGCAAGATAGACCTCGCGCATCGCGTCCGCGTACTGCCGATTCCAGTCGGAGCCGTCAGCCGCGGGCTCAGGCGCCGGGTACCTGCACGCCAGCGCCTGCACTAGGGCGCGCTCGACCGGCGCGGCGCCGTCCAGGCTGGCGTTCGCGGCCGCGACGGCGGCGTGCGCGCGTGACCGCGCCGAGGCCAGGTCGACCTCGTCGAACATCTCCCAGGGTTTGTTGTAGTTTGGCCCGAGTGCGTAGGCCACGCCCCAGTAGGCGAGCGCGCAGCCAGGGTCAGCGGCGATCGCGTGCCCGAAGCACTCGATGGCCTCCTCGTGATTGAAGGCATAGGTCCACAGCAAGCCGCGCGTAAACCACGCCTGCGCGAGCTCGGATGATGTCGTGACCGGCCGCGTCCAGTCGCCGAGGTCGAAGTACTCAGCCATGGAACGGCACTCCCTGCCGCGCCCGATTGCGGCGCCAGAGCGGATGCGAGAATGACCTGATGAGGACTGCGCGCGGCTCGTCTCGCTCGCCCGGCTGGTCTCGCTCGCTGGGCTCGTCGGGCTCGATCCTGTCCATCGGCTCCACCGGGTCCATCCTGTCGATCGGTTCTAGCGGGTCCATCCTGTCGATCGGATCCGCTGGGTCCATCTTGTCCATCGGCTCCATCGGCTGCGTGTTCTCGGTCTTGTCCGCGGTCAGCGCCGGTTCGATCCTGTCGGCCGTGTCGCGCGGGTCGATTCGCGGCTGGCTGTCTGCCGGAACGGCGCCGGCCGACCATCGCGACAATGGCCATCGCCGGCAAGAGCGCGCGTCCAGCGACTGGCTGCCCTTCCGCGTACCCTGACCGGCGGTCAGCAGGCTGGGCGCTCGCGTTGCCCCGGTAGTCCTGGCAGCTCCACGATGTGGCAGCTCCGGGGTTTGGCAGCTCCGCGGTCGGGCGGTCGGGGTCTGGCGCCTCCGCGGTCTGACAGCTCCGCGGTCAGGCGGTCGGGGTCTGGCTCACCGCCGCGAGCCCGAGTTCTTCGACCGAGGTCTCGCGCATCTTGAATTTCTGCACCTTCCCGGTGACCGTCATAGGGAAGTCGTGCGTCACCCGGACGTACCGCGGGATCTTGTAATGCGCGATCTTGCCCGTGCAGAACTCCCTGACCTGGTCGGCGGTCAGCTCACTGCCGGACCGCAGCTTCACCCACGCGCACAGCTCTTCGCCGTACCTGAGGTCAGGCACGCCGACCACCTGCACGTCCTCGATCTCGGGATGGGTGTAGAGGAACTCCTCGACCTCGCGCGGGTAGATGTTCTCGCCGCCGCGGATCACCATGTCCTTGATCCGCCCGACGATGTTGAGGTATCCGTAGTCATCCATGATCGCGAGGTCGCCGGTGTGCATCCACCGTCCGGCGTCGATCGCGTCGGCTGTCTTGTCCGGCTCGTTCCAGTAGCCGAGCATCACCGAGTAGCCGCGGGTGCACAGCTCGCCGTTGCTGCCGCGAGGCAGCACCAGGCCGGTCTCGGGGTCGATCACCTTGATCTCGACGTGCGGGTGGACGCGGCCGACAGTGGAAACCCGCCGCTCCATGTCGTCGTCCGCGGTGGTCTGGGTGGACACCGGCGACGTCTCGGTCATCCCGTAGCAGATCGTGACCTCGGTCATGTGCATCTCGCTGAAGACGCGCTTCATGACCTCGACCGGGCACGGCGAGCCCGCCATGATCCCGGTGCGCAGGCTCGACAGGTCATAGCTGGCGAAGTCGGGCAGCGCTAGCTCGGCGATGAACATCGTCGGCACGCCGTACAGCGACGTGCACCGCTCAGCCTCGACCGCCGCGAGCGTGGCCGCGGGGTCGAAGCCGGGGGCCGGGATGACGATGCAGGCTCCGTGGGTCGTGCAGCCCAGGTTACCCATCACCATGCCGAAGCAGTGGTAAAAGGGCACCGGGACACAGACCCGGTCGTCGGCGGTGTACCGGCAGCCCATGCCGACGAAATACCCGTTGTTCAGGATGTTGTGGTGCGACAGCGTCGCGCCTTTGGGGAAGCCGGTCGTGCCGCTGGTGTACTGGATGTTGATCGGGTCGTCGAAGGCCAGGCTGGCCTCGCGCTCGGCCAGGATGGCGGGGTCGGCGACCGCCCCGGCGGCGACGAGCCCGTCCCAGTCGGCGGTACCGAGGTAGATGACCCGCTCCAGGTCCGGCAGATCGCCGCGGACTTCGTCGATCATGCCGCGGTAGTCGCTGGTCTTGAAGCTCTCCGCGCTGACGAGCAGCCTGGTCCCGGACTGGCGGAGCACGTACGCGAGCTCGTGGCCGCGGTAGGCCGGGTTGATGTTGACCAGGATCGCGCCTGCCTTCGCGGCGCCGTACTGCAGGAGCGCCCATTCGGCGCAATTCGGCGCCCAGATGCCGACCCGATCCCCCTTGGCGATCCCGGCGGCGATCAGGCCGAGCGCGACCAGGTCGCTGTCGGCGTCGAGCTGGGCATATGTCCACCGCTTCCCGGTCGGCACGTCGACGAGCGCCTCGTTCGCGCCGTGTGCCGCGGCAATCCGGTGCAGGCTGTCGCCGATGGTCTCGCCGAGCAGCGGCTCGGCCGAGGCGCCGTGGCTGTAGGACAGGTGACTGGCTACGGGCATGACTGGCCTCCGGTTGCTGGATAGGTCAATAGTCCCCGTTCCCATCCTGGTGTGTGAAGTCGCCAGCCGGCCGCTCGCCGCCACTTCCCCTCATAACGGGAGCAATCGCGAAGACCTTGCCAACGGGCGAGCCGCTCGTGCCGAGGGCGCCCGGCGAGCCCGTGATTCCCGCGCACCGCGGTGAGATGCGCCGGGGGGCGGACGGGTCTACTGTCTCAAGTAACGGTCATTTCGCCTTCGGAGCGCAGCGATGGGTAGCTGGATCATCTGGTTGATCATCGCGGCTGTGCTCGGCACGATCGAGATCGCAACCACGACGCTGGCTTTCGGCTTGCTCGGCGCGGCTGCGCTCATCGCCGCCGGCGCCGGCTACCTCGGCGGTGGCGCCGCGGTGCAGTTCGGCGCGTTCGTCCTCGCTTCGGGCCTCGGGCTCGGAATTGCCCGCCCGTTCGCGCTGCGTCACATCCGGCATCCGCCGCTGCTGCGGACCGGAACCGCCGCCCTGGTGGGCCGGACGGGCTACGTGCTGGACGAAGTCAGTGACCACGGCGGCCGGGTCCGGATCGGCGGCGAGGAATGGTCCGCCCGGCCATACGACGAGACGCTGGTCATCCCTGTCGGCACCAAGGTCGACGTGCTGCAAATAGAGGGCGCCTCCGCTCTCGTGTACCCGAGGGAGTAGCCATGTTCGCTGAGGCTATCGGCATCGTGGTCGCCGTCGTCGGCCTCCTGGTCGTGCTGACCGCGCTAAAAACGATCCGGATCGTGCCGCAGGCGCGCGCCAGAAACGTGGAGCGATTCGGCCGCTACACCAAGACGCTGGAACCCGGCATGAACTTCATCGTCCCGTTCGTCGACCGGGTGAAGCCGCTGATCGACTTGCGCGAGCAGGTGGTCTCATTCCTCGGCCAGCCGGTCATCACCGAGGACAACCTGGTGGTGAAGATCGACACTGTGCTCTTCTTCCAGGTCACCGATCCGCGGGCAGCTGATTACGAGATCGTCAACTACATCCAGGCGATCGAGCAGCTCACTGCCACCATGCTGCGCAGCGTGATCGGGTCCATGGACCTGGAGGTCACGCTGACGTCCCGCGACAAGATCAACACCATGCTGCGCGGCGTGCTTGATGACGCCTCGGGCAAGTGGGGCATCCGGGTGACCAGGGTGGAGATCAAGGCGATCGACCCGCCGAAGAGCGTGATCGACGCCATGGAGAAGCAGATGCGGGCCGAGCGGGAGAAGCGCGCGGCCATCCTGACCGCCGAGGGCCTGCGGCAAGCGCAGATCCTGACGGCCGATGGGGACAAGCAGGGCACGGTGCTACGGGCCGAGGGCGCGAAGCAAAGCGCGATCCTGAAGGCCGAGGGCCAGGCGCAGGCGATCACGTCGGTGTTCCAGTCGATCCACGACAATGACCCGGACCCGAAGCTGCTCGCCTATCAGTACCTGCAGATGCTGCCGCAGATCGCCCAGGGGGCGGGCAACACGATGTGGATGATTCCGAGCGAGCTGACCAGCGCGCTGAAGGCACTGGGTAGCGCGTTTGACCCCGGCTCGGCTGCCGATGCGCCGAGTTCGGCACCGGCTGCACGCCCGGTGAGTCGGCCGGGCTTGACTCGGCCAGCCCGGCCGGCCGTAGCTGAGGACGGTGCCGCAGACGCTGCGCTGGCCAAGGTTGTGCAGAATGCGGCTGCGCTGGAGGGAGACTCTTCCGCCGAGGAGGCGCAGCCGGCTGCGCTGGCGGCGGCTGTGGCCACCGTTCCGCCGACACCGCCGCCGCCCGATGTCCCGCTGCCCGAGGCCCTGCTGGGGACAGCCGCGGTTCCCGAAGCACGGCTGCCCGAGATCGTGGTGACGGATCCGGCCGTCCGGGAGGCGCTCAAAGACATGGAGCCCGTCGAGGCCGACGAGGTGCAGGACACGAGCGCCGCCAACGGTGCCGCGGCTGGCCCGGCGTAGCGCCTCGTGCCCGAAGCGCGCGCGTGGCGCCTCGTGCCCGAAGCGCGCGCAATGCGCTCGTCGCGCGGGCGCGGCGCCTCGCGACTGCTTAGAGCTTGATGGCCAGGCCGAGTGCCAGCAGCGCTCCGTAGGCTAGCTCAAGGCGCCCGGTCTGGCCCAGCGCGAGGATGAGGCTGCGGCCGGTGGCTCCGTCGCGCACCTGACGAACCGGCGCGAACGCCAGCGGCAGGGCGGCCAGGGCCAGCAGGCTCAGCGGCCGGGCTGGTGCGAGCGCCAGGGCCACGCAGAACGGCACCAGGATGCAGCCGGTGTAGAGCGCCCGGGTCCGCTGATCGCCGAGGACGACGGCCAGGGTTCGCTTGCCGGTTTCGCTGTCAGTCGGGATGTCACGCAGGTTGTTGATGACGAGCAGCGCGCAGGCGAGCAGTCCGATCGCGGCGGAGGCGGCGAACGGCAGCCACGTAAGCGTCTTCATCTGCACGTACGCCGTACCCGCGACCGCGGCCAGGCCGAAGAACGCAAAGACCGACAGCTCGCCGAGCGCGCGGTAGCCGTAGGGCCGGCTGCCGCCGGTATAGAACCAGGCCGCTGCCACGGCGGCCGCGCCGAGCAGCAGCAGCCACCACGAGGTCACGGCGGCCAGCGCCAGGCCGGCCGCGCAGGCCACGGCGAAACAGGCGAGCGCAGCCGCTAGTACATGCCTGGGCTTAGCCAGGCCCGAAGCGACGAGCCGGACCGGGCCGACCCGGACCTCGTCGGTGCCGCGGATGCCGTCGCTGTAGTCATTGGCGTAGTTGACGCCGATCTGGAGCGCGAGCGCCACGAGCAAGGCCAGCGCGGCCCGCCAGAGCGAGAACTTGCCATAGCCGAAGGCCACGCCCGAGCCGACGACGACTGGCACCACGGCAGCGGGGAGAGTCCGCGGCCGCGCGCCGGCCATCCAGGTCCGCAGATCGGCCACTGCTCCGTCTGTCCTTTAGCGTGTCGGGGGAATGTGTCCTCGAGGGATGTCACAGAGTAGCCCGCCGCCTGGGCTGCGCCGGTATGCGGGCGGGAGCCTCCCCCCGAATCGGGCAGATCAGTCTCGAGGCAGGACCCGCTCGGCGGCGGCGAACAGAGCACCAGTCTCTTCCCAGCCGAGCTTGGCGGACTGGCTGGTCCGCTTCCTGCCGCGGAAGTACTTGCCGACGTTGCGGCCGGCGAAGACGTCGACGCCCCGCAAGTTCGTGACCCCCCAGGGGACGGTGGGTCCGTAGATCACCATCGCTGGCCGGACGGTGATCTCCTGGCCCATGTCCTCGCTGAGCAGCCGGGCCGCTTGTGCCGCCTCCCAGCGGGCATGCGCCAGCCTGTCCTTTTGGCTGAACGGGCCGTGGTAGAGCAGCGCCCCAGCCGCCGAGTTGCCACTCGCCACGGTCCGGACCGGCAACCGCCTGTCCCAGCGTTCGGAGTCGACCGCGTAGACCCCGCCAGGGCCGATGACGAGGTGATCGATGACAGAGTCGCTGCCGGGAATACGGCGAGCGTGAATCGCCATGTAACCGTTGGGCCGGACCAGGTAGAGCCGCCGCCTGGTCCTGCGCTGCGCGGACGAGACGCGCGCCGCGGCCGGAATCAGCGCCATGGTCTTGGAGTGGTAGATCGTGTCGATGATGGCCACGACCGCCGCAGCCGTCAGCCCGACGCGCCAGCCCTTCCAGAGCGTGAAAATGAGCGCGACGACGAAAGCGATGACGGCCCGCCGGATCCAGATGGGCAGCCGCGGATCTGCCGCAAGCCCGGCCATGATCGCACGCGAGGGAACAGGAAACCGCTGTACTCGCTCGTCCGGGGCCGGTGGCCCAGTCGGTGTCGGCTCAGGCCCGGTCTCCCGGTCCATATGCCACAGCGTAACTGAGCCACTACGGGTCGCGCGTCCAGCCGGCACCAGAAGGTCGGCGCATGCACCAGGAGGGTGCTTCGCCCTCGTTCCCGGCGTTCCGACCAAACGTTTGTACCGCTGGTACGAAGAGTTCGTACCAGCGGTACAAACGTTGAGCCCGGCGGCCAGCACCCTGGGGGGCAATTGGCGTTAATCGGCTATTTCGGCGCGCGCTGCCAAACCGCGCCTCGGGAGTCGGCTCGGCCGACTCCCGGGGACGCAGCCGGCAGCCGGCAGCCGGCAGCCGGCGCCTGGCACCAGCACCCGCGCACAGGCGCACAAGCCGCCTGATGCCGTCGAAAACGCCCTCGAGAGGGGCTTGGTCCGGACCTTCCGTTGGTCTACTGTTCGGTAACGTGACCCAGATTCATGACCTCACAGTGACCGAGCAGGCTGCCGCGATTCGCAGCGGCGAGACATCGTCAGCCGAGATCACCGAGCACTACCTGGACCGCATCGACCGCCTCAACGAGCAAGTCGGCGCGTTCTACACGGTGACGCACGAGCTGGCCCGCGAGCAGGCTGCAGCGGCGGACAAGGCGGTGCTCGCCAGCCGCCAGGACGGCCGCGACCTGCCGCCGCTGACCGGCGTCCCGATCCCGATCAAGGACCTGAACATGGTCGCCGGCGTCAGGCTCACTTTCGGCAGCGCCGTGCTGGCCGACAACGTGGCCACTGAGGACGACTATGTCGTCGAGCACCTGCGCTCGGCCGGCATCGTGATCACGGGCAAGACGGCGACGCCGGAGTTCGGGCTGCCCTGTTACACCGAGACGAGGATCGGCCCGCCCGCGCGAACCCCGTGGGACCTGAGCCGGTCGGCCGGCGGCTCCAGCGGCGGCGCGGCCGCGGCCGTGGCGTCGGGCCTGGCCCCGGCCGCCCAGGGCAGCGACGGCGGCGGCTCGATCCGGATTCCCGCTAGCGTGTGCGGCCTGTTTGGGATCAAGCCGACCCGCGGCCGGATCTCGCAGGGCCCGATGATGCCCGACCTCGTTGGCCTGTCCACCGACGGCCCGCTTGCCCGCACAGTGGCCGACGCGGCCCTGCTGCTCGACGCGATGATGGGCAATCACCCCGGCGACATGTACACGCTGCCTCCTCTGCCCGAAGGCGAGTCGTTCCTGGGCTATGCCGGCCGGGAGCCTGGCAAGCTCCGGATCGCGAGGTCGCTGACGACGGTGATCGACGGCGCCGAGGTGCACCCTGACTGCGTCGCCGCTTACGAGAAGGCCAGCACGCTGCTGTCCTCCCTCGGGCACGAGATCGAGGACGTGGACCTGCCATTCGCCGCCGAGGCCGTGCCGTCCTTCCTCGCGCTATGGTTCGCGATGGCAACCCTGGCGCCGATCACGCCCGAGCAGGAAGGCGACCTGCTGCCACTGACCCGGTACCTGCGCGGCAAGGGCATGGAGCTGAGCGCCGCCGACCTGCTGCTGCACCAGGCCATCCTCCAGGGCAGCGTGCGACCTGCCTTGCGGGCGCTGAGCGGCTACGACGTGATCCTCAGCCCGACGGTGGCGCTGCCGCCCCGGCCCGTGGGCTGGTTCGACGAGGTCGAGCCTGCCGAGAACTTCATCCGCCAGACCCAGTTCACGCCGTGGACCGCGCTGTATAACCTGTCCGGCCAGCCGGCCGTGAGCGTGCCGCTGCACTGGACCGACGAGGGCCTGCCGATCGGCATCATGCTGGCCGGCCGGATGGGTGCCGAGGCGACGCTGATCTCGCTGTCCGCGCAGCTCGAAGCCGCCCAGCCCTGGGCGGACAGGCACCCGCCTATCTGGTGAGATAACGCTGCTGCCGGGCCATGCTGTGTTAAAGGACTGACCAGGCCGGGAACGGGCCGAGTCGGCCAGACTCCGTGCCCGGCCGCCGTTGCGCACGGTTCCGGCCGCTAGCAAGCCCGCGTGTCCGGTCGCCGCGGATGCCCGCGGCCGTCAATGCGTGCCGCGCTCCGCTCCAGGGGATAGTGCCCTCACGGCGCACGGGGGACGCGCCGCGCCTGGTGGATGCCGCGGTGGCTGGAGCCGATTGTGCCGCACCTGCAGCTGGAGGGCAGCGAGGCCGCTACCGGGCCGGTCGCGGCGGGCGTCGGGCCGATCGGCGAGTCGACCGTCAGCGAGTCGTCGGTCGCCTCGGACACGGCGCCGGACGTGATGCGCACTGACAACCCGGCACACCAGGCTGAACCCAAGTCCGGCTCGAAGGGCAGGGACGGCGGCTCGCGGCCCAGCTAGCCACCGACCTGGGCCGGGCCTGATCGATGACCCGCTGACCCATGACCCCACCGACGCCTGGCTCATCAGCTTCAACAACAGCGTCGTCAGCTCCCACATCGCGTTCGCCATGGTCACGGTGGATGGGGGCGAAGGCGGCCCGACGGAAGGGCCCATCGTGGCGAAGTTCCTCGACCTACTGCACCAGTCGGGGGACTGACGCGGCGGGTGTTTTAGCATTCGGTGTACCGGCGATCATGGCCGGCAGGTCACCTCAGGATGCGGGGGCACGGGATGACCGGATGAACCACGATGCCGCGCGCGTCAGGCGCGCGCTTCGGATCGGGAACGGCGTAGCTGCGCTGGTGGTGTCGGCCAGCCTGCTCGGTCTGCTCGGCGCGGGGGCTGGCAGCGTGCCACCGCTCGGCCGGGTGCTCGTGCCAGGCCACGGGGCGTGGACCTGGCGCTACCTGCTGCTGCCTGCGGCCATCCGGCCGGACGCGGCCAGTCGCCCGCCCGCGCCGGGAGTCTCAGGCCGTTCGAGCGCGTTGAGCGGCTTGAGCGCGGCGGGCGGATCGGGCGCGTCGGGCGGTTCGGGCGCGTCGGGCGGATCGGGCGGTTCGGGCGCGTCGGGCGGCTCGGGCGGTTCGGGCGCGTCGGGCGCGTCGGGCCTGCTGCCGTGACCGCCGAGTTCAAGCGCCTGGGCAAGCGCGGGTCGTACCGGCTCGGCCAGCTCCGGGCACAGGGAATCGGCACCTATCAGCGGGCGGTGCCATTCCAGCCTCGCTTCGTCCGGCCGGACCACCGCTGGCCTGCATCGGCCTGGCTACTCGGGCTGCTGACCGGGAGCCTGATCATCGCGGGCGCGGCCGCTGCCGGCTGGTGGTTCGTGCCCTTCCTCGTCGGCGCACTAGCGGGTGTGGCGAACCGGATCGGTGCCTGGCGCCTGCGCGTCGCGCTTCCCGCGGTTGCCGTCATGGCCGCCATTGGCTGGGGCGCCCCGCTGGCGTGGTCAGTGCTCCGCGGCCAGCCGTATCTAGCGATGGCGCGAGTGATCGCGACGGGCCTCGGGCTGCCCGAGCACGCGACCGTCGCGATCGCGCTGACGGTGCTCGTCGCGGTCGTCCAGGCGCTGGCCGGCTACTGGCTCGGCCGCGCCCTCGCGCCGCGCCCCGCTGCCGACTTACTGCTCACGATGCCCGCTGGCAGAGCGGTACCTCATCAAGCCGTAAAATCCGGCGGCTATAGGGCGCCGTATCCTTCGAGATCTGACGGTGATCACGGAAGGTGTGCGAGCCGGACCGGTTAGGTGCCGTCTGGCGGGTCAATCATGGAAGTGTGACGGACCCTGAGCTCGTGCAGCGGGCGCGAAATGCGGGAATTGCGGCGGAATACTATGACTGGCGCGGCCAGTACGTGGTGGTGCCGGCGGAGACCCTGGCCGCGATTCTCCAGGTGCTCGAGCAGGAGCCCGAGCTCGATGGTCCGGAGCTCGATAGTTCTGAGCTCGATGGTTCGGGGCTCGATGATCAAGAGTCCGCCGGTCCAGAGCTCGATGGTCAACGGCCTGCCGAATCAGGGCCCGCCGCGGCCGGCGCCGGTGTCAGCGCCCAGTCGGCCAGCCCGCCGCGACTGAGCCTGCCTGCCGAGCGCCAGTGGGGCTTCACCGCGCAGCTGTACTCGCTCCGCTCGAAGGAGTCCTGGGGCCACGGTGACCTGCACGACCTGGCGCAGCTCGCTAGCTGGAGCGGCGCCGAGCTGGGCGCCGGGTTCGTCCTGATCAACCCGCTGCACGCTGTCGAGCCGCTGCCGCCGATCAGCCCGTCGCCGTATCTGCCGATGACGCGCCTCTTCACGAGCCCGCTGTACCTCCGCGTCGAGGACATCCCCGAATACGGCGCGCTGCCAGCGCCGGACAAGCGCACGATCCATGAGATCGCTGTGGGGCTGCGTGCTGCCAACACCACCGCCGACCTGATCGACAGGGATGCGGTCTGGCGTGGCAAGCGCTCCGCCCTCGAGCTGATCAGCAAAGTCCCGCTGACCGAATCCCGTCAGCGCGCCTACACCGCCTTCCGGGCCGAACGCGGTCACGACCTCGAGCTCTGGTCCACCTGGTGCGCCCTCGCCGAGGCACACGGCCCCGACGCCCGCAACTGGCCCGCACAGCTCACCGATCCGGCCCGCGCTGCCGAGGTGGTGGCGGGCGACGAGAAGCTCAGCCAGACCGCGGAGTTCCACGCCTGGCTTCAGTGGCACGCCGACGAGCAGCTGGCGGCCGCTCAGGACGCCGCGAAGGCGGCGGGCATGGCGCACGGCATCATCCATGACCTGGCCATCGGCGCGCACCCGGGCGGCGCCGACGCCTGGGCGCACCGCCCGCTGCTGGCGACCGGCTTCAGCGTCGGCGCGCCGCCGGACGGCTTCAACCAGCTTGGCCAGGACTGGTCGCAGCCGCCGTGGAACCCGCGCGCGCTCGCCGCCGTCAGCTACCGGCCGATGGCCAAGCTGTTCGCCGCTGCGCTGCGCCGGGCCGGGGGGCTTCGCGTCGATCACGTGATGGGGTTGATGCGGCTGTGGTGGGTGCCAGTCGGCCAGCCGCCCGACCTCGGCGCTTATGTCAGCTACGATCACCACGCGTCGGTTGGCGCGCTTGTGTGCGCGGCGGCCCGCGCGGATGCGGTCGCCATCGGCGAAGACCTCGGCACGGTCGACCCCTGGATCCGCGACTACCTCGCTGAGCAGGGCATTCTCAGCACCATGATGCTGTGGTTCACCCACACCGGCGATGGGATGCCGCTGCCGCCGGGGGAGTGGCGTCGCGGCTGCATGGCAACTGTCGGCACGCACGACGTGCCGCCAGTTTTCGGCTTCGTGACGGGCGACCAGGTGACCGTTCGCGCCAGGCTGGGCTTGCTGAGAACCCCTGAAGAAAGGGAACGGGCTGAGTCGGACGCGATGCTGGCTCGCTGGCAAGCGGCCCTTGTCGCCGAAGGCCTCCTACCACCCGATCACCAGCCTGACCCGGCGCAGTACACCGTCGCGCTGTACGGATACCTGCGCAAGACGCCCGCCCTGCTGCTCGGGGTGTCACTAGCCGACGCTGTCGGCGAGCGCCGTACGCAGAACATCCCTGGCACCACTGACCAGTACCCGAACTGGCGCATCCCGCTTTGTGATGACACCGGCCGCCCAGTCCTGCTCGACGAACTGCCGGGAATCGACCTGCTGCGCGCTGTCTGTGCGGCGGTCAGTCCTGCTCGGCTGTGTTAGCCCGACTGGGCTAGTTCTGGTGGGCGTCGCGCTGCCGGCACCGCAGGGCCCTGGCGACGTCGTCGCGCCGCTCTACCAGCAGCCGGCGCAGCGCCGGGACGGGGTCGGCGGCCGCGATGTAGGCGTCCGTCGCGTCGATGGCCTCCTGGCTGACGACGCTGTCGGGGTAGCCGACCTCGGTGAAGAACTGCGCCATGTCCGACGCGCCGTCCAGCCACATGCCGGCGAGGGCGTCGTAGAACTTGCCGGCGTACGGCGCGAGCAACTCGTCCTGGTCAGGATCGCGGAAGCCGCGTAGGACCGCCCGGAACGTCGCGTTCGGCAGGACCCCGCCGGTGATCTTGGCCCAGGCTGCGGCCTTGGCCTCGGCGGTCGGGATCGCCGCCAGGCAGCTCTCGGCGTGCCGCTCGCCTGCGTCCGTCCGGTCGCGGTCAAGCTCGGCCTCGATCTCGGCGGGCCCGGCCGCGCCGCGGCTGGCCAGCCTGTGCAGGAACTCCCACCGGAGGTCGGTGTCGACGGCGAGCCCGTCGATCGACTCGATGGCGGCCAGCAGCCCCGCCAGCAGATCCAGGCTGGCTTGTGAGGTGGCGACGTCGGCTAGGGCCTTGGCATAGGCGAGCTGATGGTCGGAGCCGGGCGCCGCCGCGAGCAGCCAGCTGCGCAGCGTGTCTTCGAGCTGGGCCACGCCGGCTGCCCGCCACTGCGGATCGGCGTACCGGCGGACCGCGAGGCCAGTAAGGCGCAAGGTGCGCTCAAGCACGGAGAGCTCGGTGATAGCCGTCGCGCCGGAGCTGACCAGCGCCAGGAAGTCCCGTGCGGGCATCTCGGCGTCCCTAGTCATGTCCCAGGCGGATGCCCAGCACAGCGCGGCCGCGAGCGGGTCGGCGAGCTCGCTGATCGAGCCGACGACCGTCCGCAGTGAATGCTCGTCCAGCCGGACCTTGGCGTAGGTCAGGTCGTCGTCGTTGACGAGCACCAGGTCGGGCCGAAACTCGCCGAGGAGCTCGGGGACGTCGGTGGCGGCGCCGGCGATGTCGAGCTCCACCTGACGCCGCCGGGTCAGCGCCGCTGAGCCCGCGCCTCCGCCGGTGCGGTCGTACAGGCCGATCGCGATGCGGTGCGGGCGCAGCTCCGGGTGATCAGCCGGCGCTTCCTGGTGCACCGCGAAGGATCTGAACCGGCCCTCGGCGTCCAGCTCGAACGTCGGTCGCAAGGTGTTGACCCCGGCCGTCTCCAGCCACGATTTGGACCAGGAGGCAAGGTCACGGCCCGACGCCTGCTCCAGGGAGCTCAGCAAGTCAGCCAGCGTCGCGTTGGCCCACGCATGCTTGCCGAAGTAATCGCGGACTCCGGCCAGGAAGTTGTCCCGGCCGACGTAGGCGACCAGTTGCTTCAGCACCGCCGCGCCCTTGCCATAGGTGATGCCGTCGAAATTGACTTCGACGGCCTCGATGTCCGGGATGTCGGCCGCGATCGGGTGCGTCGACGGCAGCTGGTCCTGCCGGTAAGCCCAGCCCTTGACGACCTGCGCGAAGCCGGTCCAGCCGTTCGTCCAGCGGGTGGCCTCGGTGCTCGAGACCATCTCGGCCCAGCTGGCGAACGACTCGTTCAGCCACAAGTCGTCCCACCACCGCATGGTGACCAGATCGCCGAACCACATATGGGCCATCTCGTGCAGGATCGTCTGCGCACGCGCCTCCCGGTCGGCGTCGGTGACCCTCGACCGGAAGATGTAGTCCTCCAGGAAGGTCACGCAGCCGGCGTTTTCCATCGCGCCGGCCTTGAACTCGGGGACGAACAGCTGGTCGTACTTCCCGAACGGGTACCGGACCCCGAACGCCTGGTGGTAGAAGTCAAACCCCTGCCTGGTGATCTCGAAGATCTCATCCGGGTCGAGGTAGCTGGCCAGCGACTGGCGGCAGTACAGGCCAAGCGGGATCCCGTCGTGCTCCTGCGTTACCTCAAAATAGGGACCTGCGGCGATGGCGGTGATGTACGTCGACAGGACCGGCGTGGGCGGGAAATGCCAGCGAGCCGCGCCTGGCCCGACGGGTGCTGCGCCGATGTCGGGCGCCACGTTCGAGATGACTGTCCAGTCGTCCTCTCCGATGACAGTGAACTCGAACGTCGCCTTGAGGTCCGGCTGGTCGAAGCAGGCGTAGATCCGGTGCGCGTCGAATGTCTCCAGGTCGCTGTAGAGGTAGACGCCCTTGTCTGCCGGATCAGTGAACCGGTGCAACCCCTCACCATTCCGGGAGTAGGCGCAGGTGGCGATGACCTGCAGCTCATTGTCAGCCTCGAGGCCGGCAAGCGCGATCCTGTCGCCGTCGAAGGCGGCCAGGTCGACGGCCGCGCCGTTGAGCGTGATCTGCGTCACGGCGGGCGCGGTGAGCTCGATGAACGTGGCGCTGCCCGGCGTGGCGCAGCTGAACCGTACTGTCGTGGCGGAATCGAATGTCGACTCCGAGCCGGTGAGGTCGAGCTCTACCTGATAGGACTCCACGCTCAGGAGCCGCGCCCGATCCCGCGCCTCGTCGCGCGTGAGGTTGCTCGCCACTGCACCGTTCCCTTCGGCTGGTCCGAGTTGCTGATCTGCCTGGCATGTTCGCGCCTGCGGCCGGAATGTGCAAAGCAGTTTCTTGGTTGCCCCAAGCAACCGACGTCGCAAAGGAGCACGCATGCCCGCGCAGGAGCCTACCCAGCTGGATTTCTGGTTTGATCCCCTATGTCCCTGGGCCTGGATCACCAGCCGATGGGTTCTCGAGGTGGAGAAGGTTCGCCCAGTCGAGGCGCGCTGGCACGTCATGAGCCTGGCCGTGCTGAACGAGGGCAAGGACGACATGCCCGAGCGGTACAAGGAATTCATGCGCCAGGCCTGGGGCCCGGTGCGGGTCTGCATCGCCGCCGAGCAGAAGTTCGGGCCCGAGGTGCTGCTTCCGCTCTACACGGCCCTCGGCACGAGGTTCCACCACGAGAAGGCAGAGCGGGACCGGGCCACCATCGAGGCCGCGCTCGTCGAGGCGGGCCTCCCGGTCGAGCTTGCCGACGCCATGGATGACGAGTCTTACGACGAGGCGCTGCGCGCCTCGCACAAGGACGGCATGGACCGCGTCGGCTACGAAGTCGGCACCCCGGTCATCTCGGTCAACGGCACGTCGTTCTTCGGGCCGGTCGTGTCGCCGATCCCGCGCGGGGAGGACGCTGCCCGGCTGTGGGACGGCGTCCTGCTGGTCGCGAGCACCGATGGCTTCTTCGAGCTAAAGCGCAGCCGGACCAGGGACCCGATCTTCGACTAAGGCGGTCAGACCTCCGTAACACCGCCGCCCAGCCTGGGTGAGGATAGTGCTCATGCGCAGCAACTACATCGGCGGCGCATGGACGCCGTCCGCGAGCGACGGCTCCATCGATGTCGTCAATCCGGCCACCGAGGCGGTTATCGACCAGATCCCGGCCGGGCATCCGGCCGACGTGGATCACGCCGTGGCGGCCGCCAGGAGGGCGCTCGGCCCGTGGTCGACGGCGCCGGCTCCCGAACGGGCGCGGTATCTGGAGGCGGCCGCGAACCTGCTCGACGAGCGCTCCGCGGCGGTAGCGGCCGCGATCACCGCCGACATGGGCTCACCGATCACGTTCGCGCGCCGTGTGCAGGTCGGCACGCCGCTGGCCGTCCTGCGCAGCTATGTTGAGCTGCTTGCCAGCTACGATTTCGGCGGTCAGCGCGTCGGCAATTCGCTGATCGTGCGCGAGCCGGTAGGCGTGGTGGGCGCAATCACGCCGTGGAACTACCCGCTGCATCAGATCGTGGCGAAGGTGGCGGCGGCTCTGGCGGCTGGTTGCACCGTGGTGCTGAAGCCAAGCGAGGTGGCGCCGGCCGCCGGTTACGAACTCGCCGACATCCTGCACACCATCGGCCTGCCCGCCGGAGTGTTCAACCTGGTCTGCGGCACCGGCCGGGTCACGGGCGAGGCGATCGCCGCGCACCAGGGGATCGACGCCGTGTCCTTCACCGGATCCGGTGCAGCGGGCCGCCGCGTGGCGGAGGTCGCGTCAGCGACAGTGAAGCGAGTGACGCTAGAGCTGGGCGGTAAGTCAGCGAACGTGATCCTGCCGAGTGCGCACCTGGAGACCGCGGTCAAGGTCGGCGTGGCCAAGGCCCTGGCCAACGCAGGCCAGACATGTAATGCGCTGACCCGGATGCTGGTGCACCGGGATTCCTATGACGAGGCTGTCGGCCTGGCCGCGCAGTACGCCGACCGGTACGAGCCCGCCGATCCGCAACTGGAAGCCACCAGGCTCGGACCGCTGGCGTCGGCGGCCCAGCGCGATCGAGTGCTCTCCTATCTGGATAAAGGCCTGGCCGAGGGCGCTCGCCTCGCGACCGGGGGCCCGGCGCAGCCAGCGGGACTGCCGCTCGGCTACTACGTGCGCCCGACGGTGTTTGCCGACGTCACGCCGCAGATGGTCGTCGCGACCGAGGAGATCTTCGGCCCAGTGCTCTGTGTCTTGCCCTACGAGACCGAGCAGCAGGCAGTCGACATAGCGAACGGCACGCCGTACGGGCTTGCCGCCGCCGTCTGGTCGGCCGACCAGGATCACGCCGTCGCGGTAGCCCGGCAGCTACGCGCGGGCCAGGTCGAGATCAACGGCGGTGCGTTCAACGCCGTCGCCCCGTTCGGCGGGTTCGGCCAGTCGGGCTACGGGCGCGAGCTTGGCGTGCACGGCCTGGATGAGTTCCTGGAGATCAAGTCGCTTCAGTTCTAACCCAGGTGGGCCAGCCCGCCCAGGCTGGGGCCATGCCAGACTTGCGCTGTGCGCGTATACCTGGGATCTGACCACGCCGGTTTTGAGCTGAAGGCCAGCCTCGTGGAGTGGCTGAACCAAGCTGGGCACGAGCCCATCGACTGCGGCCCGTCAAGCTACGATCCTGCTGACGACTATCCGGTCTACGTGATGCGGGCCGCCACAGCCGCTGTCAGCGATCCTGGCAGCCTGGGCATCGTGATTGGCGGATCGGGTAACGGCGAGCAGATGGCGGCAAACAAGGTCCGCGGCGTGCGGGCGGCGCTGGTGTGGAGCGAGGAGACCGCAAGGCTCGCACGACTGCACAACAACGCGAATGTGCTCAGCCTCGGTGCGCGCGAGTATTCCATCGGCGAGGCAGTGGGTTACGCGAAGGTCTTTGTCGAGACAGCGTTCTCCGAAGAAGCGCGGCATGTCCGGCGACTGGAGATGATCGCGACATACGAGGAGACCGGCGAACTGCCGCCGCTGCCCCAACCTTCAGCACCGGCCTAGGCCTGGAGCGCGCGACGGCGCCCACTGCCCGAAATTCCGCGTTCAGACCTGCCCAGCTTGGCTTGCGCACGCCACCCGCAACCGTCAGCACGTAGGATCTGTCGCTAATTTGCCGCGCGGGATCCTACGTTCTGATGAAGTCGTCGGCCGGGCCCGTGGGGTCCTCGGCTGTGCGGTCGTCGGCCGTGGGATTTCCGGCCGCGCCCGTGGCGTCATTGGTCGTGGGGTTATCGGCTGGGCGGTCGTCAGCAGTGCGCGCCGGCGAGACGTCCCGTGCTCGCATCGCGGCGTCGAGGGAGATCTTCATCCCGGACATAACTACCCCGTTCCCGTCCTGGTGGGTACGTCAGAACATCATGCTGCACCATGGTCGCGGATCCCACGACATGGCCGCAGCCAGGCGCGTCAGCGCCCCTGGCGTCAGCTCGCTGATGTGCCCGGCCGCCGCCAGCTGGCCGAAGCTGGCGCCGCCCAGGTAGCCAGCGCCGAGAGCGTGCGTGGCCATCAGGAGATCAGCGGGCGCGGTGCTGCGCTCACACTGAGGGCTCCCGTCGTCAGGTCCGCCGCTGGTGAGCCGCCAGCGGCCGGCGTTGTCCGGCAGCAACGGGTCCACGACGTCGAGGACGATGTCGACCGGGCTGGCGTACGAACGCTGGCGCATCGCCGCTGGCAGGTCGATGAGCCGGACCCACAGCGCATCGCTCACCAGCGGCTGCGCCCGCCGCGGATCGGCCAGCATCGCAAGTAGCGGGTCGTCGACTGGGCGGCTCGGTGCGATGACCTGGCCGACGAGATCTCGGCTGAACATGTCGGCCCACAGGGCCGCCGCCGCCGCCGGGTCCAGGGCGATGAGCTCGCGCAGCCGGAGCGTGCCGTCGGCCAGCCCGTCCGTCCAGGACGGCTGAGTCCGGTACAGCGTGTAGCCTCGCGGGCCGGCGTCGTCCTCGGCTACGACGCAGCGCAGCGGCGACATGCCGTCCCTGGTAGTAGGCGGATCGGACAGCAGGACGTTCCACCAGGAGTCGTTCCTGGCCAGCATGCCGGGTCGGCCGGGCAGAGCCGCGTCGAAGACCCGCAGCAGGTCGGCTCGGGCCTCGGCAGGTCCGGTGAAGCGCAGGCGCGGCTCTTTCAACTCCGGGCCGGCGGCGCCGACGGCCAGCCGTCCGTCGCCGCGGGCGATCCGGATGCGCTGGTGCCACGTCGCGACACCATAGCCAAAGCGACCGTAGATACCAGACTCGGACGCGAACAAGATCGCCATGGCCTCGCCGCGCTGCCGTGCGTCCATGATCAGGTGCCGCATCATGTCCGTCAGGATGCCCCGGCGACGGTGGCTCGGCAGCACGCTCACCGACGAGATACCGGCCGCGTCCGCAGTGCCACCCGGCACGGTCAGGCGGAAGGTGTATGCGCCGGCCGTGCCCACTATCTGGGCGCCGTCAAACGCCGCGATCGTGCGGTCGAACTCCGTGACCTGGCGCTCGATCTCCCTCGCCTCTGCTGGCCACTCCTCCAGGAAGGCCTGACCCGGTACCGCGCCGAAAGCCTCGAACTCGTCGGGCGTGATGGGTCGGATCGGGTAGCTCGCGCTCATCTCGCCTTTCTACCCGGCTAACGGGCGCGCGAGCCACTGCATTTCCGCCGACTGGCCCCGGACCGGTACAGTGCCGGCAAGATGGTTGCAGCTTTCTGGCGTCAGCTCACCTCCGCGGCCAGGTCCGCTGCGGCGCGGCAGCGCGGGTGGATTAGCCGCCAGCTCATCACGCGCAACCGGCGGGTGGCTCTTGGCCTGGCGGTGGTGGTTGTCGCGATTGGCATCGGGGCCATCAGGATCTCCGGTCAGTGGCTGTCGCCCGGCGTCATGATCCTGCCGATCCTGGCCGGCGGTCTGCTGCTGTGGCCGCGCGCGCTGCGCATCCTGTTCGTGTTCGTGGCCGGGATGCTGGCCGCCGACATCGTGTACGACCGAGCTGGACTCGGCATTGCCGCGACCATCGTGATTACCGCGCTGTTTGCCGATGTGCAGGCGCGCACCAGGAAGAAGCTCGGGATGCAGGGCCTGCGCGGTGATCAGATGCTGATCGAGCTGCGGGACAGGATCCGGGCGCAGGGCAAGATGCCCGAACTGCCGGACCGGTGGGACGCAGTATCGGTGCTGCGTCCGGCGGGTGGCTCGTCGTTCGGTGGCGACTTCCTGGTGTCGGCGTTCGATGGCAAGGTACTCGAGCTGGCGCTGGTCGACGTCGCCGGGAAGGGTCTCGAGGCCGGCACCAGGGCGCTGCTGCTATCCGGTGCCTTCGGCGGCCTGCTCGGCTCGGTTCCGCACGCGGAGTACCTGCCTGCCTGCAATGCCTACCTTCAGCGCGGCGGGCCGCCGGAGGGATTCGTCACGGCGGTGTACCTCACCCTCGACCTGGTCACTGGCGACTACCTGATTTCCTCGGCGGGGCACCCGCCCGCCGCCCAGTTCGAGAGCGGCAGCGGACGATGGCGGCTGACCAAGGCACGCGGCATCGTCCTTGGGGTGGTGCCAGACCTGCGCAGCAAGCCCGAAAGCGGCAGCCTGCGACCGGGCGACGCGCTCATGCTCTACACCGACGGGCTCGTGGAGGTGCCAGGTCGTGACATCGACGCCGGTATCGACCGCCTGCTGGGCGAGGCTGACCAGCTCGTCACCAGCGGGTTCGCCGCGGGCGCGGCGCGGCTGGTGCAGACGATGCAGGGCGCCGGACCGCGCTCCGACGACTGCGCGCTCGCGCTGATCTGGCGATCCTGACCCGCTAGCGGGGGGCCATGACCTCGCTGTCGCTGATCAGCTTGATGGCGTACTCGACCAGCGTCACCAGCACGTCACGGCTCGATGACCGCTGGCGCGCGTCGCATAGCACCACCGGCACGTCGGGGTTGAGGTCCAGTGCGGACCTGACAACGTCGGGACGGAATCGCTTCGCCCCGTCGAAGCAGTTGACTGCCACCACGAACGGCAGGCTGCGGCGCTCAAAGTAGTCCACCGAGGGGAAGCTGTCCGCCAGCCGGCGCGTGTCAGCCATCACGACAGCACCGAGCGCGCCGAGCGCAAGCTCGTCCCACATGAACCAGAACCGGTGCTGGCCAGGCGTACCGAACAAATAGACAACCAGGTCGTCCCGTACCGTGATCCGGCCGAAGTCCATCGCCACGGTCGTTGTGGTCTTCTGCTCGACGCCATCCAGTGCGTCGACCAGGACGCTCGGCTCGCTCAGCACTTCCTCGGTCCGCAGCGGCTTGATCTCGCTGACCGCGCTGACCAGCGTGGTCTTGCCTGCGCCGAAGCCGCCAGCGATGAGGATCTTGATCGACACCGGGCTGTCGGTGTCGACCTCCTGGTCAGAGCCTGCGGAGAGCATCAGCAACATCCTTGAGCAATTGCGGATCGGTGACCCGAGTCCGCGCCGGTTGACGAATGGTGATCAGTCCGTTCTCGCGCATGTCCGACAGGAGGATCCGGACCACGCCGAGCGGGAGGTCAAGATCGGAGGCAAGGTCAGCGACGGACTTGGGCCGACGACATTGTCTCACCACCGCCTGGTACTCGGGCTCGAGCTGAAGGTCGCTGGACGCGCCTGCTCGTGTCGAGATGACCGTGGAGAGCAGGTCGATGATTTCGCCTCGCGGGCGTGTGCGACCGCCAGTGAGCGCATACGGCCGGACGACGGGACCCGCGTCTCGGTCGAGCCACTGATCGTCTCGCACCTGGGGTCACACCGCTTCGGCCGTGCTCGATGCCGGTCGTGCGCTCACCGCCATGTGCTCGCCGACCCGCCTCACGAGCACGGCCATCTCATACGCGATGTGCCCGGCGGCATCAGCGTCAGCGGCCGCCAGCACCGCCAGGCAGCTGCCCTCACCGGCGGCCGTGACGAACAGGAACGCTGATTCCATCTCGACGATCGTCTGCCGTGGCAGCCCGCCGCCGAAGTGGTGACCAACGCCCCTGGCCAGGCTCTGGAAGCCGGCCGCGACCGCGGACAAATGCTCGGCGTCGTCGCGGCTCAGGCCGGCCGAGGCGCCGATGGCCAGCCCGTCTCGGGAGAGAATCACCGCCTTGTCGATCTGTGCGACTCGCGTCACTAGGTCATCAAGCAGCCAGTCCAGCGCCCCGGTACGACTCATGTCGGCCTCCCCTTGCCGTGGTGTTCAGCGGTTACTCGTCGTCGCGCTGGTCAGCGCTGGCGGCCGGATTCGGGTCCGCGGCGTCCGTACCTGCCGGGTACAGACCGCGGGCAGGACCCGGGGTCGATGTGGCCGGTGGCGCCGGCATCTGGTGCGGCCCGGACCCATCGGGCGGGTAACCACTGGGCGGGTAACCACTGGGCGAGTAGCCGCCGGCCGACTGAGTGGCGGCCTGCTCGGCCTCGGAGCGGCCGAGCTGCCAGCCGCGCTGGAGCGCGCTCATCGTGCTGCGCGCCGCCTCGGGCGACGCAATCGCGCCGCCGGGGTCAGCGCCTGCGCGCGTGGCGAACTTGCGCGGCGCGAACGGGTCGATGGCGGAATCGCCCGATCTGAGCGGCCCAGCGCCTGCGGCCGGATCGGGCCCGCTGTAAAAGCCGTTGGCAACGCTCGTCTCGCCGGCCGCCCGCGGGGACGAGTTGCGCAGCTGCGGGGCCAGGCTCGCCTGGCGGACCCGGACAGGCAGGCCAAGCTCGGACAGCTCCGATGGGGTCACCCGGGCCTGGCGCTCGTCGGGTTGCGAAGACTCGCTCTGCTGGCCGGACGGGCTGGACGGGCTGGACGGGCTGGTCATGCCAGTCGGGCTCGCGGCCGACCAGGCGGGAGCGTGCTCAGACTGGCTGTTGCCGGAGCTGTCGTCCGACCAGGCGAGCCGGACGGGCTCGCGCTCGCCTGTCCTCGGGCTGTCGTCGGACCAGGAGAGCTTGACCGGCTCGCGCTCGCCCGTCCCGGGGCTGTCGTCGGACCAGGAGAGCTTGACCGGCTCGCGCTCTTCCGTGCCCGGTGTCGCGTTCTCCCCGGACCACGCCAGCCGGATCGGCTCGGGCTCGCTGGTACTGACAGTGTCGTCGGACCAGGCGAGCCGGACCGGCTCCGGCTCGATGAGGTCGGCGCCCGTGCCGGCGGCCGACGTAGCGGCCGCTGCCGGCGTCTCGATGGCGTACGGCAATTCTGGCCGGCCAAGGTCGCCATCGGTGTCGCTGCCAGCCTGGGCGATCCCGAACCCGTTGCTGCCGTTCGTCGCCCCGAGCCGACTGCCAGCCTGGGCGAGCGCCGCGTGGCGGCCGGCCCGGTCGGGCAGCCCGTCGCCGTTGTCGCGGCCTGGCGGCAGCGCGGGGTCACGCTCGTAGCTGTCTTCCTCGACGACCAGAGCGTTGGGGATCAGGACGATCGCGGTCGTGCCGCCGTACACAGACGGGCGCAGCGTGATCTTGATGTCATGGCGCTGAGCGAGCTGGCCGGCGATGAACAGCCCCAGCCGGTCGCTACCGGACAGGTCGAACTGCGGCGGGTTGGCCAAGTTGGTGTTGATCTCGTCCATGCGCGCCTGCGAGATGCCGAGGCCGCGGTCCTCGATCTCGACGGCGAATCCCCGCCCGACGACGTCGCCCTGGATGCGTACCGGGGTGTTCGGCGGGGAGAAGACAGTCGCGTTCTCGGCCAGCTCGGCGACCAGGTGGATGACGTCAGCGACGGCGTGTCCGGCCACGGCGGCGTTGGTGCGGCAGAGTACCCGGATCCTGGTGTAGTCCTCCACCTCGGCGACCGCTGCTCGCAGCACGTCGACCAGCGGCACCGGCTGCCGCCAGCCGCGCGCGGGGGCCTCGCCGGACAGGATGATCAGGCCTTCTGCGTGCCGCCGCATGCGAGTGGTGAGGTGGTCGATCCGGAAGAGGTCCTCGAGCTCATCGGGCTCGGTGGCGCGCCGTTCCATGCCGTCCAGCAGCGTCAGCTGCCGGTGCAGGAGGGACTGGCTGCGGCCCGCCAGGTTCCGGAACACGTCGCTGATGCCCCGGCGGAGCCGGGCCTCGTCGATCGCGGTCTGGACAGCGGTGTGCTGCACGATGTTGAACGCGTACTGGACCTGCGCGATCTCGTTGCGGCCCGCCGCCTCGCCTGGCTCGTACTCGCTCGGGTCCACCGGCTGGCCGGCGCGCAGCTTGCTGATGACCGAGGGCAGCTTGTCGTGCGCCAGCGTCAGCGCCGACTCGCGCAGTTCGCGGAGCTGGCGGACGAGACCGCGGCCGATGATCAGCGACAGCGCGATCGAGGCGATGGTGCCGAGCAGGCCGAGTCCAGCGGCGAGGATGAGCTGGATCAACACGACGTTGGCCTGGTGTGTCGCCTGGCTCTGCAGTTTGCTGCTGGCCTCGGTGAGGCCGGTCAGCATCGCCTTGGCGTAGGTGCCGAAGGCCGCGGTGCCCGCCACGAGGGTGGCCGGCGGCGGGCCCTTGTGCCACGGCGTCGCGATGACGCTGGCCTCGAGCGTGGCCAGTGACCTGTTGATCAGCGGGGTGACGCGGTGGAACAAGGTCTGGTACTGCGGCAAGAGCTCGGCTGTCGCGGTGCCGGCCAGCTGCTGCCGCTGCGTTGCGAGCTCGGCGAACGCAATCCTGTCGCCGGTCGGGAACTTGAGCTGCGTCATGTCTCCGGTCAGCAGGTCGCTCTCCGCGAGCGCGTCCTGGAGGGCCCGGTCTAGGTTGATGACGTTCAGGGCCTGCGTCACGATCGGCGCGCTCGTCTGCGCGTCGGTGGCCTGGTCGAGCACCGCGTACCCGGCGCTGATGATGCTGTTGTAGTCGGCCAGGGCCGCGCCCATGCTCAGGGCGCCTGCGGCGACGTTGCTGCGGATAGCGGTCAGCTTCCCGGCCGCGCTGAGCATGTTCTGGATGGCCCGCCGCTGGCCAGCCGATTCGCTGCCGGCTACCTGCGGGGCCTGGACTGCCGCCTTCAGCTCGTCCAGCGCCTTGCGCGTGTTGTTTTCCTGCATGCCGACCTCGGACGCGAACTGCACGCTGGTCGGGTTGGCCAGGCTCAGAATCGCGAGGTGCCGCTCCTGGGCGAGTGCTGTCTGGAAGGTGCCAACCGGAGTGAGCAAGTCGTTGGCGACGGCCTTCGTGCGTGCCTGGGAGAGCGCGCTACCGAGAGTGATACTGGCAGCGAATCCGTACAGCGCGATGAGGCAAAGGACCGGAACGACGATGAGGATGGCAACCCTCAGTCGGATGGACCTGTGACGCAATCCCATGGCTGAGGCCCCAGTGTGAGAAGTGATCGCGGAGCTCGCCGACAAGGGCAAAAGCCCTGGCAGACGATATCGGAGCGTAACATCCGAATGCTCGGGACAAAGATGAAACGGTATTAGCAGTCCGAATTGTGCGGGCGCTCCAGCCTGACGACCTTGTGTGCTAACTATCCTGCGACCGCGATGTCCTGTTCCATGCTTGTAAAAGCGGAAAATTCTTTTCACCCCAGATAGGGAACGCGGTGTCGCGGTACGCCGCCGTAGGCCCGGCCGCGGTCCAGGCCGACAGCCGGCCGCTGCCCGGTCCAGCCGGCAGCGCGCCGCCAGGCACCGGGTACTGCTATCGGGCCCTGGCCGGGCATCGCACGGGCGCCGACAGCCCGTCCGATGCAGCGCGGCGGAGCAGCCGGCAAGTCACCGGCCAGTAGTCGCGCGAACGGTGAGCCGGGGGCTGAGATTCGCTAGAATCCGCGTGACTTGCAGCAATGCTGGCAGGTCAACCGATGGGGGTCGGGGCATGACGGGGGATCAGGCATGACGTTGACCGGAAGCAGCACGAGCGTCGTCGTGATCGGCGGGGGATTGGCCGGGATCAGCGCGGCCCTCGAGCTCGCGGACGCCGGGCTGGACGTGACGCTGCTGGAGGCCAGGCCCTGGCTTGGCGGCGCGACCTGCTCATTCGCCAGGCGCGGGCTGACCATCGACAACGGTCAACATGTCTTCCTGCGGTCCTGCTCGGCCTACTGGGACTTGCTGGCCAGGCTCGGGGTGACGGCGTCCTGCTCACTGCAGGGCGGGCTCGACCTGACCGTGCTCAGTCCGGCCACCACGGCCCGGGTGCGCCGGTCCGGCCTGCCGGCGCCGTTGCACCTGGCCCGGTCGCTAGCCGGCTACCGCTTACTGTCCCCGGCCGAGCGTGCGAAGGCCGGGGCCGCCGCGATGGCCCTGCAGTTCGTCGACGCTGGGAGCCACGACCGCACCCTCGGGGACTGGCTCGCCCGGCACGGCCAGGACGAGCATGCCCGCCGTGCGTTCTGGGATCTGCTGTCGCTGTCTGCGCTGAACATCAGCGCCGAGAATGCTGACCTGTCATTGGCTGCCAGCGCCATCACTACAGCCCTGCTGGCCCGGCGCGGCAGTGCCGATCTCGGCATTCCGTCCGTACCCCTCAGCCAACTCCACGGCGGACCGGCGGCGGCGCTGCTGAGCAAGCTCCACGTGACGGTGCGGCTCGGCGTCAGGGCGGCGGCGGTGCAAATCAGTCCGGCCGGCGGATATGACATTTGCCTGACTTACGGAACGCAGGGCCACGCGCCTGCGAGCGCCGGATGCGAGCCGGTGTTCGGGCCTGGGCCGGCGCAGATCAATGCAGCCGGGATCGTGCTGGCGGTGCCGCCCTGGGACGCTGCCGCCCTGGTACCGGGCGAGCTCGCCGCCGACGCCGCGAACTGGTCCAGCCTCGATCCGTCGCCGGTCATCAGCCTTCATGTCATCTACGGCAGCCAGGTGACGCGCCTGCCGTTCGCCGCCGCTGTCGAATCCCCGTTGCACTGGGTCGTCGACAAGACCGCATCGGCGGGATTGCACGCGGGGCAGTACCTCGCCGCCTCGGTCCGCGCTGCCGACGCCTATGTGGACACGCCGGTGGCCCAGCTGCGGTGGGAGTTCCTGCCTGCGCTGGAGCAGCTCTTTCCGGCGGCGACCGAGGCGACGGTGACGGACTTCTTCGTTACCAGGGAACGCCGTGCCACGATCGCGCACGTACCGGGCTCGCAGCGGCTGCGCGCGATGGTGGCGACCGAGCCAGCGGGCTTCGCGGTCGCCGGCGCCTGGACCGACTACGGCTGGCCGGACACCATGGAGGGCGCAGTCCGTAGCGGGTGGGCGGCGGCCCTTAAGGTGAGGGCCGAGCTGCCCGCGCGCGGCGCGGCAGCTGCGCGCCCCGTGCTGGGGAGGAGCCCGGCGGCACGGAGCAGCGCAGCCGGCAGCGCGACCGAGGCGCGCCCCCCGACGCTGACGCAGCCCCAAGGCAGCCAGGTCAGCACGGAGGTCGCGGAGGCAGCGTCTGCCGACACGGTCAAGCACGAGATGACCAGCACCCCATGATCGTTGACGAGCAAGACGCGGCCGGGGCGCGGGCCGCGGCCGGCGCCGCCGTGCAGCGCGCGAGCCAGACCCTGCTGGCCCGCCAGGACAGCCAGGGCTGGTGGTCCGGGCGCTCGGACGCCGACGTGACGCTCGAGGCGGAGGCGATGCTGGTCGCCGATGTACTCGGGATCAGGACGGCCGAGACCACCAGCGCGGCGGCGCAGCAGATCAGGTCTTTGCAGCAGGCCGACGGCCGGTGGACAGGCAACGACGAGTCTGCGGCGGAGAGCGACGGCCCGGCCGATGCCGGGGACCTGTCCGCATCCGTGCTCGCCTATCTCGCCTTGCGCCTGGCGGGCGATTCGGCCGATGCGTACCACATGGCGGTCGCCGCCGGCTGGATCAGGGATGCGGGCGGCGTCGCCGCTTCTGGCGTACTCGCGCGGACCTGGCTCGCGCTGTTCGGGCTTGCCGCGTGGGCTAACGTCCCCGTTCCGGCTCCTGAACTCTGTTACCTGCCTGGTCGCTACGCGGCCAGCCGGCCTGCCACCGTCGCCCTGGCGATCATCGGCACGTTGCGGCCCACTCGCCAGCTGCCGATAGACCTAGGCGAACTTCGGCCCGGCGTCTCCGACCTGCCCGCTAGCGCGCCGCGGCGTGCGCACCGGCGGGTGCCGGCCCCGACGGGTGCCCGCGCAGCGGCGCTGCGACGGTGCGGGCAGTGGCTCATCGGCTGGCAGCACCGCTCCGGGCTGCCAGCCGCCCGTGCACGGCCAGCCTGGCCGTGCACGCTCGTGGCACTGCACCTGCTCGGGTACCCACTCGACCATCCGGTGCTGGCCAAGGGCCTGTCCTGGCTGCGCGCGGCCACGGCCCAGCCGCGCCACGCCCCGGGGTCGCCGCGTCAGGCCGCGGCGCGTCAGCCGCGGGTCCTGGACACGGCGCTGGCCGTCGAGGCGCTCGCGGATTCGGGGCTTGCGCCCGACCACCCGGCGCTCGCTGCGGCCGGCAACTGGCTGCTGCTTCAGCGGATCGAGGGCCGGGCCGACGGCCCGGGCGTCGCGGCCGGTCCCGAACCGTCCGGCTGGTCGTTCGGCCGGGACGGGTACCCGGTTGTCGCCGACACCGCCAGGGTGCTGGTCGCCCTGGGCCGGGTTAGGTTGCCGGGCCTGACCGGCAAACCCGCGATCCGCAACGCCATCCGGTGGCTGACAGGCATGCAGGCCAGGGACGGCAGCTGGAGCGGTTCGGCCGCGGTGACCGCGCACGTCGTGCGAGCGATGGCGATGCACGGCGCAGCCGACGCGCGCGTTATCCGACGCGGGGTGGTCTGGCTGCTACGCCAGCAGCGGCCAGACGGATCGTGGCCCGGCCGGAGCGGCGACAGCGACCTGGGCGCGACCACGGCCGTGCTGCCCGCGCTGATCGCCGCCGGGGTGCTGACGGCGAAGCCCCCGATCAGGTCGGCCGTCGACTGGCTGCTGGCCCAGCAGAACCTGGATGCTGGCTGGACCTCGCTCGCGCGCCCGGCTGCATCGGACGCGCAGGCGACCGCCCGGGCGCTCGCCGCGCTGCTGACGGCGGGCGGCGCCGAGACCGTCCACGCCGTCGATCTGGGTGCTCACTGGCTCGTGCGGACGCAGCAGCCCGATGGCGGCTGGCGCGACGAGAGCGGCCCGGGCTATCGCGATGGCGGTGCCGATCGCGCGCTTGGTTCGGCTCACGGGATCGGTTCAGCTCCGGCCGGCGGTGCCGATCGGCATGGCCGGGATCGATACCAGGCCGACCTGGGCGGCGCGGGCCATCGGCCGGTGGGTCGGACCCCGCCGCGGCGACGCGGTGCGCTGCTACCGGGACTGCTGTTGCCGCTGAGCGCGCTCGGCCGGTATGTCGCGGCAGGCCAGCCGGTGGCAGAGGCGGGGACGGCGGCGGACGACGACGCCGTCGATGCGGGCCGCGTGCGCCTAATGACGGCCGATTAACGGCTGCCGATTAACGGCGGCGACCAAACAAGCTGGCGCCTAATGACGGCCGATTAATGGCTGCCGCTTAACGAACTGGCGACTAACGTTGCCCGGCTACCTCGCAGAGCGCATTCAGGATCCGCTCAGGGATCTGCCTCATGCTCAGTACCGCCGCAGACCGCAAACGTGCGGCGAGAACCCGACTTGACCGAGACGGCGCGGTAAGAGCGGGACTCGGATCCGGCGATAATCACTGGCTGCAAGGAGTGCGGATGTTCTTTACCTACCTGAGGCGCGAGCTTCGTCGGCGTGCGCGACAGGCCAGCATCATTGCCCTCGGGCTGGCCCTCGGCATCGGGCTGGTCATCACCGTGACAGCCCTGTCCGCCGGCGTGAAGAGCGCGCAAGGCGAGGTACTGCACTCGCTCTACGGCCAGGGCACTGACATCACGGTCACCAAGACCCCGGCTGCTGGCTCGTTCACGCCCGGCTCGTTCGGGTTTCGCGGTGCGTTCGGCACCGGCCAGCGGCCTGCCGCAGGCACCAAGATCGACATCGACACGCTGCGCAACCAGGGGCTCGGCACCCTGACGAACGCCAACCTCGCGTCGGTGGCCAAGCTGGGCCACGTCGCAGCCGCGGCCGGCGGACTGACGCTGACTGACACCAAGATCACCGGGACGATCCCGGCGATCAACTCCAGCGGCGGCGGTTCGGGCGGTTTCGCCGGTGGGGGCGGTGGTGGCGGCGGGACGTTCAAGGGCTCGTTCACCCCGACCTCATTCAGTGTCGACGGTGTCGACCTGGCCAACAACGCGGCCGGGCTCGGTCCGCTGAGCGCCGGAAAGCTAACCTCCGGCCGCACCCTGAGCGGCTCGGACAACACCTCGAACGTCGCTCTGGTCGACGCCAACTACGCCACCTCCAACAAGATCTCGGTCGGCTCAACCGCCACCATTGCCAAGATCAGCTTCAAGGTCGTCGGCATCGTCAGCACCCCGGCAAGTGCTACCGCCTACGACTACTACATCCCGCTCGCCAGGGCGCAGGCGCTCGCCGGCCTCAAGAACGACGTCAACACGATCTATGTGACGGCCGACAGCGCCGCCAACATCAACACGGTGTCCACGGCGATCTCGACGACGCTGCCGAAGACGACGGTGACCAACTCCGCTGACCTGGCCAACCAGCTAACCGGTTCGGTCTCCAGTGCCTCGAGTCTGGCCAACAACCTCGGCCGGTGGCTGGCTATCGCGGTGCTCGTGGCGGCGTTCCTGCTGGCCAGCCTGCTGACCATGTCGGCGGTGTCGCGCCGCGTCCGGGAGTTCGGCACGCTTAAGGCGCTCGGCTGGAACAGCCGCCGGGTCGTCGGCCAGGTAGTCGGTGAATCGATCGCCATCGGTGTCATCGGCGGCATCGTGGGCGTGGGTCTCGGCTTCCTCGGATCGGCGCTTGTCGGCCACTTCTCCCCGACGCTCACCGCGTCGCTGGGCGCGACAACGGGCACCGCCACTCCTGGTGGGCAGAGGTTCTTCGGGGGCGGCGGTGGCGGTGGGGGCGGGTTCGGCGGCGGTGGCGGCGGCGGGTTCGGTGGCGGCGGGCAGGGTGCGGGCGGCGCCAACCGCTTCAGCGCCGCCAACCAGTCCGCCGTGCACACGACGCTGGTGCACCTCAGCGCCCCAGTCACGGCTAGCGCCATCGCGGCAGCCGTGGTGCTGGCGGTCGCGGGCGGCCTGATCGCCGGCGGCTTCGGCGGCTGGCGCGCGGCCCGGCTTCGGCCCGCCGCGGCCCTGGCGAGGGTCGAGTGAACGGCCCGGCGGCATCGGATCGATTCGAAACCGCGGGATCTGCGGCCATCCAGGGAGAGTCGTCATGTACAAGCTGACAGCAGTGAAGAAGGACTACCAGAAAGGCCGCGGCGTCGTCGCCGCGCTGCAAGGCGTCAACCTGGAGATCGAGGATGGCGAGTGGCTCGCGATCCAGGGTCCCACCGGGCACGGCAAGTCGACGCTGCTGCAGATGCTGGGCGGCCTGGACCGGCCGTCCTCAGGCAGCATCCAGTTCGGCAGCGGTGGCCAGGACCTGGCCCAGCTACGGGAAAGTCAGGTGACCAAGGTCAGGGCGGAGTCCATCGGATTCATCTTCCAGACGTTCAACCTCGTGCCGACGCTGACCGCGCAGGAGAACGTCGAGACGGCCCTGGTGCCGCTTGGCATCCCGGCGGCGCAGCGGCGGGAGCGAGCCGCCAGCGCCCTCGCCGATGTTGGCCTCGCCGACCGCGCCAAGCACCTGCCGTCGGAACTGTCTGGCGGCCAGCAGCAGCGGGTTGCCATCGCACGGGCCCTGGTCAAGCAGCCCAAGGTGCTGCTGGCTGACGAGCCGACCGGGAACCTCGACGAGGACACGCGCGACGACATCGTCGGACTGCTAGAGCAGCTGTGGCGAGATCAGCACCTGACCCTGGTGCTGGTCACGCACGACAGCACTGTTGCACGCCGGGCCCAGCGCCTCGGCGTCATGACGAACGGGCAGCTGTCCATCAAGCAGGACACCCGGATACAGCCAACCACCCCGGCCTGACCTGCCCGAGACGAGCTGGGGGCCCCGTCAGGCCAGCGCGGCCCGCAGCCAGCAACCCTGGCTGCTGGCCGCGACCTTTGCTCGCCGTCGTTCGTGGTCGGCGTTCGGGCCCGGCGCCGCCGGTCAGGAGTACGGCAGCGGCAGCTCGCACCAGACGACCTTGCCGGAGGCCGATCGTCTGGCGCCCCACCGCTGCGCCAGCTGGCTCACGACCTGCAGGCCGCGGCCGCGCTCATCGAAATCGTCCGGGTGCCGCAGCCGCGGCAGTGCGGCGGAGTCGTCCATGACCTCGCAGACCAGGCCGCCCTCCCGGATCAGCCGGAGCCCGATCTTGCCCTGCGCATACCGGACCGCGTTGGTCACCAGCTCTGAGACGAGCAGCTCGGCGGTCGGTAGCAGCTCGACCAGTCCCCAGCGCCGCAGGGGCCGCCGGATCAGCGACCTGGCCCGGCTCGCCGACGTCAGCTCGGACGGCAGTGTCCAGCTCACGACGTGGTCGGGCTGGATCCGGCGCAGCCTGGCCACTAGCAGCGCGATGTCGTCGCGATGCTCGTCGGCATACACCCCGGCCAGGGTGGCCCGGCACAGATCCTCTAGATCCTGGTCGGCCGAGCCAGGACCGAAGATCTCGCGCAGCCGGTTGAGGCCTTCGTCGATATCCTGGCTGCGCTTCTCCACCAGCCCGTCGGTGTAGAGCACGAGCAGGCTTCCATCCTCGATGGTCAGGGTCCGGCTCTGGATCAGGCCGGTCCCGACGCCGAGTGGCGGCGCTGGCATGACGTCGAGCAGCTCATTGGTGCCGTCCGGCCGGACCAGCAGCGGTGGCAGGTGACCGGCGGACGCGACCTCGCAGGTACCGCTCACTGCGTCGAAGATCGCGTAGACGCACGTCGCGAAGTGAGGCTCGCGGACGCCAAGCTCCTGCATCAGCTCGTTGAGCTGCTGGAGCGTCTCGGCAGGCGGCAGCTCCAGCATGGACAGCATGTGAATGGCGGTCCGCAGCCGCCCCATCGTCACGGCGGCTCGGACACCGTGGCCGGCGACATCGCCGACGACCAGCGCCACCCGCGCGCCCGGCAGCAAGATCGACTCATACCAGTCGCCGCCCACCTCGATCAGCTTGCTGCCGGGCAGGTAGCGGTGCTTGACCTCGACCGACGACGGATAGGACAGGCCGGTCGGCAGCATGCTGCGCTGGAGCGTCAGGGCGGTAGCGCGCTCCCGGCTATAGCGCTGGGCGTTGTCCATGAAGATCGCGGCACGGGAGGCGAACTCCATGCCGATCTCGATGTCATAGGCGTCGAACCGCCGGTACCCCACCTGGCGGACGCACACGAAGAAGCCGAGCATCACGTCCCGCGCGATGAGCGGGAGCAGCAGCATCGACACGCCGGACAGAAGGTCGGCGACCGGCAGGCGGGTCCAGGCGGCCGCCATCGAGTCGGCGCTGTCGCGGCTCACGACCTCGCACACCGGGCGGCCGGACTCCATGCACCGGGTGTACGGCGTGCCGGGCGGGTAGCGTAGGTTCTCGCCGGTCGGGAACGCCGCGTCCCAGGCCGCGTCGCCGTCGTCGTGGGCGACCGCGAAGCGGCGGACCACTTCGGTCCCGTCCAGTGAGGCGGACGGGAACTCGTCCTCGGCCACCAGGCTCTCGAGCACGAGCAGCTCAGCGGAATTGCAGAAATGCGGGACGATGATGTTGATCAGCTCGGGCGCCATCTGGTCGAAGGCGAGCGCGCTGGCGATCTTCCGCACGGCGCCGTCCATCATGACCTGCCGCATGACCGCCGGGTCCAGGAAGCGCTCCTGCACCGGGGGCGCGATGCGCATGATGACCTGGCCGGCCAGCTCAGGATCAGCGGACCGGATCGGCTGGATCGTGACGATGGCGTCCGCAGTCGCGCCGTTGGCCGTGCGGAATGACAGCACGGCCGTGCCCTCGCGGTCGGAGCATGCGCCGTCAATGAGCGACTGCAGAACCTTGGCTGACGGCCCGTCGGGCGCGGCGAGCAGGGTAGCGAGTTCGGTCCCGATCAGCTCGCCGGGCTCAGTGGCCAGCATGTCGCCGGCGCCACGGTCGTGCTGGCGGATCTGGCCGGTCTTGTCGATCCCAAGAATGAGCGTCCGGGTCGAGGTGTTGGCCAGCACCGCTGAAGCCTCTGCCGCCACTACGGATGCCACCGAAGCGCTCCTTTCCGGCAGAGCGGACCAACGGCTGGTTCTCCATCATTATGAAGCAGCTTCGTGCCTATTGAGAAAGAACTGCCATTTGCCTGGCCATTGACTAGCGGCGGCGGCCGGTCCCGTGGCCGTTCAGGCGGCGCCAGGACAGGAACGGGGCCGCCAGCTCAGCTGTCCTTGGCGGGCTCGCCGTGTCCGGCGTTCGCACGGCCACGGCCCCAGTAGGCCTTGGGTGACATTTGATCCGGTGGCAGGCCGCGCCCGGCCAGCCGCTCGCGCAGCGCCAGTACGACCGCGGCCTCACCGAGGAGATAGGCGTGCCCATTGCCAGGCGGCAACTCGACCTCGGTTGCTTCGGCCACGAGCACGGATGACGCGGGATCTCCGGCTGGGCGGTCGAGCCGGTGCAGCCAGCTGACCCGCGTCCTGGCCGCGGCGGACACGTCCTGCTCGTCGTCGGTCGCCGGAACCTCCAGCACGAGCGTGGCGTCCGCGTCGCCGGGCAGCGCCTCGGTCATGGCCAGGATGGCGGGCAGCGCAGCCTCGTCACCCATGAACAGGTGCCAGTCCGCCGACATCGACGGGAAAACCTTGCCACGCGGGCCGATGCCCTCGATGCGGTCGCCGGGCTGGGCCGAGCGAACCCACCGCTCGCCTGGACCGTCGCCATGCAGGACCACGTCGATCGTGAGCCGCTGGTGTGCCCTGTCGAGGTGCCGGATGGTGTAACGGCGCCGGACCGGCCGCCGGCCGTCGACCGCGACGAGCAGCATGACGTCCTGTCCCGGCAGGTAGCTGAAGTCGGCCAGTTCGGCAGCCGTCAGCTCGATGCGCTGCATGTGCGGCGTCAGCTGGGTGCTGCTGACTACGTCGAAGTGCAGTTGCCTGGTGTCGGCCAGCGGCCCGGTCAGCTGGGCGAACGGGTCGTCCAGCCCTGCCACGACGGTCGGCGGTACGGCGTCAGTCATCGGGTCTTCAAGCCTTCCTCGGCGAGCGGCGCGACCGCCCGGACGGGCACGTCGGGTGTCACCAGCGACGGGCCACCCAGCGTATGCCAGCGTCCGGACCGAACTAGAGGCTGGTGCGGCCTGGCGAATCCAGCAACAATGGGGGCGATCGACGGCGATCAACGGGGATCGCCGTGCCAAGGGGGCGCGATGAGCGAGGCTACGGGACTGGCCGGTGCCTCAGCGCAGGCAATCGACGACCTGGGCCTGCCTGTCGTCCTGCCCCCTGTCGTCAGGCGCGTCGTGTCGCTGGTCCCGTCGCTGACTGAGACTGTGGCCTCGTGCGCGCCGGGACTGCTCGTCGGGGCCACGAACTGGTGCACGCATCCAGCCGACCTAGTGGTCACGCGCGTCGGCGGGACTAAGAATCCTGACATCGGCCAGATCGTGGCGCTGCAGCCGGATGTCGTGCTCGCCAACGAAGAAGAGAACCGTCAGCCTGACCTGGACGCGCTGCGGTCGGCTGGCGTGGCGGTCTGGGTCACCAGGATCCGCGACCTGCCCGAGGCGCTGGTTTCGCTTCGGCGGATGATCACGCTGGGGTGCCGGCAGCCAGGTCCGGCCTGGCTGGACGCTGCCGCGTCAGCCTGGCAGCAGGCCACCGGCAGCGGCAGCATGGCCGCGGTGGTCCCGATCTGGCGCCGACCGTGGATGGTCCTCGGCAGCGACACCTTCGCTGCCGACCTGCTGGCCAGGCTGGGAGTCGACAACGTGTACGCCGGGCACCAGGACCGGTACCCGCGCGTGGACATCGATGAACTGCGGAGCGCGGGCGCCGACCTGATCGTCCTGCCGGATGAGCCCTACCGCTTCACGGCCTCAGACGGACCAGAGGCGTTCCTCGGCAGCCGGACCGCACTGGTCAGCGGCCGCCATCTGACCTGGTATGGCCCGTCGCTCACCGAGGCGCCCGCGGTCCTGCGCCGGCAGCTCGCTGCGGCCAGGATCCGCTGACCGTCCAGAAGGCTGCACGTGCAGAAGGCTGCACTGGCTGGCGGCCTGGCCACCCGGACATGAGGACGCCCCCGGGAGCGACTGCTCACGAGGGCGTGCCGGGTGTCGATGCGAGGTCGCCTCTCGGCGAGTGGCGCGACGCGGCTCCAGCCGGACGGTATTCCGCGAAGGCAGTGTTTAGGCCCGGGGGACATCGCACCGACGGAAGCTAGAACGGCGCTAGGTGGCGGGCTATTCCCGGCACGATAATGAGCATCCAGCCAGGACGTCGTGAGGATGAGTAGCGATGGCGCGTGATGAGGCCCTCATCGGCTGCATCGGGAAGATGATCGTCGCCAGCCGCGGCGTGGGCGGCCCCGGTGAGGTCTTTGTGCCCGTCCGGGGCGGGTCGGAGACGTTTATTGCCTGGTCACCGGAGCCGATCCCCAAGGGCGCCACCGTCCTGGTGATCGAGTCTCGCGGGCACCGCACGGTCGACGTCAGCCCCTGGACCGACCCGCTCGAGATATTCGCAGAAGACGGCGCGCGGTAGCGCCGCATCAAGAACATACTGGGATAAGCCGGCACCGAAGCCGGGCGCGGGGTCGAAAGCTGGGGATGAGACATGTTTGGTTATCGGGTGCCTGCGCCGGACGAGGCGATGCTGATTTCCGGTGGCCGCTCCCGCAAGAGCGGCGCGCCGTTCAAGGTCATCGTGGGACACGGCACGTTCGTTGTTCCGCTCTTCCGCAAGGTCCGCTACCTCACCTTGTCCATGTGTGAGTCTGAGGTCTCTGAGACGTGCGTGACCAAGCAGGGCATCTCTCTGAATGTCCGCGCAGTCATCGCATTCAAGGTCGGCAACGACGACGAGAGCATCGTCAACGCCGGTCAGCGGTTCCTGTCCGACCAGGACCAGATGTCCACGCTCACCGGGCGGATCTTCGCAGGCCACCTGCGGTCGATCATCGGCTCGATGACGGTCGAGGAGATCGTAACCGAGCGCCAGAAGCTGGCGACCGAGGTGCTCGACGGCTCGAAGGCGGAGATGGCCAAGATCGGCCTCACCGTCGACTCGCTCCAGATCCAGTCGATCGACGACATGAACAGCGGCTACATCGACGCGATGGCCGCCCCGCACAACGCGGCGATCCAGCGACAGGCCCAGATCGCGCAGGCGCAGGCCAACCAGGCGTCGGCCGAGGCGCAGCAGGAGTCGCAGCGCAAGCAGGCCGAGTACCAGCGGGAGACCATGGTCGTGCAGGCTCAGTACAAGGCCGAGGTGGACAAGGCGCAGGCCGAGGCCGCGCAAGCCGGCCCGCTGGCCCAGGCGCAGGCAACGATGAGCGTACTGTCCGCGCAGACCGACCTCGCCCACCGTCAGGCGGAGCTCAGGCAGCGCCAGCTGGTCGCCGAGGTGGTCAAGCCTGCTGAGGCCGAGGCGGAGAAGGTCCGGATCCTGGCCGAGGCCGACGCACAGCGAGTCCGGCTGCAGGCAGCAGCCGCAGCGTCGAACAACCGGGTCGCACTGGACCGGATGCTTATCGAGCAGCTCCCGATGATCGTCAAGGAGGCGGCCGGCGGCCTGGCTGGCGCGAACGTCAGCGTGCTCAACGGGGCTGACGGCCTGAGCGAGATCGCCGCGGGCCTGGTCGGTCAGGGCCTGATGATCCTGGAGTCGGTGAAGAAGAGCCTGTCCGGGTCGTCGGACCAGGCGGTCACACTGTTCGACTCGCCGAACGGAACGGCAGCTGAGCTGCCTGAGGGTAGTCCGCAGCCGACTCAGTAAGAGCGCCGGGTGTCGTGTCCTGCTCTGCGGGCTTGGCGTTCGTTGCTGGCCGGTCGGCCTCGGCTGTGCCCGTTGCGGGTTCGTAGCCTGGTGCTGTAGGCCACGTTTACGCCCGCGCCGCAGCACACGACACCCGGCGCTGAGCGGTCGAGGCCACGCCAGCCGACGGCCGTGGGGTGCGCAGCGGGCGTAAACGTGCCCCGCGCTAGCTATCGGCCGTCGCGACACGGGCCGGACTGCAGTTTGCGCGTTAACCTGTGCCAAGCCCGCGGAGCAGGCCGCGGACGCCGGCTGTGCAACCTAGCTGTGATCCTGCCAGTGTCCGGCGAGCGGGCATCGCAATATGCTCTGGCCTAAACAGCAGCCGGCCGGAGGGACGGACAACAGGCATGGTCGCCAGGGTGCTCCGCCCGGAGGGCAAGGGCTTCATTTTCCTCGACTCCCATCCGGCTGGCTGCGCCGCGACCGTCGACGCGATGATCAACGAGACGACTCGTGCACGGGCTGGCTCGGCCGGCTCGGCCGGACCTCGGGCGCTGGTCGTCGGCTCTAGCGCCGGCTACGGGCTCGCTGGCGCTGTGGGCGGGTTGTTCGGGTACGGGGCTCGGGTGATCGGGCTGTGCTACGAGCGCCCAGCGAGCGCGCGCCGGTCCGCGTCGGCGGGCTGGTACCGCACCGCGACCCTGGCCGACCGAGCCGCCGCCGCCGGGCTGGCGTTCGAGCCAGTCAATGGCGACTGTTTCGATCCGGCGGTCCGGGCCGAGGTGCTCGACCGGGCCGCCGCGGCCCTCGGTCAGCTCGACGTCCTGATCTACAGCGTCGCCGCGCCGCGCCGGACTGACCCGCAGACCGGCGCGGTCTACCACTCTGCGGTGAAGCCGATCGGCGCCGCCTACCAGACCAGGAACCTCGCCTTTGCCGATGGGGTCGTGCTGCGCGAGTCGACCCACGAGCCGGCTAGCGACGCGGAGATCGAGGCCACCGTCAAGGTCATGGGCGGCGAGGACTGGGCCGTGTGGGTCACAGACCTGGCCGCGCGGGGCATGCTCGCACCGGGCTTTCAGACCGCGGCACTGACCTATGTCGGCTCCGAGCTGACCGCGCCGATCTACCGGCAGGGCACGATCGGCCGGGCCAAGGATCATCTGGAGGCCACGGCCGGCGAGCTGACCACCGGCGTACTGGCGCAGGCCGGGGGCACGGCCCTGACCTCCGTGCACTCCGCGGCTGTCACGCTGTCCTCGCTGGCGATCCCCGGCATCTCGCTGTACCTGAGCTTGCTGCACAACGTGGCGGGCGACGCAGCCGAATCCCCGGTCCGGCAGTCGCTACGGTTGTGGGACTACTTCACCGGAGGCGACCGCGGATCGACCGACGGCCAGGGCCGGCTGCGGCTTGACGCCTCCGAACTGGCGGCTGACGTGCAGGACGAGCTGCGCCGGCGATGGCAGGCGGGCACTGAGGACCTGATGGGCGGGCTCGCCGACCTGGACTGGTTCCGGCGGCAGATCTGGCAGCTGTACGGCTTCGACGTGCCGGGCGTCGACTACAACCAGCCGGTCGAGGTCGACGTGCCGTGGCCTGCCCGGTCGGAGCACCTAAGTTGAGATTAGGGTGCTGACGCACCAGCTCAGCTTCGACTCCGAGCGCGAGGTAGTGGTCAAGCGCTACATCTCCTACGACCGCGGCGAGCCGGCCCGTGAGTGGCGGGCCTTGCGCCTGCTCGCCGAGCACGCCCCTGGTCTCGCGGCCGAGCCATTGCGGGCTGACCTCCTCACGGCGCAGCCTGTCGTGGAGATGTCGATGCTGCCCGGCGAACCGCTCGGCAGCGCGCCGCTGACGCGGGAGCAGGAGTCGGCGCTCGTGCGAGCACTCGGCCAGCTCTGGCAGTCCGTTCCAGTCGACCGGGTCGTCGCGGTCGCCGGCGAGTACGGCAACGAGGCTGCGCTTGTGCACGCGATCAGCGAACTGGCTGGCGCACGGCCCACCATGGGTAACGACCCGCTAATCCAGGCTGCCTACCTCGCCGGACTGGACTGGCTGACCTGGGCAGTCACCATCACCAGCGACCCGGCCGGACGGCAGCCCGTGTTCGGTCAGGGTGACGCCAACCTGGCCAACTTCCTCTGGGACGGCGAGCGGATACGGATCGTCGACTTCGAGGACTCCGGCCTGAGCGACCGCGCCTTAGAGCTCGCCGTGCTCGTCGAGCACACCTCGGCCTGGCTCGGCGCTGGGCTCAACGCCGATCGGTTCACCGAGATGTTCGACCTGACGCCGGCCGAGCGGGCCAGGCTGGCGGACTGCCGCCGCCTGGCCGCGCTGCACTGGCTCCTGCTGCTCCGGCCCGGAAGCCCGGCAAGCGACCGGAATCCGCCCGGTACGCTCCGCCTGCAGGCCGAGCGACTGCTGGCGCTGTTCTCGTAGCTGGGCCTGGCAGCCCGGTATATCCGTAATGTGGCCTAAGTGCATGGCCGCGTCCGCACGTTTCACGCCTGCGGTGCACTTTGGCGCCCGATTCATGCCATTTGGGGGCACGAAGCCGGTGAAACGCCGGATCGGCGGGATCAGCCGCCGTTCCCTGGGCGGACCGCAGTGACGCTGAGCAGCTGCGCGGAACCCTTGCAGGCGGTAGAGTTGTAGCTGATGTACAGCGGGACCGTCTGGTTCGGCGGGATGACGACAAGCCAGGTCGCCTTCTTGGGGGTGCAGGCGGAGGCCGCGAAGTTGGTCGCGTCGGCGATCTGGAGCGTCGCGTTGGCGTAGCCGCCCGGCTGGAGCGTAATCAGCTCCCGTGAGGTGGAGTGGTTCTCGATCGACGGATGCCCGATGTCGGTCACGGGCGTGCCGGCCGCCTGGGCGACGCCGGGGAAGCCATACAACGTGCACGGGACGTTGTTGAGGTTCTTGAAGACGATCGCGATCTCGACCGCGCCCGCCGTGCCCTGAGTCAGTCCGATTGAGCCATTCAGGTACCTGGTCAGGCAGCCGGCCGGCGTCGCCACGGCAGCCTTCGTGGTCGACGTGCTCGCGGCCGGCTGGGTGGTGGCGGACTGGCTGGCCGACGGCGAGGCCGAGGCGGTGACCGTGATGGTGTGAGTCGGCTGAGTTGGGCCGCCCCCGCCCGAGCACGCGCAGGTGGTCAGGCCGATTGCGGCCAGGGTCGCAACGAGGAACGGCTTCATCACTGGTGGATCCCTTCGGGTCAGCGGCATTCCGCTAATAGGAGTCGCCAGCAACCCTGGGACCAACTGATATCTTGCGGGAAATCATGAGCAGTCCGACAGTTTTCTGAGGTATTGCCGGTCGGCCGGCTAGGGGCGCCGGCACGCGCGGACTGGCGCGGGCGGACTGGCACGGGCGGCCGAGTCCGCGCGGGCGGGATCACGGCGGGCGGCCCCGTTCCCAGCTCTTAATAGGTTGTGCTGATACGGCGCACGCTGGGTACAGTGATCGTTATGAGGTTCAGGCGCCCACGCATTGTCATCGCGGCCGCGCGAGCTACGTGCTCGCCGGTTGCCGCTGCCTGACCTCATCTATCTGCCGGCGACCGGGAACGGCTCGCCGGCGTTTCCTTGCCCTGCTCAGCTCGATGGCTGCGTCCGCGACCTAGTTTCCGGCGCCCCGACATCGAGAGGCGCCTCCGCCATGAACACCACTACGACTGTTTCGACGTTTGTCGACTTCTTCCGAAGTCGCGGCCATCAGGAGATCGAGGGTGGCTCGCTGCTGCCGCGGCCCGGCGACCCGGTTCTGTACACGACCTCGGGCATGCACCCGCTGACGCCGTATCTCGAGGGTGAGCCGCATCCGCTTGGCCGCCGGCTGACCGGGATCCAGCGCTGCCTGCGCACGACCGACCTGGAAGAGGTCGGTGACAGCTCGCATCTGACCGTGTTCCAGATGCTCGGATCGTGGTCGCTGGGCGACTACGGCGGACCGCAGAGCCTGCGGTGGGGGCTCGAGCTCATCTGCGACCACTTCGGGCTGAAGCCGGAGGTGCTGTATGCGACCGTGTTCGGCGGGGACGAGCGGGTAGGTCCGGATTCCGAAGCGCTATCGACGTGGTCGGAGCTCGGCCTGCCGGTCGAACTGCTGGGCGCTGACGACAACTGGTGGTCCAACGGGCCGACTGGCCCGTGCGGGCCAGATTCGGAGATCTTCGCATGGACGGGAACGGGGCCGCCGCAAGGGAGCCCCGGCACCGATTCGCGGTGGCTGGAGCTATGGAACCACGTCACGATGCGCTACGAGCGGCATCCCGACGGCAGCCTGTCACCGCTGGCGCAGCCGAGCGTCGACACCGGCATGGGCCTGGAACGACTGCTGATGGTGTCGCAGGGAGCGTCGTCGGTGTTTGAGACGGACCTGTTCGCGCCGTGGCTTTCGGTACTACCGGGCCTCTGGCGCCCGGAGGAGCGGTCGCTGCGGATCATCACCGACCACCTGCGGTCCGCGATCGTGATCATCGGCGATGGCGTGCGGCCGTCGAACACCGGGCGCGGTTACGTGCTGCGGCGGCTGCTGCGCCGGGCGCTGACCTGTGTCTGGCAGGTCGACGGCTCGCTGTCGCCTGGGGATCAAGCGCCTCGCGGTCTGACGCTGGGCGATCTGACGCTCGCTGATCGGACGCTCGGCGACCTGCCGCCGGAGCTGGTGCTCGATACGGCCGGGCGGTTCGGCCAGACGGTGTCGCCGGCGCTGGTGCGTGAGGTGCTGCTGGCGGAGGAGCGGAAGTTCGGCGACCTGCTGATGCGCGGCCGGTCGC
>DASXKI010000225.1:0-7950 GCA_036496945.1 Streptosporangiaceae bacterium | reverse complement strand
GTTCAGCCGGCACTGTTGAGGTCGACGCCATACAGGTGCCGCACTGCTGCGTCCTGGCCGGACCGGTCGAGCACCAGCTCCGCCCTGCCGCCCTTGAGCAGAGCGATGTCCGGCAAGTCGGTTCCCCACAGCGTGGCCCGGGCCGCCGTGTAGGCCCCGCAGCCGACAAGGGCTAGACCGTGCGCGGCGGCGTCGGTTGGCAGTAGTGCGTCCAGGTACAGCCGGGACGGGCCTGCCGTGGGGTCGGCAACGTGATACTGCTGCCAGGCCTGCCCGGCCGCTAGGCGCAGCGGCAGCGGCGGGTAGGCGCGGTCGGACGTGGGCGGAAGCACGTTGCAGCCGACTTCGGTGATCAGCCAGTCGGCGTCGGCCTTGTGCTTGGTGCCCAGAATCGAAGTCAGAACCAGGGCGGCGTCGCCGAAGATATACCTACCCGGTTCGAGCAGCAGGCGAGTGTGGGCCACTCCGGCGAGGGCATCGCGGGCCGCTACGGCGAAGTCGCCGATCGTGTGGCCTGACCGCTCGAGCAGGTACCGTGACTCGAGACCGCCGCCGAGGTTGAGGATCTCCAGGCGAGTCCCGCTGGCCGTGGCGAACGCGTTCGCGAGCTCGCCCATCCGCTGCGTCAGGCGGGCAAACTGCTCCGGGTCGGTGCAATGGACCAGTTGATGCGCGTGGAGGCCGCGCAGGTCCAGATATTGCGACCGTGCCGCCCGATCAAGCAGCTGGTATGCCGCGTCCGATCCAGCGCCAAGCTTGGACCGCTCTGAGAAGTACGCATCCGGCGGCAGCGGGTTCACCCTGACCATGATCCTTGGCTTAACACCGGACTGCCGCGCATGCCATTCGCTGCGTTCCAGTTCCTCCTCACTATCGATGTCGATCAGCATCGCATCCTCGGTGAGCAGGCGATTCAGGTGCCGCGCCGGTCGGCACACGCCGTTGGCCACGGTCCGCTCGGGCGGGAATCCCGTCCGGCGGGCGATGCGCCATTCGAACTCGCTCGCGATCTCCGCTCCCGCCCCCGCGGCATGCAGGGCGGACAGCATCCCGGCGACATAGCACGTCTTGATCGCGCAGCACACGGTGACATCGAAATAGCGTCCGAATGCCGTGGCAATGCTCCGGTAATTTTCCACTGCCCGGTCCGGCATGTAGAGCAGCATCGGACGCAGGCCGTCCCAGAGCTGCGTCACGGGGATTCCGCCCACCGCAAGCTGTGCGCCGGAATAGGACAGGTAAGGCAGGAGGTGATGAATGTTGTCGATCTCGGACCTGGACAGTGCTGGCGGCCCGGTCCGGGCCAGGGCCAGATGGGGTGCCGGCTCGGACGTTGCCGTATCTGGCACCGGGCCCGCAGTTTCTGCCAGGCGGACTTCACCGCCTGCTGACTGGTTCATCTGACGTGCAGCCTCCTGTCATGGGCGATGGATGGATTGGGGTAGGCGGCGCGGACGTGGGCAGCCTCGCTGGCCGCATCGATCCTGGCGCGCTGACGCCAGGGCAGCTGAGTTCGCAGCCTGCCGGTGGTCGCCGGTCATCACGGCGTGCCCGCCCTATGGTGTATTCCCAACCTGATCGACGTTCATCGCGCCGATTGCTGCCACGGTGGCGTCAGCCGGTCCGGCAAGCGCGCCTGGATGCAGACTGCTAGAGAGCGTTACTGCTGGTCAGCGTCATATAGGGCGCAGGTCTCCGGAGCCGCTTAGTGGTCAACGCGGCCAACAGAGCGTCGTAATCACGTTCACGTCGCGTCATCCTCAGCGGCCAGAACTGTACGATCTGTGCACTCATCCGTAAATCGCCGGGCGCACTTGCTAGGCCGCCTTTCGGGTGGTGCGGTGTAGCTTGCAGGGATGACTGACCGTGCCTTTCAGGTCGTATGTGAGATCGAGCCGCCGACCCGGCCTGACCTCATGCATGTGCGGCATCAGATCGGGACGCTGAGCAAGGCGGCGGATGCGTTCCTTATTCCCGACAATCACCTGGGCCGGGCGACTGTCTCTAGCGTGGCCGTAGCGCATGAGGTCGAGGCCATGGGCGGCCGCAGCATCGCTTGCCTAAACTCGCGGGACCGGAATTTGCTGGGGTTCCGCCGCGATCTGCTAACCGCTGCGTCTTATGGCGTTGACCAGTTCTTGTTCGTTTACGGCGACAAGCCGAGCTCTGGCCAGCGGACCGGCGAGCTGACGGTGCGGGCGATGATCGAGGAGGTCCGCGCGCTTCCCGCAGACCGCGCTTTCGCCGGGGTGCCGCAGTTCCGGGTGGGTGCGGCGGCGGCGCTGCGCCCGCTACCGGCCTGGAAGCGCTCTGCCGACTTCCTGTTCGCCCAGGTGAGTTTCTCGGTGGAGGCCCAGCTGCAGTGGCGGGAAGCCAACCTGGTCGATGTTCCGGTCTTCGCGGGTGTGATGGTTCTCGCCAGCGAGGCACATGCCGGGCGGATGGCTGCGGTGATCCCCGACATCGACATACCCGCTGACCTGATCGAGCGGGTGCGAAGAGACCGTCTGGCCGGCGTCGAGGCAGCGTGCGAGCAGGTGATCCGGCTGCGTGACTCTGGTGCCTTCGACGGGGTGCATCTGGTCCCGGTCGGCCGGTACCGGGAGGTAGCCGCCCGGCTTGAGCAGCGGAGCTAGCGCATGGCCAGCTGGGACTGTCAGCCCGCCAATCCCTGGACCTACTGGCCCACCTGGGCGACTTCCAGCAGCGCGTGCAGGTCTCCGGCGGTCTCCATTGCTGCCAGTCCAGTGAGCAAGACGATCACCGCGCAGGCCGCGAGCAGGACGATGTGCCGGCGCGGCGGCGCGGTCAGCAACGCGGCGACCCGTCTGGGGACCGGGCCGGCCCAGGCCACCGACACCCGCCGGGCGCGTGAGCCGACGATGCCGAGCGACATCGTGGGCAGCCGCGCGGGCCGGTGACTCGCGAGCAGGGCGACCTGTCCGACAGTCTCAGCCACCAGCCCGCGATCGCCGGTGACAGCTGCGGCGTGCTCGTCGGCCCAGCGCTCGAGCGTGTACTCCACCGACCGAGCTACCGGAAGAAGCATCGGGTTGGCCGCGGCCGCCAGCCTTGCCGCGGCCGCGAACAGATAGTGCCGGCCGGACAGGTGCGCTTGCTCGTGCGCGATCAGGGCCGCCCGGCTTTCGCCATCCAGATGCTCGAACAGCAGGTCGGATACGACGATGCGGCCTGGCCTGCCCGGCAGCGCGTAAGCCTCGATGTCCGGCCCTGGCACCACGACGACACTGTTTCTGCCGTGGAGTTGCGCCGCTCGCCGGTAAGCCTCTGCCAGTGCACGCGCCCGGTTGCGGAAAAGGACTGCGACGGCTACCGCGACAGCCACCAGCGCAAGCCCGGCGAGCGCCCCGGCCGAGGACGGAATGGGGTCGCCGCGTCGAATGACCTGCTGGGAATAGTCCCCGAGCGCGGCCAGGAACGGTGCCCTGGCCGCTGCGAAAGCGACAAGCAGCGCCAAGGCGACGGTGCTGCACGCCGCGAGGGCAACGGCTGCGATGGTGAGGAGCCAGGTGGCCTGGCGCGGTTCCAGCAGGGCAGCTAGGGGACGGGCGGCGACGCCTGCCAGCGCAGGGATCACCAACGGCAGACAAAGAAGCCACACGTGCTTAGTCCCGTTCCCTCGGCCGGCCTGGGCCGTCGGCTGCCGGATCCCTGGTGTCGGTGAGCAGGGCGCGCAGCAGCCGGGCGTCCCGCCCGGACAGCCCGGACACGAACCGGCTCAGTACGGCATCGTGATCGATCCCGCTCCCGAGCGCCGTGCGCATCTGGCTCGCGGCAAGACTCGCCTCGTCGACAGCGGTGTAGACAAAGCCGCGTCCGGACCGCTGGCGCGCGAGCACGCCCTTGTCGTAGAGCCGGGACACGATCGTCACGATCGTGCTGTACGACAGTTCTCGCCGCTGCCCGGCCGTGATGCGCTCACGGACTTCGCCCGGACTGAGCGGCCCACTGGCCGACCGCACGATGCCCAGGACCTCGGCCTCCAGCGCCCCAGCGGCACGGCGTCCCGTGCCTGGGGAACTGTCCGGCGCGTACGGAGAGCCGGGTTCGTGCATCGGAGCCTCCTGCCGCAGGTATCATCTACAAAACATGTAGAAGCTCTACAGGCGCTGTAGAGCGCCGCCCCTCCGAGTATGCCACCGCGGCCAGTCGCCGCGGACTCGCGCGCTGCCAGGTGGCAAGGCGCGGGCCACCGACCGACCAAGGCGAAGGGCCTGACGTGACAGCACACCTGACTTACCTGGAGTCCGCTGTCGTCGGCCTGATCCAGGGCGTGTCGGAGATGTTCCCCGTCTCGAGCCTGGGACACAACGTGCTGATTCCCGCCATCGTCGGCGGCAGCTGGGCTCGCGACCTGAACGTCTCCTCGCCCGAGTCGCCGTACCTGGCATTCATCGTCGGGCTGCACGTCGCCACCGCCATCGCGCTCCTCGTCTATTTCTGGCGCGACTGGGTCAAGATCATCGGCGGCTTCCTCTCTTCGCTGCGCGACCGCAGGCTTGAGACCGCCGACCAGAAGCTGGCCTGGCTGATCATCTTGGCGACCATCCCGGTCGGCATCGTCGGCCTGGCCTTCGAGCACACCTTCCGGGTGCTCTTCGCCAAGCCGATCCTCGCCGGGATCTTCCTCATGGTGAACGGCCTCATCCTCCTGGCGGGGGAGCGCTACCGGACCCGCGCCTCGCTGGCTGCCGACGCAGCGGTGGCCTCGGCGCGCGAGGCCGCGGTGCCGCGGACTGCGGTGCCGGGGACTGCGGTGGCGGGGACTGCGGTGGCGGGGACTGCGGTGCCCGAGGTAGCGGTCATGGAGCTATCAGTGCCGGCGCTAGCAGTGCGGGATCTGACGGAGCCGGCCACGCGCGCCGCTGAACTGGCCGACGCACGCCAGGCCGATAGGCGGCTGGCCTCGATGGGTTACCGGCGAGCCCTGGTCATCGGGTCGGCTCAGATCCTCGCGCTGCTGGCGGGTATCAGCCGAGACGGAGTCACAATCGTGGCTGGCATGGGGCGGGGACTGTCCCGTGCGGACGCGGCCCGGTTCGCCTTCCTGCTCGCGACTCCGGTCATCCTGGCCGCGGGTGCGCTGAAGATCCCGGACCTGCTCGGTCCCCTCGGCAACGGGATCCGCGGCCAGATCCTGGTCGGCAGCGTCCTGTCCGGGGTAGGCGCCTATCTATCGGTCCGGTTCCTGCTGCGCTACCTGCGCACGCGAACCCTGACCCCGTTCGGGATCTATTGCCTCATCGCCGGGCTCGCCAGCGTCGTTTACCTGGGCCTGGTGCGGTGACGCCGGGCTTGCCGAGCACTGCCACGCGACGGAAGGAAAGGAATCAGTGCAGCACTTCATAGCTACCTATGGCTATCTCGCCATATTTGTGCTCATGGTGGCGGAATCGGCGTGCATTCCGATCCCGTCTGAGCTCATCATGACGTTCGGCGGTGCGCTCGCGGCTGGCGCGGTGCCGGGCACGGCACTAAACCTGGCGGGCGTCATCTTCGCCGGGGTGGCCGGCAACGTGGTTGGCAGCTATATCGCCTGGGGCGTGGGCCGTTATGGCGGTCAGCCAGCGCTCCGGCGGTGGGGTCGCCGGCTCAGGATCCGCGAGCACGACCTGGACCGGGCCAACCTGTGGTTCGAGCGCCACGGGCCGAGGGCCGTCCTCATCGGCCGGCTCCTGCCGGTCGTGCGTACCTTCATCTCGCTGCCTGCCGGGATCGCGGGGATGGATCCAGTGCGATTCGGGATCTACACCACCATCGGCTGCATCCCGTGGACGGCTGCGCTTGCAGCGGCCGGCTATGCAGTCGGAGCGAACTGGAACTCCATCGTCACCGGCTTCAAGGGCCCGACGTACATCATCGCTGCGATCGTGGTGATCGGCCTGGCCGTCGCCGTCTGGCGCTACCTCCGGCGCGGGACGTCAGACGGCGCGCCTGCGGATGACCAGCACGATGGCCCGCACCGGCACGCCGCCGACAAGAGGCCTGGCGCCGGGACTCCGCGCTGAGCCCGGGGCGCAGGTCGCAGATCCCCCGGTGACGACAGGTCGGCACCGTGCGCTGCGCCGAAACAGTGGCGAGCAGGCTGGCCGCGACCGCCTCTACGAGATCGACCTGCTGCGGATCGCCGCAGCGCTAGCGGTCGTTATCTACCACTACACGTTCTCGGGTTATGCCCGGCACCTGACGTCGATCGCCTATCCGGCCCTCAGCATCGTCACGCGCTATGGCTACCTGGGCGTCGACATGTTCTTCACCATCAGCGGGTTCGTTGTGCTGCTGAGCGCGTGGGGACGTCGGCCGCACGAGTTCGTGATCTCCCGCATCGTCCGGCTCTATCCGGCGTACTGGGTAGCCGTCACCCTCACGACGATCGTCGCGCTCACACTGAGCCACGGCCTCTTCAAGGTCACGCCGGTGCAGTACATCGCGAACATGACGATGCTCAACGCGGTGGCGCACATCCCCAACGTCGACGTCGTCTACTGGACTCTCTACGCCGAGATCCGGTTCTACCTGCTGGTATTCGTGCTTGCCTGGGCCGGCATCAGCCGGTCACGGGTGATCGCGGTGCTGTGGACGTGGCTGGCCGCCACCGCGGTCGTCGAGTCACACGTTCTGCCTGCGAGCCTGGCCACCACGATCGACATCCTCGTGCAGTCGCAGTGGTCGCACTACTTCATCGCCGGCATGGCACTGTGCCTGATCTACCGCACCGGCTTCTCCTGGCAGCTCGGCGCCATCCTGGCGATCGCCTATGCCAACGCGGTGTATCAGGCGATCAACTTCGGTCATACCGTGGCCAGCCGGTATCACCAGAGTCTGTACTCGGCGGTCATTGCTGCCGTGATCACCGTCATCTTCGTGGTCATGACGCTGATCGCCCTGCGGGCCACCAGGCGGCTCGGGCGGCCCTGGTTCGCGGTAGCGGGCGCGCTGACGTACCCGCTGTACCTGGTGCACGCCTACAACGGATTCGTGTTCATCAACCTTCTCGGCCGCCACGTCAACCGGTGGGTGCTGCTCATGATCATGCTCACCGGCATGTGCGGCGTGGCCTACGCCATTCACCGGCTCGTCGAGGCCAGGCTCGCGGGCCGGCTCAAGCGGAGTCTCACCCGGCTTTTCGATGCCGCGCAGCGGCGACCGCGGGCGCAGGCCGGGGGCGCTAGTCGGCTGCCCTAATCGAGGACGTCGGCGAGCGGTGTCGCAGTAGCGGCTGCGAGCATCAGGAAATCAGCGGCGGTGCGGAAGGTCTGTCCCACGGGCTGGCCGGCCAGCCGCGACCGGTAGGCCCGGTACCTGGTGAGTTCCCAGTCCTGCCCGCGCGGTGACTGCGACGTGCAGGCAGGCTCGGGCAGCTGGTTCCAGGTCCAGTCGCGCACCTGCCCCGCGTGCGATCCATGCGCTGCACCACCCGGCCGGATGAAGTCGACGTGATCGACATCCTGGCCCATGTGATTCCGGACGAAGCGCAGGCCCGCCAGGGTCTCCTCGATCAGCGTCCGCGCCGCCTCGGGCCGCTGGCGCAGCTCACCGTCATATGCCTCCGGGTGATACCGGACCAGGGTCCCGTCGACGATAGTCACCCACCAGACGGCCTCACTGATCACGGCGAAGGCCCGTGGCTTGTCCAGCTCGCTGGCTCGCGGCAGCCGGTCCGTGATGTCGCGCATCGCGGTGATCGACCACTGCAGGGCGCTGGCCTCGGCGGGCGGATGGCCGCTGCGCGCTGCCCGGTTCCATGCCACCCGGCAGCGAGCCGAGCAAAACCGAGCGTGCTCACGGCGCGGCGCGAACGCCGCACCGCACTGCTCGCAGCTCCGCTCATCCCGCATGCAGCAATGTTACGCGTAACGTGCGGCTTGCATGCACCGGCCTCCCATGCCGGGAACGGGGTCACACGTCACGCAGCCGCATCGACAGTGC
>DASXKI010000224.1:0-5020 GCA_036496945.1 Streptosporangiaceae bacterium | reverse complement strand
GCCAGTAGCCGGTACCGCAGCCGAGGTCGATGATGGTCCGTCCGGCCCACGGGGCAATCGCCCGCATCGCGGCCAGCACATGCCCGGCCTGGTCGAGCGCCTTGTTCTCGAGCTCGTACCGGTCCGGATGCCCGCCGATGTGGGCGCGAACCGCCAGTCAGGGAACTCGGCGCACCCGCCAGGTGCATCACCCGCCAGGTGCATCACCCGCCAGGTGCGTTGAGCGTGCTGTCGCTCGGTGGTGCGATCGCTGGGCTAGGCGCCGGCTGCCCGGCTATTCCCCTATTGATCACGGCGGCCACGTTCCCGACGGTTTCGATGCCGTAGGACTCGCTTTGGCTAACGCGGCTGGACGGCGCGGTGAGGATCACCATCTGGTACAAGATCCCGGTACCGGTGAACACGCCGATGCTGTTGATGCGCCAGTCGTTTGCCGCCCAAACCGGGAACGGCAGCCAGCCATTCTTGATGTGCACCGTGACGCCCTTTGCCGCGCCCGCCGACACGCCCCACGCCTCGCCGGACTCGACCTGCGCCATCAGCGAGAGCACGTAGTTGCGCGCCCTGTTGTTCAGGACCGTACCCGGCGTACTGAGGAGCTGCAGCAACAGCAGCTCGTCGTGAGGCGTGATGAGGCTCAGTCCCCAGGCGGAGGCGAGCACCGTCTGCCCCATGCCCGCCCTGTTCAGGAACGTCTGCATATGGCTGAAGCCGACGTCGTCCCAGAGATACGTCGCGGCGTTGTTGTCGGACGCGGTGATCATCAGATACGCCTCGTGGCGCTCGTAGCTTGTCAGGCGTCCGGGGCCGCCTTTCTTGAGCAGAAGTGCGCTGAGGATGGTCACTTTGATGACGCTCGCTGAGTAAAAGTGCGTCCCCGTGCGCAGCGAGCAGGTCAGGTGCAGCGCGGGATCCGACGCCGCCAGGCCCACGAACGATCCCGGACGGTTCCTCAGGGCGGCCGCGATGCCACCCGAGATCCGTCCGGCGATCCTCGGGTGTCTCGCCGACGTACAAATGCCCGTCGTGGCGGCAGCGGCGCTAGCCGTCGCCGGCACTGTGGCGGCGGCGATCAGAGCAGCTACGCCGCCCGCTGCCGCCAGCATGGTCAAGGGCCCCCGGTTAATGCGACTCATTAAAGCTCCCTCGTAGTCGATACTTCAATGACGCTCCAGGCAGCGTCCGCGTTGCGCCATGGCGTGGCAAATCGGGGAAAATCTGCCGCCAGGCGATGTCGAAATCCAGGCACCGGCGTTCGTGGCACAGGATGAGGTGGGTGTTACCGGTACCCGCGCTACTAGCAGGAGGCACGCGAGATGAAGTACGTGATGCTCATTCTGAACACCGAGGCATCGGCTCAGCTGAACGAGGCGGAGCAGCAGGCCTGGTACGCCGACATCATGGCCTGGTACGAGAAGCACGGCGCCAGCGGTGTTCTCGCTGACGGAGGCCACCAGCTGCAGGGCCCGGAGACGGCTAAGACGGCCCGGGCGAGCGGCGTCACCGATGGTCCGTTCATGGAGTCGAAGGAAGTCCTCGGCGGGTACTCGGTCCTCGAGGCAGCTACTGTCGACGAGGCTATCGACGTAGCCAGGACCTGGCCCGGCGTGGATCGCGGCCTGATCACCATCGAGGTCCGGCCGGTTGTGGAGATGTAGCTAGCCGGACAGCCGACGGGCGATGAGCTCGCGCTCGGCCGGATTCGCGGCCAGCGCGAGCGCTCGCTCGTTGGCTTCGCGCGCGTCGGCGGTCCGGCCGACCGCCGTGAGCAACTCCGCGCGGACCGCGTGAAACAGCCGGTAGTCGTCAAGCTCAGCGGCTAGCGGCTCGACTTCCGCCAGCGCCGCCTGCGGTCCGAGTACGTATCGGGTAGCTACCGCCCGGTTGAGGCGGACGACCGGGGAAGGCGTCATGACCTGGAGCCGGTCGTAGAGCAGCCGGATCTGGTGCCAGTCAGTCTCCGCGTACGCCGGCGCGGCTGAGTGCAGCGCCGCGATGGCGGCCTGCACCTGGTACGGGCCGGGCTGATGCAAGGCGATCGCCCGGTCGAGCAGGCCGGTCGCCTCGGCTGCCAGGTCACTGTCCCAGCGGCCGCGGTCCTGGTCGGCGAGCCGGATCAGGCGACCCCACCCGTCGAACCTTGCCGCCGCTCGCGACTCGTGCAGCAGCAAGAGGGCGAGCAGCCCGAGCACCTCCGGCTCGCGCGGCATGAGCTGGTGCAGCAGCCTGGCCAGCGACACCGCCTGCGCCGCGAGGTCACGGCGAGCAGGCGTCCGCCCGGCGCTGGCCAGGTAGCCCTCGTTGAAAACCAGGTAGACCACGGCGAGGACGGCGGCCAGCCGCTCGCCGAGATCGTCGGGATCGGGTATGCGGACGGGCACGCCCGCATCGTGCAGCGACCGGCGGGCCCGCGACAGCCGTTGTCCCATGGTCTGGTCACTGACCAGGAACGCGGCCGCGATCTCCGCGGTCGTCAGCCCGCACACGGCCCGCAGCGTCAGTGCGATCTGAGAATCGGCCGGCAGCGCCGGATGACAGCACGCGAACACCAGGCTCAGCAGATCGTCGTCGTTGCCGGATTCCAGGTCATCGGCGCCAGGGGCCGTGCGGTCCGCGGTCACGGCGAGCAACGCCAGCTTCTCGCGGCCGATCTTGGCCCGGCGCTGCCGGTCGATCGCCTTGCGCCAGGCGGTGGTCGTCAGCCAGCCGCCTGGGTTGGGCGGCACGCCGTCGGCCTGCCAGTGCTCGATCGCCTCGACGAATGCGTCCTGGACCAGTTCCTCGGCCAGGCCGACGTCCCCTAGGCGCCTGGCCAGGGTGGCGCGCAGCCTGGTGGCCTCGGCCCGGTAAGCCCGCTCCAGTTCCTCGGCGTCCACGACCGCAAGTCTGGCAAATCGCGTCGGTGCGCGATGCCAAGCCCCGAGTTCCGCCGAAGTCAGGCCGTGACCCCGCCGCGGCCGGCACCGCCGCGAAACCGCGATACCCCCTCGACGACGCCTGGATCTGCCAGCGTTCTCATCCCCAGAGCGAACTCGTTCGCCATCGCGTCGTCGAATCCGAGCGACATCGAGTCCAGAGCTGAGGCACGGTCGCTGCGCATGCACGCCTGCGGAAACGCGGCGATCTGGCGGGCAAGCCGCTCGGCCTCTTCGCGCGCGTCTCCGTGCTTTACCAGGCGGGAGACCAGGCCCATCTGCTGGGCCTCGACGGCCGGGACCGGTCGGCCGGTGAGGATGAGGTCCAGCGCGCGGCCGAGGCCGACGATCTGGGGGAGCCGGACAGTGCCGCCATCGATCAGCGGGACGCCCCAGCGGCGGCAGAACACGCCGAACACTGCATCTTCCTCGGCGACGCGCAGGTCACACCACAGCGCAAGTTCGAGCCCGCCGGCGACGGCGTGCCCGGCTATCGCGGCGATGACCGGCTTGGACAAGCGCATCCGGCTCGGCCCCATTGGCGCGGTGCCGCCGGGCTCGGCCCGGTTCCCGCTCGGGCTGCCCATCGCCTTGAGGTCAGCACCGGCGCAGAAGGTGCCGCCCGCCCCGAACAGCACAGCTACTGCTGCGTCAGCGTCAGCGTCGAAGTCGGCAAACGCCTCGGCGAGTGCCGCCGCGGTCGGGCCGTCGACGGCATTACGCACCTCGGGGCGATTGAGGATCACCGTGGTGACGGGACCAGCCCGGTCCACCCGGACCGGGCTGGTCTTAACTGGTGTGCGCCCGTTGCCACCCGAGTGGGCCGGCCTGGCGGCACTCGGGGTCGACACGGCTAGCCGACCTGCCAGGTGTCGTTGCCGGCCAGCAACTCGGCGAGGTCGCCGTCGCCCTGCTTCAGCCGCGCCGCCTCGATCTGCGCGGACATCTCCTCGTCGTAGCTGGGCCGCTCCACGGTGCGGAACACGCCTATCGGCGTATGCGCGAAGTCCGTGCTGTCCAGGCGGGAGAGCGCAAAAGCGTAGGAGGGGTCGCTCGCGTGGGCGTCGTGCACGATCAGCGACTCGGGGTCGGTGCCCGCCACCGGCACGGCTTCCAGACCGCCATACCGGCCGGCGCGCAGCCCGAAGCCGCCATCGGCCCCGAACCGGATCGGCTCACCGTGCTCGAGCCGCACGAGCCGCTGCTCCCGCTCGCCGGGCTCCGTGATCGGCAGGAACGCGTCGTCGTTGTAGATCGGGCAGTTCTGGTAGATCTCGACGAACGCCGTGCCTTTGTGATCGGCGGCCGCGCGCAGCACGCTCGTCAGGTGCTTGCGGTCGGAGTCGATGGTCCTCGCCACGAAACCAGCCTCGGCGCCGAGCGCCAGCGAGATCGGGTTGAACGGCGTGTCCAGCGAGCCAAACGGCGTCGACTTGGTGACCTTGCCCTGCTCAGAGGTGGGTGAGTACTGGCCCTTGGTCAGGCCGTTGATCCGGTTGTTAAACAGCAGGATCTTGATGTTCACGTTGCGCCGCAGCGCGTGAATCAGGTGGTTGCCGCCGATTGACAGCGCATCGCCGTCTCCGGTGATCATCCAGACCGACAGGTCGGGCCTGGACGCGGCCAGACCCGACGCGATCGTCGGGGCGCGGCCGTGGATCGAGTGCATCCCATAGCTGTTGACGTAGTACGGCAGCCGCGACGAGCAGCCGATGCCAGAGATGATGACGAGGTTCTCGCGCGGGATCTCCAGCTCAGGCAGGAACCCCTGGAAGGCCGCGAGTATGGCGTAGTCGCCGCAGCCAGGACACCAGCGGACTTCCTGGTCAGACTTGAAGTCCTTCATGGACAGCTTGTCGTCGGCTTTGGGCACCAAGGTCAGCGAGCCGAACCTGTGCTGCGGCTCGGGGAACTCCACGTCGTTGCCAGCCCTGTCAGACATTGCTGATCACATCCTGGATCACGTTCGCTAGCTCGGCGGCCTTGAAGGGCAGGCCGCGGACCCGGTTGTAGGAGACTACGTCGACCAGGTAGCGGCCGCGCAGCAGCAGCGCCAGCTGGCCCAGGTTGATCTCGGGCACCAGCACCTTGTCGTAGGACCGCAG
>DASXKI010000223.1:0-1869 GCA_036496945.1 Streptosporangiaceae bacterium | reverse complement strand
CACGGCATTCGGCTTCGTGTTCCAGTTCGGCCAGCTCGTGCCGGAGCTCACGGTTGCCGACAACGTCGCGCTGCCGCTGCTGCTGAACCGGGTGAAGCGCAAAGTGGCATATGCCAAGGCCGACGCCTGGCTGCCCCGCCTCGGCCTCGATGGCCTGGGCGGTCGCCGGACGGGTGAGCTGTCTGGCGGTCAGGCGCAGCGCGTCGCCCTCGCCAGAGCCGTGGTGGGCCAGCCGCGACTGCTGTTCGCGGACGAGCCGACCGGGTCGCTAGACACGCTGACCGGTGAGATGGTGATGGACCTGCTGGTGGGCATCGCCCGCGAAGAAGGCATGACGGTCGTGCTGGTCACTCACGACGCCCGGGTCGCCGCGTATGCCGACCGCGAAGTCATAGTCCGCGACGGCAAGGTCATCGATCGGTCCGATGTTGGTCTCGAGGTGGGTCGGTGATGTACCGGCTGGGCATGCAGCTGACGCTGCGAAGCGGCCGGGAGGCGCTCGTCCGCCTCCTGGTGACCGCTGTGGCGGTAGCAATCGGCGTGGCGATCATGCTGTCCGTGCTCGCGGATTTTCACGCTTTCCAGACCACGAACAACCGCCCGTCGTGGGAGTCTACGCAGGGCCAGCAGGTCGGTCCCGGCTACGTGTCCGCGGCGCACTCAGAGTTGTGGAACTACAGCAACGACATCTATCAGGGCCAGACCATCGAGCGGCTTGACGTCGCCGGCCTCGGCGCGGGGGCGCCGGTGCCGCCGGGCATCTCGAGGCTTCCCGCCAGCGGTCAGTACTACGCTTCACCTGCCCTGGCAGCACTGATCCGGAGCGTCCCCGCCGACCAGCTGGCGGACCGGTTCCCCAGCAAGCTCGCCGGCACCATCGGGCAGCAGGCGCTGACCGGGCCGACGGAGCTCGTGATCTACGTCGGCTACAGCCCGGCGAAGCTCGCCAGCCTGCCGTCCACTGTGCTCGTGGGCAAGATCGCCACAGCGCCGGGGCGTCAGATCTGGTCGAGCTACTTCCGCGACGCGTTCGTCGTCGGCGCCATCGCGTTCCTGTTCCCGATTCTGATCCTGGTCGGTACCGCCACCCGTCTCGCGGCAGCCCGGCGAGAGGAGCGGTACGCATCGCTCCGGCTCGTGGGGGCGACCATGGACCAGGTCGGCATCATCTCGTCGGTCGACGCTGTGGTCAGCGCTCTGTTCGGTGCCATCCTCGGCATCGGGATCTTCAGGCTGCTGCAGCCGGCCCTAGCCGACACGGCGATCACCAGCGCGCGGTACTTCTCCGACCAGGTCACGCCGACACTGGCCGGCTATCTCGTGGTGCTGATCGGCGTGCCCGGCGCGGCGGCTGTGTCGGGGCTGATATCGCTCCAGCGAGTCCGGATCTCACCCCTGGGCGTCACCCGCCGGGTCAGGGTCCCGGTGCCGACCATATGGCGCATCGTGCCGCTGGTCGCCGGCATCGCTATGTTCGTCTGGGGCTTGGCGCAGACGACCACGCAGTCCATCGGCAAGCCTGCACTCCCCGGGCTCATCGTGATCCTGATCGGCTTGATGGTGGGTGGTCCGTGGCTCACCGCGCAGGCGGCGCGCCTGTTTGGCAGGATCATGACCGGCGCGCCGGCCATGCTGGCGGCACGACGGCTGGCCGACAACCCGAAGGCGGCGTTCAGGTCGGTCCGCGGGCTGGTGCTGGCCATATTCCTGGGCACCGTCGTCGCCGGACTCCTGCCGGCTATCGAGTCCATTTCCGCTACCCCGAGCGCTACCGCGCTGAGCAATGTACTGCTCGATGGATTCACCTCAGCTCCGGTCTGCGGGAACACCGTCAACTGCAGCGGCAACACGGGCGTTAATGGCCCGCAG
>DASXKI010000222.1:0-12392 GCA_036496945.1 Streptosporangiaceae bacterium | reverse complement strand
GGCGGCGAACGCGCTGGCGCGCAGTCCAGGAACCTGCGCGGACCGGGCGGTGCAGCCGTCTGACCACACGAAACGGTCCGACGGCCGCGCCGACCGTCCCGCCCGCGCCGCCGCTGGTCGAGCAATCCGGACTTTTGGGCGAAAAGTTCGCAAGCGTTCCGAGAACGATCTTGACTGAAGCCGAAGACCGGGCATTTCGGGCGCATTGCGGCGGCCGCTGCGACCGTTTGTACCGCTGGTACGAAATCTTCGTACCAGCGGTACAAACGTTGTGGCGGACGGCCTGCCCGGGGGGCATTCCTAGGGTGCAGCGCCCGAGATAGGTGCTTTGTCGGTGCAATGAGCGCCCGGATTGTCGGCTTCGCGGGCACGGTAGCGAAACGTGCTCCGCGGATCGAAGTGCGGAGCTCCAAAGACAGGATCCGGGCGGCCGCGGCCGTGTCGCCGGCGAGCGCGGGAGGGCGGTGTGGCCGTCGGACCGTTTCGTGTGGTCAGACGGCTATACCGGCCGCCCGCGTACGGCTGTACCTCCGGACCGCGCACAGCTCCACCGCCCGGACCGCGCACAGCTCCACCGCCCGGACCGCGCACAGCTCCACCGCCCGGACCGCGCAAAGCTGCACCGCCTGCCCGGCGCACACGTTTATCCCGCGCGGCACTCAACAATCGTCGTGATCGCGCGCTCGAGCGCATAGCCGGCGCTCGCTCCTTCGCCCTTGACCTGTACGTCGGCTTCTGCGACGGCCGAGTGCGCCCTGGCCAGTCCGGCCGAGGTCCAGCCGCGCAGTTGCTGGCGCGCCTTGTCGATCTTCCAAGGTGGCATGCCGAGGTCAGCGGCGAGGGCGTTCGGGCTGAGGCCGCGGCCGACCGAGCCGACGAGGCCCAATGTCCGCAGGCCGGTGGCCAGAGCACTGGTGATCAGGACCGGCGACGTGCCGGTCGCCAGGGCCCAGCGAAGCTGCTCGAGCGCGTCGGCGAGATTCCCCTCGCAGGCCTTGTCGGCCACGGAGAATCCCGTTGCCTCGGCCCGGCCGTGGTAGTAGCGAGCGACAGCAGCCTGGTTGATGACGCCCGTGGTGTCCGCCGCGAGCTGGCTGCAGGCCGCGGCCAGATCGCGCAGGTCATTGCCGACGGCGTCGAGCAGCGCTCGCAGGCCCGCATCGTCTGCCTTGCGGCCCGCCTGGCGGAACTCACCGCGCAGGAAGTCCATCCGGTCGCCGAAGCGCTTGATGCTCGGGCAGTCCACCCGCCGCGCCCCCGCGCTCAGCAGGTCCGCGAGCAGGCCCTTGTTCTTGGCACCACCGGCGTGGGTGAGGACGAGGAAGACATCGGGCGCTGGCGACTTGGCTAGCCTCGTGAGCTCGGCGGTGAGGTCCTTGCCAGCGTCCTGCGCTGACCTGACGACGATGACGCAGCCGCCCCCGAACAGGGATGGGGCGGTCAGGTTCGTCAGGTCCCCGACGGCCAGGCCGGCCGCAGCGACCTGATGAACGTCGGTGCCGCCCGCGGGGTCAGCGTCGACGCGGGCCGCGGCCGTGTAGCCGTGAGCAGCTGCGTCGGCCCCGTTCCCGGCTCCGGCCTCATCGGAACTGACGGCAAGTGCCACGGCAGCGGCCACCGCCCGCTCGACGAGCAGTTCTTCTTCGCCGACGATCACGGTCACCGGTACCGGTTCGGCGGTCGCCGAGCCCGCTCGTCGTGGACCAGAAGCCATGCACGCAGCATGCCACGAATCGCGAAGCGGACGGGACTCCCGGCCAGCGGCGGCCCGGGCGGCTAGCCGAGCAAGGACTCCCCGCCACGCCAGACGCGGACCGGCTTCATGCCATAGGACCAGCTGAAGGCGCCCTCGTGGTCGGCGTCCCAGGCAACGATGTCGACAAGCCTGCCGCGGGCCATCGTGCCCCGGTCGCCAGCGCGCAGCGCTTGCGCCCCGCCGACGGTCGCGGCCCGGAGTGCCTCAGTCACGCTCATCCCGAGCATCGAGATCGCCAGGCTGATGACCAGAGGCATCGAGGTGATGCCGTTCCCGCCAGGTGAGTGCCCGGATCCGAGCGCGACCGGCACGCCCTTGTCGAGCAGAGCTCGGACCGGCGGCAGTCCGCGCGAGTCCGACAATGTCGCCGGGCAGAGGACCGCCACGACGCCGGCCCGTGCCAGCGCGGTCACGTCCTCGTCGCTGGCGCCGAGCAGCAGGTCAGCCGACGCGCAGCCGAGCTCGGCGGCCAGCAGGGCTGCGCCGCTCCGCCCGTCGCCGCAGGCATGCAGCCGGGGCAGCAGCCCGACAGCCCGCCCCGCATTCAGGATCCAGCTCGCCTCGCGGGCTGTGAACCGGCCCTCTTCGCAGGAGGCATCGATGCTCTCCGCGCCAGCCGCAACGGCGTCCGCGCACCAGCTGCCGACTGCGTCGACGTAGTCGTTCCGGCGGCCGAAAAACTCGGGCGGCACCATGTTCGCCGCCAGGAAGGTGACATGCACGCGAGGCATGCCGGGCTCCTTTTCCAGCGATCGCAGCAGCCGGACATCGGCTAGCTCGCCGTCCCTGGTCAGGTGATATCCGGTCTTGGCCTCGACGGTTGTCGTGCCACTGAGCACCCAGCTGCGCAGCCGTTCGCGCACGCCGCTGCACAGGGTCCAGGGGTCGGTGCCCCTGGTGATGGTGACAGTCGAGGCAGTGCCGCCGCCGGCCGCGGCGATCTCGGTCTCTGAGGAGCCACCGGACCGCATGGCCAGCTCGGCCCAGCGGTTCCCCGCGTAGACGGGGTGGGTGTGCGCGTCGATCAGGCCGGGAGTCACCAGCGCTCCGCCGAGGTTCTCCACGTGATCGACGTCGACGATGTTGTGGATGACACCGGGGATCCTGGTCGGCAGCTCCGACGCCGGCCCGACCCAGGCGATCCGGTCGTCCTGGGACAAGATCGCGGCGTTGCTCCAGACCTCAGACCCGGTCCAGAGCCTGCCGATGTTGGTCAGCAGTCGCACGGTCACGTCGCACCGCCCAGCCGAGGACTACTGGGGTGCGCGGAACTCCGGGCAACCATGCGGCCTCTCTTACGCGAGTGTCGGAACCAGCATGAACTCTGGCACAAGCCAGGCCGATTAGAGCGCGCCCAGCGCGGCCCAAAAGGCTGGCGTGGTCGCGACACACCAACATATCGGTTGAGTCACGGTATTGCACAAGCGGAAGGCTGTAAAGGGCTGTTTCAGCATTAACCAGGGGCAGGCAGCTTTTGCCGCGAGAGCTGTCATCTTAATGGCTGCGGCGTGCCAGGCATTGCCGCGACGCGCCCGGAGCGCCATGCTAACTGGTCGGTCAGCGCGTCATCATCAGGCCTGCCGCGGAGCTGCGGCGCTCGGCGTTGTCGCAGGCAGGCGAGCCAGCCTAGAGCGGAAACACCGCGTTTCCTTAAGGTTCATCCATAACGCCGGGCAGGGCCGAAGTTATCACCGGACAAAACAAGCCCGAGACGTCGTGGACGTGCGCGACGCAATTGCAGAGTAAATTGCATGCGCCATATCGCACGTCCACCCGCGATCTAGTGCGACACATTCACCCGGACGAATCGGTCGAGCTCAGCCGCCAGGCCGAGGGGCACCTTGGCAGTCAGCTCGGTGCCGTCACCGCCATGCTCGACGGCAAGGACCTCGCCTTCGTTGTGCGCGCGAGAGAGCAGGTCACCGCGGTCGTAAGGGAGGACGACGCTGACCTCACGGAACTGCCGCGGCAGCAGCCGCTCGATCTCGGCCTTGAGCTTGTCGATGCCATCGCCGGTGAGCGCCGAGACAACGACCGACTGGCGCTCCGCCAATTGCAGGCCCTCGAGCTCGATCGAATCAGCGCCGTCGGCCTTGTTGATCACGACTAGCTCGGGCACGTCGCCAGCTCCGACCTCGGCGAGCACCTCTCGCACTGCGGCCAGCTGTGACCGCGGATCGGCATCAGAACCATCGACCACGTGCAGGATGAGGTCGGCATCGGCCACCTCTTCGAGCGTGGAGCGGAACGCGTCGACCAGCTGATGCGGCAGGTGCCGCACGAACCCGACGGTGTCGGTCAGGGTGTACGGCCAGCCGGCCGGCGTCTTGGTCTTGCGAACTGCCGGGTCCAGCGTGGCAAACAGCGAGTCGTCGACGAGCACCTGCGCTCCGGTGAGCCGGTTGAGGAGGCTCGACTTGCCGGCGTTGGTGTAGCCGGCGATCGCCACCGACGGCACCGAGTAGCGGCGGCGCTGTCCGCGTTGGACCTCGCGGCCGACGGACATCTCGGCGATCTCGCGGCGGAGCCTGGAGATCCGCGACCTGATCCGGCGCCGGTCCGTCTCAATCTTGGTCTCGCCAGGGCCACGTGTGCCGATGCCGCCGCCACCGCCGGCGCCGCGGCCGCCAGCCTGCCGGGACAGCGACTCGCCCCAGCCGCGCAGGCGCGGCAGCAGGTACTGAAGCTGCGCAAGCTCGACCTGCGCCTTGCCTTCCTTGCTGCGGGCGTGCTGAGCGAAGATGTCGAGGATCAGCGCGGTCCGGTCGACTACCTTGACCTTGACCGTGCCCTCCAGGCTGCGCAGCTGGCCGGGGGTGAGCTCGCCATCGCAGATGACGGTGTCCGCGCCATGGGCAGCGACGATCTCGGCCAGCTCCCTGGCCTTGCCCGCGCCGACATACGTCGCGGCATCCGGCCGGCCGCGGCGCTGGATCAGGACGTCCAGCACCTCCGAGCCGGCGGTCTCGGCAAGCCTGGACAGCTCGCGGAGGGAATTCTCCGCCGTGGCCAGGGTGCCGTCGGTCCAGACGCCCATAAGGACGACCCGCTCCAGCCGCAAGGCTCGGTACTCAACCTCGCTGACGTCCTCAAGCTCGGTTGACAGGCCGGCGACGCGCCGGAGCGCATGCCGATCCTCGAGGTCTAGCTGGCCGTCGTCGGGCTCAGCCTGGATGTCCCAGATGTGGTCGTCCTGATTGTCGTGCGATAGCGCGGTCATGCCACCTCTAATGGGCCATAGAAAGCCCGTAAAAGCCTATAAATACCGGAAAGTGCGTCGGATACGGTGTGCGCGCCCGCTGGCAGCGAGCGTAGATCCTGATAGTGCCACGGCGCGTATACATCCTCATCTGATTAACACTCGAGGGCCGCCAGATGTGCCCGGCCAGTCCGGCGCGGCTCCACCCAGCCCAGTAAGCAGCCAGTCAGGCGTGGCAGTACCCAGCTCAATGACCAGCCAGTCCCGGCCCGGCCCGCAGCCGGCTCACCGTCCGCTGAGACTGCGCCGGCAGTGTGCCCCGCCTCGGCATGAGTTACCTTCTGGTAATCGGCCAGCGGCCGGGATGGCCCGGCAGTGAGGAGCGTGCAATGTCGAGTGGCGTGGAGATTGCCGGCCCGTCGGGCAGCCGGTTCGATGAGATCCTCACCCCAGATGCGCTCAGCCTGGTAGCCACCCTGCACCGCGAGCTCGGTGTCAGGCGTCGCGAGCTGCTCGCCGCCCGTGCTACCCGCCAGCAGGAGCTGTCCGCCGGCGGCACGCTCGACTTCCTGGCCAGCACCGAGGGGATTCGTGCCGACACGTCCTGGCGGGTCGCAGCGCCGGCCCACGGGCTAGTCGACCGCCGGGTCGAAATCACCGGCCCGACGGACAAGAAAATGACGATCAATGCGCTGAACTCCGGGGCGAAGGTGTGGCTCGCCGACTTCGAGGACGCCAATACCCCGCTGTGGGACAACATGATCACCGGTCAGCTGAACCTCAGGGACGCGCTCGACCGGACCATCGACTTCACCAGCGAGGAGGGCAAGTCGTACGGGCTCCGCCCGGACGAGGAGCTGGCCACGATCGTGGTCAGGCCGCGCGGCTGGCACCTGGACGAAAAGCACCTACTGATCGACGGCCAGCGCGCGTCCGGCAGCCTTGTGGACTTCGCGCTGTACTTCTTTCACTGCGCGAAGCGTCAGCTCGCCAAGGGAAAGGGACCGTACTTCTATCTGGCCAAGCTGGAGAGCCACCTGGAGGCCAGGCTCTGGAACGACGCCTTCGTGCTGGCTCAGGACGCGCTCGGCATCCCGCAGGGCACCATCCGCGCCACTGTGCTGATTGAGACGATCCCGGCCGCGTTCGAGATGGAGGAGATCCTCTACGAACTGCGCGATCACAGCGCCGGGCTGAACGCCGGGCGGTGGGACTACCTGTTCAGCATCATCAAGAAGTTCCGCACGCGCGGCGCTGAGTTCGTGCTGCCGGAGCGGAACGCCGTGACCATGACCGCGCCGATGATGCGCGCCTACACTCAGCTGCTGGTCAAGACCTGCCACGCTCGCGGCGCTCACGCGATGGGGGGCATGGCTGCGTTCATCCCGAGCCGTCGCGACGAGGCCGTCAACGCGACGGCGCTGGCCAAGGTGCGAGACGACAAGACCCGCGAGTCGCAGGATGGCTTCGACGGCTCGTGGGTCGCGCATCCAGACCTTGTGCCGATCTGCCGCGAGGTCTTCGACAGCGTGCTCGGCGACCGGCCCAATCAGCTCGACAAGCAGCGCCCGGACGTGCGTGTCAAGGCGGCCGACCTGCTCGCTGTCAGCAAGACCCCTGGCGAGATCACCGAGGCGGGGCTCCGCAACAACGTAAGCGTCGGACTCCAGTACCTCGCGAACTGGCTGGCCGGCAACGGCGCGGTGGCCATCTTCAACCTCATGGAGGACGCGGCGACCGCCGAGATCTCCAGGTCACAGATCTGGCAGTGGCTGCACAACGACATCGCGTTGGCCGATGGCCCGACGGTGACCAGGGAGCTCGTCGAGCAGATCATCGCCGAGGAACTCGGCAAGATCAGGACTCAGCTTGGCGCTGTCTACGACGAGAGCCAGTACGAGCAGGCGCGGTCGCTGTTCACCGAGGTGGCGCTGGCCGACGACTACGTCGACTTCCTGACGCTGCCCGCATACGAGCGGATGCCGTAGCTGCGCCTAGAGGACGACCTGGAGCGGCGCGTCGGATGCCGGGCTGTAGCTGGTGACCTGGGCGGGAACGACGAGGCCCGGGCGCTCGTAGAACGACGTGATCGTCGCCAGCGGCACGTCGCTGGCGCTAGCGGCCGCCGCCAGGTCGTCCAGCACGGTGAGCTGCTCGGGCGATGGCTCCCCGTCGATCTCGGTCCAGCCCCAGTTGTCCCACAGCAGCATCTCGTGCTTGGCCAGGGCGGCCAGGTCGTGGATGAGGTTGTGCCGGACATATGGCCAGCCCCGCGTCAGCGGGATGTCCAGGTCCGGGTCGACGACGAAGCGTGACGCGTCGGCTAGGCCGGCGCGGCATGCCTGCCAGGCAGCGGGGCCGGTGAGGAACTGGCCGCTGGTCAGATCCTCCGGGTCGACGCGCGCGCCGTCGGCCGGGCTGACGTAATCGTCGGCGAGCTCGGGATCGACGAGCCGCCAGGCGAGGCGGGCAGGGTCCCAGATCTCAGCGACCACATGGTCGATGTACCAGCCCGGATGGAAGTAGGTAGCGAACCCGACACGGGCCCGCGCCGGGATGCCCTGAGCACGCGCGATGGTCAGGAACAGCACCGTGAAATCACGGCAGCAGCCGACCAGGCGCTGGCTGGACGTGCGTGCCGCGGCCAGCGGCTGGTCCGCCAGGTCCACGATCCGCGCGAGCATGTCCCTGGCGTAGCGGGTGTCGATCTCGGCGATCCTGTCGGCACTGATGCCGTTGTCCGCGAAGTCGCCGTCGGCGCGATAGTGAAAGACCAGACCGCGCGCCGCGGCTCGCATCGCAGACAGCGTGCCGGGCACCTCGGCGACCCGCCCGGCGAAATCTCCGGGATCAGTCACATCACTCTGCTCGGCCCAGAACTCGTGATCCGTCATAGCGCCGATGCTAATGCGGGCTGCCGACAATGCGCGGCTATGCATGGACGTCCGCCCTCGATGCCTCGCCTCGCCTCGCCGGCGCCAGTCAAGGCGCTCGCCTCACCGCGTGCGTTTGACACGGGCGTTGCCCCGCGGCGCCCGTGTCAATGCACGCGCTACGGCGTCGGCGCGACGGCACCGGCTTCGCGACGCCGAACCGAAGCTGCCTCCACTGAGACTGGTACGAAGATCGCGGCGACAAGCGGGAACGCCGCCACGACCGCGAACGACGTGCCGAAGCCGATCGAGCCGATCGCCAGTGCGAGTACTGGCGGCGTGGCCGCAGCGAGCGCGTTCTGGCCAGTGTTCTGGATGCCAAGCGCACGTCCGGCCCAGGCCGATCCGGCGTACTCGGCCACCGCAGTGAACGCAAGGCCGTTGGTGCTCACAGCCACGACACCACAGGCCAGCAAGATGGGAACAGCGACCGACGATCCGGCGGCGGCGGCAATGGCCAGGGCCAGCATGCCTGCGCCCGTACTGACGGCGAGGATCCGCATCGGACGCATGCGGCTGCCGACGCGGTCCGACCAGTAACCGGCCCCGAGCCGGGACGCGGCCCCGCACACTTGCGTCACCGCAAGCAGCCGGCCCGCCGCGAGCGCCGTCCAGCCGCGCGCGTCGACGAGGTAGACCAACGCGAACGTCGCGACGGTGAACTGCGGCACGACCAGCAGCGCGCTCGCCGCGTGGATCCGCCACAGCACCGGCTGCCGGTAGGGGGAAGCCGAGGGCCCACGCCGGTTACCCGCGCCCGCTGCGGCACCAGCCGGCGCCGCCGCTGCCGAGGCCGCCGCCGACCGCTGCTCGGCCGTCCCCCGCTCCGCCGTCCCCCGCTCCGCCGTCCCCCGCTCGGCCGTCCCCCGCTCGGCCGTCCCCTGCTCGGCCGGCTCGAGCGCCTGCGGCGGCTGAACCTGCGCCCGGCTGGGATCACGCACCACCGCCACGACCAGAACGGCCGCGACCAGGCAGAATCCGCCCAGGAACAGCAGCGGCCCGCCAGTGCCACGAGTGCTGAGAGCCGGGAGCGTGGCAGCCGCCAGCGCCACGCCGAGCGGCTGTGCACTCTGCCGGATGCCCATCGCGAGGCCGCGCTCGTGCCGTGCGAACCAGCCGAGAATCAGCCTGCCGCTCGCCGCGAACACCGAGCCCCCCGCAGCGCCGCCCAGCGCCAGGCAGAGCCCGAGCGCGGCCGCACCGTGCACGAGCGAGGCCACCACCAGGATCAGCCCAGCCAGTCCGAGTCCGCTCGCCAGCACCACCCGCTCGCCCCAGCGGTCGGCGGCGGCGCCCCAGCCGATCAGCGTGAGGAGCAGTCCCGCAGTAGGGCACGCCACCAGGATGCTGGCCAGTTCCAGCGAGAATCCGGCCTGGCGCAGCGCCGGGATCAGGTAGGCCAGGCCGTACTGGAACGTGCAGGCAGCCGTCATCGCGATCAGCCCGATCAGCAGGATGAGCCACCGGCGGCTCGAGTCCGGTTCCGGCGGCTGCGCTGCTGCGGGAGCTGGGAGGCTGACCATATAGTGATACTACATGTCCGAATAATGAGACACTCTCGTGATCAAATCAGCTGCTGGCGTCCGGCCGGGCCCGCGGTAGCGGTCAGCCGGCCGGCGAGGGATGCTGGTGAGCATGGACAGTGCACTCACGGCCGGGGCACTCACGGCCGGGGCACGCAGGGACGGGGCACTCATGGACGGCGCACTCATGGACGCGGCATTTGCAGCCAGCCTGGCCCAGATCTGTGGCGCTGACAGCGTCATCACCGACCCGCAGGAGTTGCGCACCTACGAATGCGACGGCCTGACCTCGCACCGGTGCAGTCCTGGCGTCGTCGTGTTGCCGCGCACAGCCGATCAGGTCGCCGCCATCGTGCGCGAATGCGTGGCCCGCCACATCCCCTTCGTGGCCCGCGGCAGCGGCACCGGCCTGTCCGGCGGCGCCCTCCCCCGCGCGGACGGCGTCCTGATCGTGATGACCACGATGCGCAGCATCGTCGCGATCGATCCGGCTAGCCGCCGCGCCATCGTGGAACCGGGCGTCACGAACCTGGCCGTCAGCAAGGCCGCCGAGCCATACGGCCTGTTCTATGCACCGGACCCATCAAGCCAGGTCGTCTGCTCGGTCGGCGGAAACGTGGCCGAGAACTCCGGCGGCGCGCACTGCCTGAAGCACGGCTTCACAGTGCACCACGTGACCGGCCTGGAGATCGTCACGCCCGACGGTGAGCTGACCTGGCTCGGTGACGGAACCGGGGCGGCGCCGGGCTACGACCTCGTCGGCGCGTTCACCGGATCCGAGGGCACGCTCGGCATCGTGACCAAGATCGTCGTAAAGCTGACTCCTATCCCCGAGGCTGTCACGACCTTGCTCGCCGCGTTCACCACGATGGGACACGGCGGCGGGGCCGTCTCCGCGATCATCGGCTCGGGCATCCTGCCGGCGGCGATCGAGATGATGGACGCGCTGGCGATCGAGGCCGCCGAGGCCGCCGTGCACTGCAGCTACCCCGAGGGCGCCGGCGCCGTCCTGATCGTGGAACTCGACGGCCCGGCCGCAGATGTCGAAGCCCAGACGGAGGCCGTCCGTCAGATCTGCGTCGCAGCAGGCGCGTATGAGATCAGGGCCGCGCAGAACGCCGCCGAGCGCGCTGCGATCTGGACCGGGCGCAAGTCGGCGTTCGCCGCCGTGGGCCGGATCAGTCCCGCCTACATCGTGCAAGACGGGGTCGTGCCCCGCACAGCGCTGCCGGCCGTCCTGGACCGGATTAGCGAAATCTCGGCGGAGACTGGCATCCGCGTTGCGAACGTCTTCCACGCCGGTGACGGCAACCTGCATCCGCTCGTGCTGTTCGACGACGCGGTCCCCGGCGAGCAGGAAGCGGCGGAGAAGGTATCCGGCATGATCCTGGACCTCTGTATCGAGCACGGCGGCTCGATCACCGGCGAGCATGGCGTCGGCGTCGACAAGTCCCGGTACCTGCCGCGGATGTTCAGCGCAGACGACCTGGACACCATGCAGCTGCTGAGATGCGCTTTCGATCCGGCCGGCCTGTGCAACCCCGGCAAGGTGTTCCCGACGCCGCGGCTCTGCGGTGAGGTGCCAGGGGTACGGCACGCACCGCATCCGCTCGTCGCCGCCGGCGTGATCGAACAGTTCTGATGGGAACGGGGACGCCTCCGACCGCCGCCGCCGGAACCATCCCGGCCGCTCTCGCGAACGCCTGCGCCGACCTCACCACCGCCAGCGACCTCGATGTCGTCGGCGGCCGCCAGGCCCGCTACGTGGCAGCGCCCGCATCGACCAGCGAGGCCGCTGCGCTCCTGCGCGCGGCTGCCGACCTCGGCCTGACGGTCGTCCCGCGCGGCTCGGGCAGCCACCTGCGCTGGGGCGCACCGCCAGCCAGCTGCGACCTGATCGTCGACACCCGCCGCCTGGACCAGGTCCTCGAGCACGCAGCAGGCGACCTGGTCGTCAGCGCGCAAGCCGGGGTCCGCCTCGACGACCTCGCCAGCGTGCTCGCGGCGGCCGGCCAGCGACTCGCCCTCGACCCGCCGCGAACCGCCGGTCACGACGGCACTATCGGCGGCCTCATCGCGACGGGCGCGGCAGGCCCGCTGCGGTTCCGCTACGGCAGCCCGCGTGACCTCCTGATCGGGATCACAGTCGTCCGGGCCGACGGCGCGATCACCAAGTCCGGCGGCAAGGTTGTCAAGAACGTGGCCGGCTACGACCTCGGCAAGCTCTACGCCGGGTCCTACGGCACTCTCGGCCTGATCACCGAGGCAACATTCCGCCTGCATCCCAAACCCGAGACCGCTACCTGGATCACGCTTGAGAGTGCCAGTCCAGAGACGGCTGCCCAGATCGTCGCAGTGATGTCCAACTCGCCACTGGCACCCGCTGCGATCGAGCTCGACTGGCCGTCCGCAGCCGATTCGATCTCGGTCTCGGTCCTGCTCGAGGGCGACGCGCCGAGTGTTGCGACGCGCGCTGACCGGATGACCGACATTCTGACGCGGGCGACGGTCGGATTGCCGTCGGACCACACGAAACGGTCCGACGTCAGCTCCGCCCATCCCCCGCTCCCGGCCGTTGAGCAGAGTCAAAGGGAGACTCAGCAGTCGAGCGACACAGCGATCGCGGATGTCGAGCCGGTAGTCGATGCGTTTCCTTTGCATCGAGTGCCGGTCGGCAGCCGGGAGCGCCCCTACGGGGCAGGCACTCAAGTCAGGATCGCGTTCTGGGCTGCACACCTCGAGATAGTGCTCCGCGTGGTGCGCGAGGCCGGGGCCGAGCAGGGCGTCGATCCTGGGATCAGCGGGTCGGCTGGTGCCGGAGTACTCGATCTCGATGTATCTGGCCTGGCTCCGCCGGACGCGGTGGTTGGGTTTGTGGATCAGGTTCGTGCTGATCTCGCCGGCGTGACCTCGGTTGCTGGGGGGCCGCCTAGTGTGGCCAGTGTGGTTGTGGTGTGTGCACCGGCCGAGGTGCTTGACGC
>DASXKI010000221.1:0-2235 GCA_036496945.1 Streptosporangiaceae bacterium | reverse complement strand
AGTAGCCCACCGCGGTAACTAGCACTGCAGTTAGTAGCACAGACGTGACTGCGCAACGCAACGTGCCGGGCGCCTGCACAGGCGCCCGGCACGCTCGCCGCACCCGAGGTGAAACGAGGTACTCATGGGCCGGATGACCTTTGTGTTCCGGCGCCTGCTGCTGCTCCTGCCGACAGCGCTTGGCGTGACGATCATCGCGTTCTTCATGATCCACCTGATCCCCGGTGACCCGGCCAGGACCATCCTCGGCATCCACTCCACGCCGCGCGGCATCGCGATCCTGCACAGCGAGTGGGGGCTGAACCGGCCGCTGGCCAGCCAGTACTGGCTGTTCATGGACCGGCTCTTCCACGGCAACCTGGGGATCAGCCTCTACTACAACGTGCCGGTCTGGGGACTGATCACCAGCCACCTCCCGCCCACGCTGTGGCTGATCTGCTACGCGGCCGTGCTGGCGATCATCATCAGCGTCCCGCTGGCCATGATCGCGGCGAGCCGCAAGGACGCCGTCCGCGACCACGTCGTCCGGGCGGTCCCGCTGCTCGGGCTCGGGATGCCGTCCTTCTGGCTGGCCCTGATCCTGCAGACGCTGCTGGCTGTCAAGCTGCGCCTGTTCCCGGTGACCGGCTACGGGTCCGGTCCTATCGGACATCTGCACTCGATGTTCCTGCCCGCCCTGACCGTGGCGATCGCGCTGTGCCCGGTCGTCATCCGCAGCCTGCGGGCCAGCATGCTGAACGTGCTCGGCGCCGACTTCGTCACCACCGCGCGGGCCAAGGGCGTACCGAGCCGGCGCCTGTTCATCCGGCACGTGCTGCGCAACGCCGTGATCCCCGCGGTCACCGTGCTGGGCATCAACATCGGCTTCCTGATCGGCGGCACGCTGATCGTCGAGGAGGTCTTCAGCGTCGACGGGGTCGGCTACCTGATGATCAACTCCATCTTCCAGCGCGACTTCCCCGTCGTGCAGGCCATCGCCCTGCTCTTCGGCGTCATGGTCGTGCTGGTCAACCTGCTCACCGACGTGGCATACGCGTCCCTCGATCCGAGAGTGAGGTTCGACAGGTGAGCGCGATCTCGATCACCGGCACCGCCGGCTCGCCGGATTCCTCGCCGCAGGCCGCTACCGCCGAGCGAGCCCAGCCGCGGCGGCGGATGTGGTACCGGCAGCCGGCCCTGATCGCCGGCCTGGTGATCATCGGCGTCATCCTCTTCCTGGTCATCGCGGCGCCGCTGCTCACGTCGTACAACCCCGACGCGCAGAACCTGAACGACACGCTGCAGGGCTTCAGCGCGCACCACCTGCTCGGCACCGACCAGGAAGGCCGCGACACGTTTACGAGGCTGCTGTACGGGGGCCGAATCGACCTTCAGGTCGCCTTCATCGCCGTGCTCTTCCCGTTCGTCCTCGGCACGATCCTCGGCAGCGTGGCCGGCTACTTCGGCGGCTGGGTCGACATCGTCATCATGCGGATCGTCGACATCGTCGTCGCGTTCCCGTTCTTCGTGCTGATCATCGCGCTGGTCTTCGTACTCGGTCCCGGCGAGCGCAGCATCTATATCGCGATAACGCTGGTCGGCTGGGTCTCGTACGCGCGCATCATCCGTGGCGAGATCCTGGTCGCCAAGCGGCAGGAGTACGTGCTCGCCGCGCAGTCGGGCGGCCTGTCGAACCTGCGCATCATGGGCAGGCACCTGCTGCCCAACGTCATCACCCAGGCGATCGTCTACGCGATGTCCGACATCGTGCAGGACATCCTGGCCATCGTCACGCTGAGCTACCTGGGTCTTGGCATACAGCCGCCGACATCGGACTGGGGGACCATGATCTCCGACGGGCAGAACTTCCTCACCACGCACTGGCAGCTCACCACCATTCCGGGCCTGGCCGTCGTGATCACCGGTCTCGGGCTGTCTCTCATCGGTGACGGGCTCGCCGACCTGCTCCGGCCCGGGCAGTAATGGCCGAGTACGAAACGGGCGGGCACGGAATGAGCCAGTCGCTGCTGCAGGTCAACGACCTGCACGTGGAGATAGCCACCCGGCGCGGCATCGTCCGCGCCGTGGACGGTGTCTCGCTCGAGGTGCCGCCAGGCGAGGCGGTAGGCCTCGTCGGCGAGTCCGGCTCCGGCAAGAGCATGACGCTGCGGGCCATCCTCGGCGTGCTGCCGCCGGAGGCCAAGATAACGGCCGGGAGCGTGCTGCTTGACGAGGTTGACCTCACCCACCTCAGCA
>DASXKI010000220.1:0-2836 GCA_036496945.1 Streptosporangiaceae bacterium | reverse complement strand
CCTGTTTCCTGAGAGGCGAGCGGCCCGTCGCCGACCGTGGGGAGCTGGAGGGTCAGCTCGTCATCGACGGCCTTCCTGACCAGGCCGCCGGCCGGATCGGGCAGCTCCGCGAGAGCGTCGGCGAGTTCCGCCGCGGCGACGGCGAACGGGTGCGGGCGCGGTGCGCGCGACGGGCGGCCAGTGCGCGCGGGGGCATGCGCGGGCAGCGCCGGGTCTTCGGCCCATAGCCATACCGCCCCGTACGCCCAGGTCCCGTGGACCACCAGCATGGGTGCCCCCGTCGCTAGCGGCGCTTGGCGCCCTTCGTGGTCGCGTCACCCACGTCGGCGCCCGTCACGGCTCCGCCGGTCCCGGCAGCGTCGCCCGTGCCCGCGTCCGACTCCACGGATTCATCCGGCGGCGGCCCGAGCTTCTTGAACTGCTTGTTCATTGAGCGCAGCAGGAACACGAGCGCAACGCCGATCCCGGCCACCACGAGAAAGCCGAGCAGTCCCGGCTCCACGTCGTTCATCGTGGAGTTGCTTGAACCGCTGGCCAGCGCCGCGGCGAGAAACATCACAGGGGCACACTCTCCCGGACACCCGCGAAAAGGTCGTCTTCAGGCAGCTCGGTATCGACGAGCGACCTAGCAAGATGATAGTCCTCAGTCGGCCACGCGGCGCGCTGGACGTCAAGCGGGCAGTCGAACCACGCGCTTTTCGGGTCGATCTGGGTGGCGTGGGCGAGCAGCGCCTGGTCGCGGATCTCCAGGTAGTCGGCGACATCGATCCTGGTGGTGATCTCGAGCTGCTTAATGCCGAGCTCCTCGCGCTTGCGGGCGCGTTCCTCCCACTGCGCGAAGATCTTCTCGTACGGCGAGTTCTGCCCGCGGCGCAGCAACTCCTCGTGCAGCGCGACGTACTTGGCCTGGTGGAAGGACACGAAGTAGTACAGCTTCAGCGGCTGCCACGGCTCGCCGGCCTCCGGGTACCTGTCGGGGTCCGCAGCGGCCTCGAACGCCTCCACCGTGACCTGGTGGGTCTTGATGTGGTCCGGGTGCGGGTAGCCGCCATTCTCGTCGTAGGTCAAGATCACGTGCGGCCGGAACTCGCGGACCGCCTTGACCAGCGGGGCCGCCGCCTCGGCGAGCGGCACTAGGGCGAACGAGCCGTCAGGCAGCGGCGGCTTCGGGTCGCCCTCAGGGAGGCCGGAGTCGACGAAGCCCATAAAGCGCTGCTGGACGCCGAGGATCTCACGGGCCCTCGCCATTTCCTCCCGTCGGATGCGGGCCATCTCGGCCTTCACCTCTGGCCGGTCCATAGCCGGGTTGAGGACGTCGCCGCGCTCGCCGCCGGTCATCGTGCAAACCACGACATCGATGCCCTCGCGGACATATCGCGCCATTGTGGCGGCACCCTTGCTCGACTCGTCGTCTGGGTGCGCGTGCACGGCCATCAGCCTCAGTTTCCCCTGCTCGGGGCCTTGGGGTGACAACCTTGTCTCCCTCCGTTTACGCTCGTGTACCTTCACCGAAACATCAGGACGGTTTAGCGGCATTCCCGACTGGAAACGCTGCCCCGGAGGCCTTCTCGCGACGCCACGCCGCTACCAGCAGGACTTGACTAGTACACAGCAGTGGCCGACCCTTGTTAGCCTCAGAAGATTACCCCCCGGAGACCGGCTGGCTCCTTAGCAGAGGGCGTGCAAGCCCTTGCGCCGCAATAAATCCCAGCCCCTAGCGGACGAAGAGTCCTGCGTAGTACCAAGGAGTGCCCGTGACCGAGACGCGCGACGACAGCGTCACCTGGCTCACCCAGGAGGCGTATGACCGGCTCAAGGCCGAATTGGACCACCTCTCCGGACAGGGTCGCGTAGATATCGCCAAGAAGATCGAGGCGGCCCGCGAAGAGGGGGACCTGCGCGAGAACGGCGGTTACCACGCGGCCAAGGAAGAGCAGGGCAAGATCGAGGGCCGGATCCTCCAGCTTCAGCACATCCTGGAGAACGCGCGGGTCGGCGAGCCGCCGCGCACCGACGGCGTGGTCGGCCCCGGCATGACGGTGACCGTCCGGTTTGTCGGCGATGACGATGAGGTCACGTTCCTGCTCGCCTCGCGCGAGGAGAGCGGCTCACCGATTGACGTTTACTCTCCGAAGTCCCCGCTCGGCTCGGCCATCACCGGCAAGAAGGTCGGTGAGCAGGCCACCTACTCGCTGCCGAACGGCCGGTCGACGACGGTTGAGATCCTGGAGGCGGTGCCCTACGGCGGCACCGCCGCCTGAGACGTGCTTGAGCGCCCGGCCGCAGGTCGCGGCCGGGCGCTCATTGCGCTCTGACGCTTGTCAGCCAGCCTTGGCCGGCGTCAGCCGACGAGTTCCGGCTCGGCGGCGGGCTGCTCTTTGTCCGGCGCGCCGCTGCGCAGCGGCACCTCCTTGATGAACAGCGCGATGACGAAGATCAGCACCGATGCGGGCACGACCCAGACGAACACGCCCTGGATCGCGTGCGAGATCGCGACATACACCTGGTCCCGGATTGCCGCCGGGAGGCTGGTCACCGTCACCGGATCAAGCGAGCCGCCGCTGACGTGGAACTTGCCGCCCCCGGCGGCCATGGCGCTGTTCAGCCGTCTCGCGAACACCGCGCCGAAGGCGGCCACGCCGAGCGACCCGCCCATCTGCTGGAAGAACATCCGGGCGCTGCTGGCGACGCCCACGTCCCGCAGCTCGACGCTGTTCTGCGCGATCAGCGAGACCATCTGCATCAGGAAGCCCATGCCGAGGCCGAGGACCACGTAGTCGAGGCTGGTCTCCAGCCGCGTGGTGCTCACGCCCAGCCTGCTGAGCATGAACATCCC
>DASXKI010000219.1:0-13566 GCA_036496945.1 Streptosporangiaceae bacterium | reverse complement strand
GACCCCGAATGCGGGCGGCTCTTGCGCATCACTATGGCGAGCCTGTCTCCCGGTCCGACTTGAGCTTCGACGGTGCCAGCCAGGGCCGAAAGGACAGTCCAGGCAAATGTGTCACTAGATGGGGGGCGTGGGTTCAGGCTGGGAACCGCGACCGTAATGGTCATGTCATCCGGGCTGAGCGCGAAGCTGCACTCCAGGCTGCTGCCTGGGACCGCCTGACCCAGGAGCATGGCGCAGGCCTCGTCGACAGCGATGCGCATGTCCTCGATGTCGTCCAGCGTGAAGTCGAGGCGGGCAGCGAGGCCAGCGGTCGCCGTGCGCAAAACGGAAAGGTAAGCCCCGTCGGCGGGCATTCGCACAATGACCTGATCCGCGCCAACCGGATCCGGGGGCGCGGTGATCAGCGGGCCGGCCGCGGCGCTGGCTCCGGCGCCTGAAGTGGCCCCGGCGCCATCCGGCGGCACTGATGCGACCGCGGACGTCGTGGTCTCCTCCGTCACTACTGTGTCCTCCCCGAGATGCCGGACCAGCCCGCTGCACGCGGGCACCGGCCTCTCTACGCAACTTACAGTGACCATCCGACTGCATTAGACACCGGCCGGGTCATTGCGCGATCGGTGCCTGCACTACTGAGAACGGCGGGCCGCGAACGGCCCGCCGGTTCATCAACGTGCGTTACTGCTAAGCCTGCTTGGTCTCCCAGAAGATCTTGCTGATCTCCTCGATCTTGCTCAGCAACTGGCTGGCCACGGCCGGGTCAGTGCTGGACTTGGTACCACCGCCACCCCCAGCCAGCTTGGTGGCCTCGTTGAAGAGAGTGTTCAGCTGCGGGTACTTCTCGAAGTGCGGCGGCTTGAAGTAGTCGGTCCAGAGCACCCACAGGTGGTGCTTGACAAGCTCCGACCGCTGCTCCTTGATGTCGATCGCGCGCGTGCGGAACGCGGGGTCGTCGTTTGCCTGGTACTTCTCGCAGATGGCCTTCACGGACTCGGCCTCAATACGCGCCTGCGCGGGGTCGTAGACGCCGCACGGAAGGTCACAATGCGCATGCGCGGTAACCTTCGGCGCGAGGAGACGTGCGAGCAGCCTCATCGATCGCCCTTCTCTCTGTCAGATCATTGGTTTGGATTCCGACAGTACATCGTCGGCGCAGACTGCCCGCGCGGGAGGCATGCATGCACTGGCCGCTGTGGCGGGTCGCCGTCGCGGAGCGCTCGATGGAGCCCGCGCTGCTGCCCGGCGACTGGCTGCTGGCGTGGCGTGGCGTGCGTGCGCGCCCTGCGCTGCGAGTGCGGCCGGGCCAGATCGTGATAGCGCGTCATCCGGCCGAGCCGGACCTGCTGCTGGTCAAGCGAGCAGCGCGGCAGCTTCCTGATGGCTGGTGGCTGGAGTCCGACAACCCTGCCGCGGGTGCGGTGGACAGCCGGTCATTCGGCCCCGTTCCCGCCGGTCTGATCAATGCCCGCGTGCTGCTGCGGTACTGGCCGCGCCGACAGCGCTGACACACGCAAACCGGCCCCGCTCCCAGCGGGGAGCGGAGCCGGCTTTGCGTTACGGGACGGTCAGTGCGCCGCTGCGTCGACGCCGCCGTGGCCGGCCTGCTTCTCGACCAGCAACAGCATCTCGTCCCTGGGCAGCTTGGTCGCCTGCGCCCAGTAGTAGATCACCAGGCTGAACACGGCCACGACAAGCATGTCGATGCCGAAGTGCAGGTGCCCGGTGGGGACGGGAGACTTCACGGCGCCACCGCTGAAGCCGCCCTGCCAGGAGATGATGCCCATGCCGATCAGGTACACCGGCAGCCACTGGGCCGACTTCCAGTCCAGCGGCGGCCGCTCCTTGTCGAACGCCATCGCTACGCCGATCAGCACGTAGCCGATGACGATGCAGATACCGAGCTTCCAGATCACTTCGAGGCCCGACCAGTAGATGATCAGGTTCGCGATGATGAAGGCGACCGGGGTCAGCCAGATCGCACCGGGCATCCGGTACGGACGGTCAGCCTCGGGCACCTGGCGACGGAACGCGCCGAGCGACAGCGGTGCGCCCGCGTACATCAGCACGCTCGCGCCGGTGACAAGGCCTACCAGCGACCGCCAGCTCGGGAACGGCAGCAGGAAGAACAGACCCGCGACGAACGCCACGATCAGGCTGAACCACGGAACGCCGTTCTTGTCGGTCCTGGCGAAGATCTGCGGGTAGTACCTGTTCCTAGCCAGGCCGTAGCCGACACGGGAGGTGGAGGTCTGGTACATCAGGCCGGTGCCTGCTGGCGAGATGAAGGCGTCGATGCGAAGGATCGTCGCGAGCCATCCCAGTCCGACGAGGCCCGCCAGGCCAGCGAACGGCCCGACGGCGATCGGGCTCGTCTTCGAGATTCCGGAGAAGCCATGTGTGATCAGGTCGGCAGGCGTGGCGCCGATGAAGACGAGCTGGAGCAGCACGTAGACCGCCGTGCCGATGAGGACCGCGTAGATGATCGCCCGCGGCAGGTTCCGCTGCGGGTCCTTGATCTCGCCGGCCAGCTGGTCGGCCTGCTCGAAGCCGAGGTAGGCGAACACGATTCCGGCGCTGGGGACCGCCGTGAGGATGGCCTTCAGGCCCCCCGGCGCGAAGCCACCGCCCGGGTTGAAGTTGGCCGGGTGGAACTTGAACGCCAGGATGATGATGGCGAACACCGGGACGGCGACCTTCCACCAGGTGATAGCGCTGTTCACCTTGCTGAACACGCGCATCGCCAGGAAGTTCACCGCGGTGAATATCGCCATCAAGACGATCGTCGCGGCGAAGCCGGTGCCGGTGGTGATGCCCTTGTTGGCGTTGTAGATGCTCGGCCAGTAGTACGAGCTGTACTGCATCACCGCGAAGCACTCGATCGGTGCCACGGTCACGGCCTGCAGCCAGGAGAAGAAGCCGAATGAGATGCCGGCGACGCTGCCGAACGCGAGGTGCGGGAACCGGGCGGTGCCACCAGCGACGGGGAACATCGCGCCTAGTTCGGCGTGGACGAGGGCGAGGATGATGACGGCGACGCCGCCGATGACCCACCCGATAAGCGCCGCCGGCCCGGCGAGCTGTGCCGCGCCGAAGGCGCCGAACAACCATCCTGAGCCGATGATCGACGTCTCGGACGCCCAGGTCGCGCCGATCAGCCCCATCTCTCGTTTGAGGCCGACGTCTGCCGGCTTGGTAACTGTAGCGACAGACTCCGCTGTCATGGTCCGAACCTTCTTTCCGGTCCGCATACGTAGGCCATACGGCCCCTGAGTGGTGCTCATGCTATTGATCGACCTGGGCGATGAGAAGAAGTCACTTGGCGTCATTTCGGTAACGTGGGTCACTAAAACATCGCTGATCAGACTCTTGCCACCGTGTCGTAAGGATGCATAACAGCAGGTCAAGTACGTATTCGTCGGGATGTTCCGGCGAGTCGCAGGCTGAATTCGGGCCCGATGAGTAAAGAAAATGTAACGAGCTGACCTTGGTTGGTGCAGGCGGCGAGGTGGGGGCCTAGCTGGTAGTCGCCGGCTGGCGGGCTAGCTGGCCTGGGGTTTGGCGCTAGCTGGCCCTGGGTTTGGCGCTAGCTGGCCGCGGGTTTTGCGCTAGCTGGCTGCGGGTTTTGCGCTAGCTGGCCGCGGGCGTCGCGTGCCTGGGCACGCCGCCCTGCTGGGCGTCGTCGCCGGCGGTGGCGGGCGCCTGGCTGGCCTGACGCCCGCGCAGAGTGCTCACGTTGCCTCTCGTTGCGCCGTGCCCGGCGCAATACCGGCGGGACTTGCCGGGGCTGGCGTCGATGAAGACCTGCGGGCACGATGCGATGGCGCAGATGCCCAGCCTGCCAACTCCAACCAGGGAAACTGTCAGCGCGACGCCAATGATCGCGCCGCCGGCGAACCTGTCGGCTACCGAGCCCTGCGAGGCCAGGTGGACGTGCCAGCGCTGGTCCTCGTGGTTGACCATCTCGGGCTGAATCGGGAACTGCAAGAGCAGCGCGTTCAGCCGGTCCATGGCGTCCTGGTCGTTGCCGGTAGCCGCGGCGGTGAAGATGGCGTTGAATTCCGCCCGCAGGTGCTGGAGCACGACGAGATCGCGCCGGGTGACTGGCCCAGTTAGGCAGTCACCGAGGGCGCTCGCACATGCGGTAGCCGTGCCCAGCGGGTCCGGCTCGCCGGGAGCCTGGACGGTGTTGGCAAGGCGAACCGCGAGCTCTGCGTAAGACGAGAGATTCACTACGGTCCTTACCTGCGTGAGTTCATCAGGAGGCCGCTTCCCCGAACGAGTATGGCACAGTCATGATCAGCCTGGTGGGGGTCCTTTTCACATAACCATTTACATTTACCGGCTTGGCCGCGATGTCCGGTGCGGGACCAGGCGTGCCCAGGGTGCGAGGGTTGCTGCAGTGCCGCGCACGCCATCTGCTGCTCCGGTGCGATGGCCGATAGGGCGTCGCGGTGGATCTGGTGCCCCTCTTAGGGCAGCACATCCACCCCCACGCCCAATGGGTCCAGGCACTGGACAGCGAGCTTTGTCGGAGGGTGCTGGCACCCTGTACGTCATGCCGCGATTAGCCCATTTTGATCAGGTGAAGCTCGCCTCCACTCTGCGCAAGCAGCACGGCATCATCTCTCGTCACCAGGCGAGTTCATGTCTCATGAGTGACAAGGCCATCCGGTACCGGATTCGCCCAGACGGTCCATGGCAGCTAGTACTGCCGGGGGTCTATCACGATGGCCACGGCGTCCTCACTGAGCAGCAGCGTGCGGTGGCTGCCTTTCTCTACGCCGGTCGCGGGATCGCCATCACGGGTCTCGCGGCCATCTCCTGGCACGGCATCAAGGTCAGCCGTTGCGACTTTGTTGATGTTCTGGTGCCAACGCGCCAGCGACGCTGCGACGCTGGGTTCGCTCGGCTGCACCGGACAAGCGTGGAGCTGGGAGCGCGGTACGAAGACGGGGCTGTCGTCTACGCGCCGCTGGACAGGGCGATCGTCGATGCCGCGCGACAGCTAACCGATCTGCCGGAGATCAGGGAGTTAGCCGCCTCAGCCGTGCAGCGCGGCAAAGTTCTCGTAGCGCATCTCGCCAGGGAACTAGATGCCGGGCCAGTGGCCGGCTCGGCTCGGCTTCGGGTGGCGTTGGCGGAGGTCGCCGACGGCGTGCGGTCGACCGCCGAAGCGGACTTGCGGACGCTCGTCATCCAGTCGCGGCTGCCGACTCCGCTGTACAACCACGACCTTTATGTCGGCGGCGAGTTCCTCGCCAGGCCGGACGCGTGGTGGCCAGACTCTGGCGTCGCGGCCGAGGTCGACTCCAAGGCCTGGCACCTATCACCCGCCGACTACGAGCGCACCCTGGCCAGGCACGATCGCATGATCGCGCAGGGGATCCGCGTGCTGCATTTCGCGCCTCGGCAACTGAGTTTGGCCAAGCGAGAAGTCGTTCAGCAGATCAGGTCGACCCTGGCCGTGTCTACGGGCCCGCTTCCGCACATCGAGACGAGGCGGCCGCGCTGAGTCCTGGACCGGCGCCACAGTTCGGCGACCGTAGCCAGGTCAGCTCGCGGTGGCCGGGGCGACGCTGGCCTACCTGGTCTCCTCGGTGTGACCGGGAGCGGCGTCAGCTGCCTGGCTGGCCTGGTCAGCGCTGGCGTCAGCAGGCTTGCCTGTCTCGCTCGCTGCCCCCGCCGGCTTGTCGCCGGGGCCAGCATCGGTGAAGACCTCCACCCGGACCTTCGCGAGGGTGTCGGTGAGGATGTCGCGCAGGTCGTTGAGTGAACGCTCGCCGAGATGCCCGGTCTGCTTGGCGGCCGCGCGTAGCTCATTCGCGAACTGGATGGCGATACGCTCAAGATCACTGAACGGGTTAGGGCTAGCGCGACGGGACCTCGGGCCAGTGCCTTCCCCGGTCTCGCTCCGGCCGCTGCTCGCGCCGCCACCGGAGTCCGCACCAGTCGCCCAGTCCTTGCCGCCCGTCCAGTCTTTGCCGCTGGCCCATTCCGACCAAGCGCTCCACCCCGCCCAGTCGCCCCGGGCCCGCTGCGCGCGGAAGTCGGCGCGCATCTGCTCACGGGCGCGCCTAGCCTCTTCCCGGATCCGCCCCGGCTCATCGGCGCGATCCGCCCCCGGCTCGCGCGTGCCGTCGTCCGCCGCTGCCTTACCGCTCTGGGCCCGGTCGGCACTGCTCGTGGCCCGGTCGCCACCGCCCTTCGCCCGGTCGCCACCGCCCTTTGCCCGGTCGCCACTGCCCTTTGCCCGGTCGCCACTGCCCTTGGCCCGGTCATCCTTGCCGCCGTCCTGACTGCGGAACTCCCTGGCCGCGGAGGCCAGTTCCTCCCGGATGCTTCGGACGGTGTCCCTGACGTCGACAGAGATCTCCCTGGCCACGTCGCGAAGCGACTCGGTGAGCTCGTCTTCAAGGTCGGCCAGGTCGCCGAGCCTTGACCGGATCTCCTCGCGGCCCTTCTCAGTGATGCTGTAGACCTTCTTGCCGTCGACTTCTTCGTGGGTCACCAGGCCGTCTTCTTCCAGCCTGGCGAGCCGGGGGTAGATGGTGCCGGGGGATGGCGCGTAGACGCCCATGAACCGGTCTTGCAGCAGCCGGATGACCTCATAGCCGTGCCGAGGAGCCTCGTCGAGCAGCTTCAGCAAGTACAGCCGAAGCCTGCCGTGCCTGAATACCGGGCTCACAAAACCTCACCGCCAGCCTTAGGCCTCTGAACGCATGGCATCACATGCCTCTGTTCCAGAAGATCGTAGTCCTTCACATACGATATGTTGCGTTGCTCAAAAGTCAAGATGTATCGCGTCCTGCTCGACGCGCGGACCGCCACATCGGGGCGGCGGGACCTCCGCTATCCGCGGCGGCGGGACCTCTGCTATCCGCGGCGGCGGGACCTCTGCTATCCGCGGCGGCGGGACCACCGCTATCCGCGGCGGCGGGACCACCGCTATCCGCGGCGGCGGGACCACCGCTATCCGCGGCGGCGAGGCGGACCTGCCAGGTGCCGCCGCATCTTCCTCGGCGTTGCCTCACGACGAGGTCGGTTACTCCTCGTGGTCGTCCAGCCGCGCCAGGCTACTCCTCGTCGTCGTCCAGGCGCGCTAGCCAGCTGGCCAGCCTGTCGATCATCGACTCGGCATCGGGGTGCTCGTCGACGAAGTCACGCAGGCGCTCGGCCAGCCAGCCCAGCGCCACCCGCTCGGCGCCACGGCGCTCCTCGAGTTCCTCGATGCCGCGATCGGTGAAGTACACCAGGGTCAGCCGCTCGCGGCGAATACAGCGTCCAGGATCGCGGCCTGCTCGGCAGCATGGACCTTGGACTTGCCCGACGCGGGTGCTGAGCTCGCCGGCCGGGACACCACCGAGATGCGGCGGCCAAGCTCAGCCGGCAGGTGCAGCGCCATGTACGGCCAGCTGCCCATGTTGGCCGGCTCTTCCTGCACCCAGACCACCTCGGCCGATGCGGGGTACTTCGAAAGCTCGGCCGCGATCTCCTGTGTCGGGCGCGGGTACAGCCGCTCCACCCGGACCAGCGCCGTATCCGTTGCGCCAGTCACCTGCCGTCGCTCGGCCAGGTCGTAGTAGATCCTGCCGGAGCAGAGCACGACTCGCCGCACGCCCGCCGGGTCGATGCCGACGTCAGCGAGACCCGGATCGGGGATCACCGGGGCGAACGACCCGGTCGTGAAGTCTGGCATCGCCGACGTCGCGGCCTTGAGCCGCAGCAGCGACTTGGGCGTGAACACGATGAGCGGCTTGACCCGGCGCGACAGCGCCTGCCACCGCAACAAATGGAAATAGCTAGCCGGCGTGCTCGGCATGGCCACGGTCATGTTGTCCTGCGCGCATAGCGACAGGAACCGCTCGACCCTGGCCGAGGAGTGGTCGGGCCCCTGGCCTTCATATCCGTGCGGGAGCAGCAGTACGACGCCAGACTGCTGACCCCACTTCTGCTCGCCGGAGCTGATGAACTCGTCGATGATCGTCTGCGCGCCGTCGACGAAATCGCCGAACTGCGCCTCCCAACACACCAGCGCGTCCGGCCTCGCCACCGAGTAGCCATACTCGAATCCGACCGCCGCGTACTCCGACAGCAGCGAGTCATAGACATGGAACCTGGCGGTCTGCGTATTGAAGGCCCGCAGTGGCGCATACTCCTCGCCGGTGTGCCGGTCCACGAGCACCGCATGCCGCTGGCCGAAGGTGCCGCGGCGCGAGTCCTGGCCGATCAGCCGGACCGAGTGGCCGTCGATCAGGGTCGCGCCGAAAGCTAGCAGCTCGCCGGTCGCCCAGTCGATCTCATCCTGCTCGACCATGGCCGCCCGGCGCTGGAGCTGCGGCAGCAGCCTCGGGTGCACGGTGAAACCAGCCGGCAGCGTTACCTGCGTGTCGACGATCCGCTTGACGGTCTCGGCGGGGATAGCCGTCCGGACGCTCCGGTGGTCAGCCGGCTCCTCGCCGGGCTGCTGCCTGAGCAACGCACCGGGCTCAGGCGGCCGGCTGATGGCGTCCTTGGTCTCGGTGAAAGCCCGCTCCAGCTCCTGCTGGTAGTCGCGGAGGGCTTGCTCCGCCTCCTCCATCGTGATGTCGCCGCGGCCGATCAGCGACTCGGTGTATAGCTTGCGAGTCGAGCGCTTGGCATCGATCAGGTCGTACATGAGCGGCTGGGTGAAGGAGGGGTTGTCGGCCTCGTTGTGGCCGCGCCGCCGGTAGCAGACCATGTCGATGACGACGTCCTTGGCGAAGGCCTGCCGGTAGGCGAACGCCAGCCTCCCGACTCGGACCACAGCCTCAGGGTCGTCGCCATTGACGTGGAAGATCGGCGCCTGGATCATCCGGGCCACGTCGGTCGAGTACACGCTCGACCGTGAGGACTCCGGCGATGTGGTGAAGCCGACCTGGTTGTTCACGACGATGTGGACAGTGCCGCCCGTGCGGTAACCCCGCAGCTGGGACAGCTCGAGCGTCTCGGCCACGACGCCTTGCCCGGCGAACGCGGCGTCGCCGTGGATGAGGACGGGCAGCACGGTGAAGCCGGGCTCGCCAAAATCGAGGATGTCCTGCTTGGCGCGCACGACGCCTTCCATGACCGGGTCCACGGCCTCGAGGTGGCTCGGGTTGGCCACCAGGGAGGTGGCGATGGCAACCCCGTCCGCGCCCTGATACTTGCCTTCGGCGCCGAGGTGGTACTTCACGTCCCCGGAGCCGTGCGTAGTGGCCGGGTCCAGGTTGCCCTCGAACTCCTGGAAGATTTGCGCGTACGACTTGCCGACGATGTTGGCCAGCACGTTCAGCCGGCCGCGGTGGGCCATGCCGAGGACCGCCTCGTGCAGGTGCTCGGCCGCGGCGGCCGTGAGCACCGCGTCCAGCAGCGGGATCAGCGACTCCGCGCCCTCCAGTGAGAACCGGCGCTGCCCAACGAACTTCGTTTGCAGGAACATCTCGAATGCCTCGGCGACGTTAAGCCGGGACAGGATGCGCAACTGCTCCTCATGATCGGCCCGCTCGTTTGGCCGCTCCACCCGGGCCTGGATCCAGGCCCGTTCCTCGGGATTCTGGATGTGCATGTACTCCACGCCGACGGTACGGCAGTAAGAGTCGCGCAGGACGCCGAGTATCTCCCGCAGGTGCATCCGCGGCTTGCCGCCGAATCCTCCGGTGGCGAACTCGCGCTCCAGGTCCCACAGGGTCAGCCCGTGCTCGTTGATGTCGAGGTCCGGGTGCCTGCGCTGACGGTACTCCAGCGGGTCAGTGTCAGCCATCAGATGACCGCGGACCCGGTAGGCGTGGATCAGCTCGTGCACCCGGGCAGCCTTGCTGATGTCGTCCTCGTGGCCGGCCGGGATGTCCTGCACCCAGCGGACCGGCTCGTACGGGATCCGCAGCGACTTGAAAACGTCGTCGTAGAAGCCTTTGCCGCCGAGCAGCAGGTCGTCGATCACGCGCAGGAACTCGCCCGACTGCGCGCCCTGGATGATCCGGTGGTCATACGTCGAGGTGAGCGTGACCGTCTTGCTGATCGCGAGCCTGGCCATCGTCTCGGCCGACGCGCCCTGGTAGGCGGCCGGGTATTCCATCGCGCCGACGCCCACGATGCAGCCCTGGCCAGCGACGAGGCGCGGCACGGAATGCTCGGTCCCGATCGTGCCGGGATTGGTCAGGCTGATCGTGGTCCCGGCAAAGTCCTCGACTGTCAGCTTGCCGGTCCTGGCCTTCCGGATGACATCCTCGTAGGCCATCCAGAACTGGCGGAAGTCCAGCGTCTCGGCGCTCTTGATGCTCGGCACGAGCAGCTGCCGCGACCCGTCCTCCTTGCGCACATCGATGGCGAGGCCGAGGTTGACGTGCTCGGGCTCGACCAGCATGGGCTTGCCGTCGGCCTCGGCAAAGGAGAAGTTCATCTCCGGGACGACCGCCAGCGCTCGCACGATCGCGTAGCCGATCAGGTGCGTGAATGAGATCTTTCCACCGCGGCCACGGGCTAGATGATTGTTGATGACTATCCGGTTGTCGACCAGCAGCTTTGCGGGAACGGGGCGCACGCTGGTCGCGGTGGGAACCGTCAGGCTGGCCGTCATATTCGCAACTGTGCGCGCCGCCGCACCGCGCAGTCGCACCACGCGTTCGGCGGCCTCCGCGCTCTCCGCTACCGGGGCAGCACCCGCGGCCATCGTCCCGGCCGCCGCCGTTGCAGCCGCCGCCGTTGCAGCCGCGGCTGTCCGGGCCGCGGCCGAGTCTGCTGGCGAACCAGCCGCCTGGCCTTTGGGGCCTGGCGTGGCCGTCGCGGTGCCCTGTCCGTTTGGCCCGGTTGCGGGGACGCGCGCGCCGTCAGCGCCGCGGCCGACCTGGCTCGCGGCGGCGCCACCGGCGCCTTCGGCGGCGTCAGCCGCGGCCGCCTGCCCGTCGGAGGCCCTCGTTGCCGCGGGCGTCGCAGCCGGGGCCGAGTTGCTCGGCTGAACCCCGGCCTGGCCAGCAGCTATCGGGCCAGCAGCCGTCCAGCCAGCAGCCGCCGGGCCAGCCGCGCCGCCGACCTGCTGAGCTGGTGCCGAGTCGGGCTGCGGGTGGTAATCGGCGAAGAAGCTCCACCATGCCTGATCTACCGAGCCAGGGTCGGCCTGATAGCGCTGGTAGAGCTCGTCCACGAGCCATTGATTGGGCCCGAAATCCGCTTGCCCGGCTGTGCCGTTACGTGCCGGGCCGTTATGCGGCTGCTCGCCGGTGGCCTGGCTAGAACTGGCTGACGTAGTGAGATCCGCGGACCCACGCGGGGACTCGGCAGACACGGCGGACATCGCCCTCTTCCGGAGCTTGCTTGGCTGAACGTGCGCGCACGACCAAGGCTACCCGGCACGGAAAGCCGGACTTGCGACGGCCGAGCGGCGTTCGGTTTGCAGGCGGCCTGCTGGCCGCGCCGCGCAGCATGGCAGGCCAGCGTGGGCAGCCCGATCGTCCTGGCGCAGCTGATCGCACTAGCCTAGCCCGGCATCCGGTCCCGGCCGTGCGGCTCAAGCCAGCTCACGAAGGGACCTTTTGGCACAATCCCGGTCGGGTTTATCCAGATCTGGGCCTGATAGTAGCCCCGCTTGATCTGGAAGAAGTCGGTTGTGTCCCCGAATCCCGGCCGCTGGTACAGATCGCGGGCGTAATCCCAGAGGTGCCGGTAGTCGGCGAGCCGGTGCAGGTTGCACTTGTAAAGCAGGTAATACACCGCATCGAAGCGCGCCAGGGTGGGGAACAGCCGTACGTCAGCCTCGGTGAGCTGGCTGCCAAGCAGGAATCGTCGCCGGGCCAGGCGCTCCTCGAGCGCGTCCAGCGTCGTGAACAGCGCGTCGAACGAATCCTCATATCTGGCCTGGGTGGTCGCCATTCCTGCCTTGTAGACGCCGTTGTTCACCGTGTGATGGATCAGCGTCGCGAGCGCCTCGATCTCGCGGCGCTGCGTGGCCGGGTACAGGTCCGGCGCGCCGGGCCGGTGGAAGGCGCTGAACGCCGACTCCATCTGAACGGTGATCTGCGCGGAGTCGTTGGTCACGATCCGCTGCGTCCGGATGTCCCAGAGCAGCGGCAACGTCGCCCGCCCGGCATAGCCCGGATCGGTGGCCAGGTACAGCTCGGAGAGATAGGCAGCACCGGTGAGGGGATCGCGGCCGCCGGACGCATCCGGGAACCGCCAGCCGCGCTCGCTGATAACCGGCTCGGTCAGGCTGAGCCCGATGACGTGCTCCAGCCCGAGTAGCCGGCGGACGATCAGCGCTCGCTGCGACCAAGGGCATGCCAGCGACGCATAGAGTTGGTAGCGGCCCGGCTCGACAGGGAACCCCGACGAGCCATCCCGGCTGAAGCGACCGGTGATCTCCGCAGTTCCGCGGACGCCGCTCACTCCACCGCCGTAAGCCGGGTAGCCACCCTGCTGGCCGGCAGAGCTGGCGATCGCCGGGCCGCCGGTCATCGAGCCGGCCGGGAATGGCTCTCCAGCCTGCATTCCCGTCCCCTTCCCGATGGCTGGCAAGCACGCATGATTGCCTACTAGATCACGACCAGCGCACGCAAGACCAGGCACTCCGGCCGACTGGCCGTACCAGGCGCCAGTGCGCGGGACCAGGGAGGACGGCAGTGAGCTTTCTGGCCAGCCACGTGACTCAGCTCAGCGGCTGGGTCGCCTACCTGGTGATCGCGGTGCTGGTGTTCGGGGAGACGGCAGTCTTCGTCGGCTTCTTCCTTCCTGGCGAGATCGCGGTGATCCTCGGCGGCGTGCTCGCCAGTCGCGGTCACCTGTCGCTGCCGCTGCTGATGGTCATCGTCGCGGTGGCCGGCATCGCGGGGCCATTCGTCGGGTATGAGATCGGCAAGCGCATGGGCGACCGGATCTTCGCTAGCAGGGCGCTCAGCCGCGTACGTGGCGGCACGGACAAGGCCAGGACAGTGCTCAACAACCGGGGCGGCCTCGCGGTGCTGCTCGGCCGGTTCGTCGCCATCGTCCGCGCGATCATGCCGGCCGCGGCCGGCGCCGCCGCGGTCCGGTACCGGACCTTCGCCCTGTACAACGTGATCGGCGGGCTGATCTGGGGTGTCGGCTACTGCGCGCTCGGCTACCTGGCCGGGTCGGCTTACGCCGTCGTCGAACGGAGGGTCGGGACTGGCCTCGCCGTTGCCATCGGCGTCATCGTGGTCGCCGGGGTGGCCGCCTGGGCGGTCCGCCGTCACCGCGCTGTCGCCGCCGAAGCGGAGTAGTTTTCGTCGCGACCGTTGCTAGTCGTGCGCCGGGAGCTAGCTCGCCAGGACATCCTGGCGCCGGTTGGCCAGGCTTGGCAGCACCGCGCGCACGCTTGCCGTTTGCTCGATGTCGACGTCACCAATGCCGAGGCCCGCGGCGGGCCCGAGGTCCAGCCTGACCACGCCCATCGGGTCGACGAGCATGCTGCGGCCGATGCCGGTAGGTGCCCGCGTCGGCGACTCGGCCGGGTCCGGCACCTGCCCGGCCGCAGCCACCCAGATCGTGTTCTCGATCGCGCGGGCTCTGACAAGCGTTACCCAGTGCTCTTCCTTGAACGTGCCCGCCGCCCAGGCGGCA
>DASXKI010000218.1:0-3592 GCA_036496945.1 Streptosporangiaceae bacterium | reverse complement strand
GGCTCCCGGCCGAGGCGCTGGTGCATGTCGCGCTCAACCCGGCTCAGCTTGCTCAGCATCTCCAGCACGTGCACAGGCAGCCGGATCGTGCGGGCCGAGTCGGCGAACCCGCGCTGGATCGCCTGCCGGATCCACCACATGGCGTACGTCGAGAACTTGTAGCCCTTGCTGTAGTCGAACTTCTCCACGGCCCTGATCAGGCCGAGGTTGCCCTCCTGGACCACGTCGAGCAGGGACAGGCCGCGATCGGAGTACTTCTTGGCCACCGACACGACGAGCCGCAGGTTGGCCTCGAGCATGTGCGCCTTGGCCCGCCGGCCGTCAGCAGCGACCGCCTCCAGGTCAGCGCGGTACTGCTTGGACAGCCGCTTCTCGGTCTCCAGCTTGTGCTCGGCGAACAGGCCGGCCTCGATGCGCTTGGCGAGGTCAACCTCTTCCTCGGCAGTCAGCAGCTGGCGGCGGCCGATCGACTTCAGGTACGTGTGGACCGAGTCACCCATGACCGAGGTCTGGTCGTCCAGATCGGTCTCCGGCGCGCTAGCCGTGGTTTCCACGGCCGACTTCGCGGACATCTGGGCCAGCTCGACGTCAACATCGGCGAGCTCAGTGTCGACCGCACCGCTGTCGACCGCACCGCCGTCGGCGGCACCGCCGGCCGCGGCCTGGTCACCCGCCGCGACAGCGCTAGCTGGCGTGACGGCATCAGCCGACAGAGCAGGGTCAGCTGGCTCGTTGCCCAGCTGGACCCCGGCCTCGGTGAGCTCGCGGATGATGGAACGGGCCTCAGACGGGGAAACTCGCGCCTGGTCAAAGGCATCGCGAAGTTCGGGCAGGGACAGATAGCCCTGGCCGCGGCCGCGCTGGATCAGCTCGTCCACGTGGGTCGTGGTCTCCTCATCTTCGCGGGCAGCAAAGGCAGTCGCTGTCCTCGGCATGAGACACCTCCCTTCCGTGGGCGCATATCGGGCATGCGCTAGACACCGCGCCTGGGCAGGCGCGCTAATGTTCGGGCGAAACCCTCGGCGGACTTGGCAGTGCGCGCCGGGGGCACTATCTTGTAACGCACGAGGCGGCTAAATGTTCCCGTCTGGTTGTGCTACGCCTGCTCAGCGTCATGAATTCGGCGCCACGGGAGACGAGGTTCAGCGGTGTGAATCTGTCGTCAGGCTCCCTGGACTCCCATTCGCCGCAAAGCCATCCTGTCCGGCTTTCCGGATGGCAATAGCGGGAATTCTGGCACAACCACTACCCTCTTGGGCGCCGCATAGGCAGAAACCGTGCGCCGGACTTTGGATCGCAGGTCCTCCAGTTCAGGCGGGTCGGCCGGGTCGGCGGCTACCACGAAGGCGGTCACCGCCTCGCCCCACTCCTGATCTGGCAGCCCGATAACTACAACGTCAGCGACGCCTTCGCACGTTCCCAGCGCGGCCTCGACCTCGCCGGGCACGACTTTCTCGCCGCCGGTGTTGATCACTTCGTCGGCGCGGCCGCGAACGGCGAGGCTGCCATCAGGCCGCCACCAGCCAAGATCAGCGGTGTGGAACCAGCCGTCGCGCAGCACCGACGCGGTCAGATCCGGTCGGCCGAGGTATCCAGAGCACAGCACCGGCCCGGCGATCTCGATCTGCCCGGAGTCGGGGTCCAGGCGCACGGCCACGTCGTCCAGCGGGACGCCGTCGTACACGCAGCCACCGCTGGTCTCGCTCATGCCGTAGGTCGTGACTACCCGCCAGCCGGCCTTGCCGGCCTGCGCCAGCAGTGCGTCGCCGGACGCGGCGCCGCCGAGCAGGACCGTCTTCACGGGCCCCGGGCTAGCACCCGCGTCCAGCAGGCGGCCCAGCTGAGTCGGCACCAGCGACACGTGGGCGCAGCCGCTCGCGGCCAGGATCTCCGGGCTGACGGCGGGCACGATGACGGGCTCCAGGCCCGCGATCAGCGACCGGACGAGCACGGCGATGCCGGCGATGTGGAAGATCGGCAGGCAGCACAGCCAGCGTTCGCCGGGTCCTGCCCCGATGCGCCGCAAGGACGCCGACGCTGAGGCGGTCAGGGCCGCGGCGCTGAGCTCGACAGCCTTGGGGTCACCGGTGGAGCCCGAGGTAGCGATGACGACAGCCGTATCGTCGCGAACACCGTGGCGGCGAACACCGTGGTGGCGAACACCGTCGTCGCGAACACCGTGGTCGCGAACACCGTCGTCGCGAACACCGTGGTCGCGAACGCCGTCCTGGCGTACGGCAGCGGCCGCGGCCGGGCGGGCGGCGGGGAGGTCGAGCGACCTCGTTCCCTTGATGGTGTGCAGGGCGGCGGGAGCGAACGAGGTGAGGATGCGGGCCAGGGCTGGCTCGGGCAGGGCCGGGTCCAGCGGCATGATGGCCGGGCCGGTGCCGTCGAGGGCGGCTGCCAGCGCCGCCAGCATGCGCTCGCCAGCCGCCGCCGGGAACTGGACCGCGTGCAATGGCCGGGATGTCACGGTCGTAAGGTTAATCGGGCAGATCAGAGCGACATCAGGAGGGCGACGCGTGGTCGACTGGAAGGCATCCGGGCCGGCGGACGGGCAGGAGTACACCGACATCCGCTACGAGGTCGCGGAGGGCATTGCCAAGATCACGATCAACCGGCCCGAGGTGCGGAACGCGTTCCGGCCGACGACGCTGTTCGAGCTGTCGCACGCGTTCAACGTGGCCAGGGACGACGCCGAGATCGGCGTCATCATCTTGACCGGGGAAGGCGACAAGGCGTTCTGCTCCGGCGGTGACCAGCGGATACGCGGCGACGACGGCTACAAGGATCCCCATGGTGTCGGCCGGCTCAATGTGCTCGATCTTCAGGTCCAGATCCGCCGCACGCCCAAGCCGGTGATCGCCATGGTGGCGGGATACGCGATCGGCGGCGGCCACGTGCTGCACGTCTGCTGTGACCTGACGATCGCGGCCGACAACGCGATCTTCGGCCAGACCGGGCCGAAGGTCGGCTCGTTCGACGCGGGCTACGGCTCGTCGCTGCTGGCCGCGACCGTCGGGCTGAAGAAGGCGCGTGAGATCTGGTACCTGTGCCGCCAGTACAACGCGGCCGAGGCGCTTCAGATGGGCCTGGTCAACACCGTGGTCCCGCTGGAGCGGCTAGAAGAGGAGACCGTCAGCTGGGCGCGCGAGATGCTTGCGAAGTCTCCGCTGGCGCTCCGCATGCTCAAGGGCGCGCTCAACGCGGTGACCGACGGAGCCGCCGGAATGCAGCAGTTCGCTGGCGATGCGACGCTGCTCTATTACATGAGCGAGGAAGCGCAAGAAGGCCGGGACGCGTACGTGGGCAAGCGCGCTCCCGACTTCGGCAAGTTCCCGCGTCGCCCGTGATTGGTGACGGCGTGACTGGTGGCGGCGTGACTGGTAACGGCGTGACCACTCACGGCACGCCAGCCGAACTCGCGGCCGACCTGCTGCCGACGCTGCGAGCGTTCGCGATCCCGATGCCGGTGAAGTTCCGCGGCACCACGCTGCGGCAGGGCGCGCTGCTGCGTGGCCCGGCCGGGTGGGGGGAGTTCTCGCCGTTTCCGGAGTACGGTCCGCGCGAGTGCGCGCGGTGGCTTGCGTGC
>DASXKI010000217.1:0-2414 GCA_036496945.1 Streptosporangiaceae bacterium | reverse complement strand
GCCGCCGCCGCTCAGGTAGACCGGCTCGCGCAGGGCGGCATTGCCCATCGCGTCCATCCGGGTCGCCTTGCCGTCCTCCGGGCTGCGCGTGTACAGCGCGGCGAGCCGGGGCGCCTCGGCCGGGCCTGCGAAGAACGCGCTATCGCTCATGCCGAGCGGTGCGAAGATCTGCGTCGCGAAGAACTCATCGAGCCGCTGACCCGACACGACCTCGACCACCCGGCCGAGCACATCGGTCGCGACCGAGTAACTCCACTCGCTGCCTGGCTGGAACAGCAGCGGCATCGAGGCGAAGTCGTCACACACGGCAGCTAGGTCGGCGCCGCGCGGCGAGCCCCATTCGTAACCGCGGGCACGGTAGATCGCGTCCACCGGGTGGTTGCGCATGAATCCGTACGTCAGCCCGGAGGTGTGGCTGAGCAGATGCCAGATGCGGATCGGCTCGGTCGCGGGCACCGTCTTGTAGCTGACGTCGCTGCCGCCAGCGAAGACCCGGACGTCGCGGAAGGACGGGATGTACCTGGATACCGGATCCGTCAGCTCGAAGCCGCCCTGCTCGTACAGCATCATCGCGGCGACCGAGGTGACCGGCTTGGTCATCGAGTAGATGCGCCAGAGCGTGTCGGGCTCCACGGGCAGGCTCGCCTCGATGTCGCGCTGCCCGTAGGTAGACACGTGCGCCAGCTTGCCGTGGCGAGCGACCGTGATCAGCCAGCCGGCCAGCTTCTGCTGGTCGACGTAGCGTGCGAAGTGCTTGTCGATCCGCTCCAGCCGCGCTGGGTCGAATCCGACCTCGGCCGGGTCCACTTCGATCTGCAGTCCGCCCATGTCCGCCCAGCCTCCAGTTAGTTCGCCCTCGCAAAGTTTCAGGTCGATCCTGCCAATTAGAACCCGGTTCGGTCCAGTACTCCAGTGAGCATCCTTCCGGCGGCTAAGGCTGACTCCGATTACGGGGCGCTAGACGGCAGGCCCGTGCGGCGCCGTACCTCGTACAGCAGAACGCCAGCCGCGACAGCCAGGTTCAGCGACTCGGCGGTGCCCGTCATCGGGATCGCCACCCGCAGGTCGGCGGCCGCGAGCAAGTCGTCGGGCAGGCCGGCGCCCTCGCTTCCGAGCAGCACCGCCAGCGGCAGCGGCAGATTGGCCTCCCAGCATGACACGCTCCCCCGCGCCGACGTCGCCGCGACCGTCACGCCGCGTGCCGACGCCCAGGCCGCAAAGTCCGCTGCCGACGACGCAGTCGCCACCGGCACGGTGAAGATCGCGCCCATGCTCGCCTTCACCGCGACCGGGTCGTGCGGATCGGCAGACGGCCCGATCAGGATGACGCCGCCCGCGCCGACAGCGCTGGCCGTCCTGATGATGGTGCCGACGTTGCCGGGATTGGCCGCGCAGTGCAGCGCGGCGAACAGCGACGTACCGCGTGTCGCCAGGTCAGTGAGCGCGAGCGGCGCCGACCGCACGATCGCGGCCAGCCCTGATGGACCGTCCCGGTCGGCGATCCGGCCGAACAGCTCACCCGACAGCCGGGCTACCTTCACGCCCGCCGCTTCTTGCGCGGCGACCATGGCGGTCGCGCCAGCGTGACGCAGCAGATCGGGCGCGACGATCAGCGTCTCAATCCCGGCGCCTGCCTCCACCGCCTGCCAGACGGGCTGGATGCCCTGCACCACGAACGCGGACTCGCGCCGCCTGTGTTTCCGGTCCGCCAGCGCCCGGACACGCTTCACCAGCGGGTTCGCCGCGCTGCTGATCACCTCGGCCATTGGGAGCCGAGCCTACTCTCGGTGCATTGCATCGGCGCGTCACCCGGCGCTCCTATAGTGTCCAGCGCGGTAGACGGACGCCGAGGGGCGGGCAGATGGGCGCGGAGAGCGAACGGGTAGCCGGCTTCGGCCGCCTGGAGGACGGCCTGCGCCAGGCCGGCGACTGGTACCGGTGGGGTCCTTACGTCAGCGAGCGCCAGTGGGGCACCGTCCGCGAGGACTACAGTCCGGACGGCGAGGCCTGGGATTACCTGCCGCACGACCACGCCCGCTCGCGCGCCTACCGCTGGGGCGAGGACGGGCTGGCCGGCTTCTGCGATATCGAGCAGCGCCTCTGCCTTGGCCTCGCACTGTGGAATGGCCAGGACCCGATCCTCAAGGAGCGCCCGTTCGGCCTGACCGGCGCGCAGGGTAATCACGGCGAGGATGTCAAGGACTACTGGTGGTACCTGGACGCGGTGCCCAGTCACGTGTGGAACCGCTGGCGATACCACTACCCGCAGCGACGGTTCCCGTATGAAGACCTCATAGCCCGGAACGGGGAGCGCTCGCGCCTGGAGCCGGAGTACGAGCTGATCGACACTGGCGCCTTCGCCGAGGACCGGTACTGGATCACCGAAGTTCACTATGCCAAGGCCGGGCCCGACG
>DASXKI010000216.1:0-2495 GCA_036496945.1 Streptosporangiaceae bacterium | reverse complement strand
TTTCTTCCCGTGCTGCACAAGCATGTGCCGTACCAGTGCCGTGGTGCCGGACCAGTTATCGGCGTCGACCACGTCGGCATTAGGCTCGTCGAGCGACCCGGCGGCCAGCACGACAGGCACCCGCTCCGCCAGCTGCGCCAGTTGCTCCGAACTGACGATGCCCTCAACGATCACCATCCCGTCGACCTTGGCCGAGATCTTTCGCAGCTGCTGGTAGGCGTCGGAGCGCTCGGCGGCGGCGAGGACCGAGATCAGCACCGACCATCCGATCTTGCCCAGCGCCACCTGGACACCGCGCAGGACCTCTTCGATGAACGACACGCCTTCTCGCTCAATATCGGTTTCCGGGCCGCGGGAGGCGATGGTGACCAACCCGATCACTTCCTTGCGGTGCCAGGCCATACTCTGCGCCGCGGCGTCAGGAACATAGCCGAGCTCGTCGATCACCTCAAGCACGCGCTGGCGGGTAGCCGGGCGGACCCGGTCATTCCCGTGCACCACCCGTGAGACCGTGGCCGTGGACACTCCGGCCGCACGCGCCACGTCATACAGCGTGTACGCCGCCCGGTTGCCCATGAGCCGAATGATAGGCCGTAGAGCCCGGGATCCGGCAGGTACTGACTCGCAACGGCCATGCCCGCGCTGACCTCGCCGGGCTCGGCCCGAACGACCCGAGCGGTAGGCTTGCCGACAAGAACCGCGTCTAGGGTCTTTCGCGGATGTGATCGAGGTTGGAAGGACCGGCTCAGTGAAGAAGCTGTTCATCCTTGCCCTGCTGGTGCTAGGCGCCTTCGCGGTGTGGCGTAAGGTCCAGGCGCAGCGTGCTGACCTCGACCTGTGGAGCGAGGCCACCGCACCAGACGACTACTGACGCCATGCGCGAGCCTCCTGTCGTTTCGCTCGTCTGTTGCGACCTGGCGAGCCTCGTCATCGACGGCTCGATCGTGGAACGCGCCTTCGCCGAGGCCATCGCCACCCAGGGCATAGTCGTCGGAACGCAGGATTACGTTCGCTCCATGGTCCGGCTCGACCGGGCCAGGGGCCGTCCCCCGGCCGCCGTGCTGCAAGAGATCTTCGACGGCGACGAGCCGCGGGCGCAGGCCGCGTCGCTGGCCTTCGACCGCTCTTTCCGCGCGGCCGCGGAACGGTACGGCATGACAGTGCCGCCGGATGTCGTCGCGGCGCTCACCAAGGCGGCTGCGTCGGGCGCCAAGGTCTGCTTGCTCTCCGGGCTGTCCGGCGCCGCCTGTGGCGACCTCCTCGACGAGCTGTGCCGCCCGGGCATCGCGGACCTGGCGCTGTGCGCGGACGACGCGCCGCGCGGCTTCCCCTGGCCGGATCTCGTGCTCACCGCGATGCTGCGGCTCGGAACGCCTGACGTCCGGGAGGTCGCGATGGTCAGCGCCACCGAGAACGGCCTGCTGTCCGGCTGGCGGGCAGGCGCCAGGATCGTAGTGGCAATCGACAGCGGCGGCCGCGGCCCTCAGGTGGGTGCCACGCATGTGCTGGACAACGTGGCCGCGCTGCCCGACCTGATCATCAGCGGCGGCTGACCTGCGCCGTCGTGCCCGCGGCCACTTACACTCATAAGCATGCCGGAATTGCCGGAAGTCGAATCGCTGGCCGCGTTCCTGCGCACGCACGCCAGCGGACATGTCATCGCGCGCGCCGAGGCGGCGTCGTTCGCGGTGCTGAAGACATTCGACCCGCCGCTCAGCGCGCTCACCGGGCTTCCCATCGGCGACGTCACGCGGCACGGCAAGTTCCTCGACCTGTCCTGCGGTGATCTGCACCTGGTGATGCACCTCGCGCGCGCGGGCTGGCTGCGCTGGCGTGACGACATCCCAGACAAGCCGGTCAAGCCGGGGAAGAGCCCGCTGGCGTTCCGGCTGGTGCTTGACGACGGCTCGGGCTTCGACCTCACCGAGGCGGGAACACAGAAGCGGCTCGCCGTCTACCTCGTCCGCGACCCGATGCTCGTGCCTGGCGTGGCGACCCTGGGACCCGAGCCGCTGGCCGACGACTTCACCGTCGAGTCGCTCGCCGCCATCCTCAAGGAACGCCGCATGCAGATCAAGGGCGTGCTCCGCGACCAGCACATCATCGCCGGGATCGGCAACGCCTACTCCGACGAGGTGCTGCACGCCGCCAAGATGTCCCCGTTCAAGCTGGCGTCGAGCTTCACCCCGGAAGAGACCGCCGCCCTGCACGAGGCGATCGTGACTACGCTCCGTGAGGCGGTCGACCGCTCGGCTGGACTGGCGGCGGCCGACCTCAAGGGCGAGAAGAAGACGGGCCTCCGGGTGCACGCCAAGACCGGCCAGCCCTGCCCGGTGTGCGGTGACACGATCCGCGAGGTTTCCTTCGCCGACTCCTCGCTGCAGTACTGCCCCACCTGCCAGACCGGTGGCAAGCCGCTCGCCGACCGACGCATGTCCCGGCTGCTCAAGTAATTTATTCGGAACGGGCCCGTTCCTTCGCCATCTCACGAAGTC
>DASXKI010000215.1:0-10585 GCA_036496945.1 Streptosporangiaceae bacterium | reverse complement strand
GCGACGATCGGCGAACTCTCGCTCGATGCCATTGGGCACGTGCCCTGGTGGGATCCGGACCGTAACGACGTAACGCTGCACAAGATCCTGGTCCACGTTGCTACCGAGACCAGTCGGCACGCGGGGCATGCGGACATCATCCGGGAACTCATCGACGGGGCAGCGGGCATGGCGGCCGAGGACTCCAACATGCCGCCGGGGGATGAGGCGTGGTGGCAAAGCTACCGTGCGCGGGTGGAACGGGAGGCTCGCGAAGCCGCCCACCCGGATAGCGCCTGACCAAGTCGCAGCTGTAACCCACCAACGAACTAGCTAAACGCGCTAAGTGAAGCTAAAGTTAGGTAGTTTAGTCGGTTGGTTAGGAGGTTTGTTGCGCAGCTTCACCGACATCGACGCGCTCGTCGGGCGGGTGCCAGCTCAGATCGTCACGCGCCTCGGCGCAATCGACTTCGGCCGGGGTTCGGAAGCGCTCTACAGCGACCAGATGCCGGGATTGCTCACCGGCCTTGCCGATCGGGCCCGTGTCGAGAGCATCACCGCGTCCTCAGCGATCGAAGGCGTCGTTGTCCCGGACGCCGACCGCGCTGAGCGAATTATCAACCGGCGCGCGTCGACGTTCCGTAACCGCAGTGAGCAGGAGCTGGCTGGCTATCGCGACGCCCAGGACTACCTGCTCCAGCACAACTGGCGCCCGCTGAATGCTGGCTTGATTCTTCACCTGCACAGGCTGATCTTCGCTCACACCGCGATGTCCGGGGGAGCGTTCAAGACCGAGGACAACCTGGTTGTGGACCGATCGCCGGACGGCTCGACCACCGTTCGCTTCAAGCCGGTCTCCGCTGCGAGCACACCGTTCGCCATCGACGACCTAATCGAGCGCTACAAGAATGCGGTTGCCTCCGGCGAACACCATCCGGTGCTTTTGTCCGGGCTGTTCATTCTGGACCTTCTCGTCATCCACCCCTTTGAGGACGGCAATGGCCGAGTTGCCCGCCTGATCACCAACGCCATGCTCATCGAGCATGGATACACCGTTGGACGCTACGTGAGCCTCGAACAGGCCATCGCCGAGTCGGCAGACGCCTACTACCAGGCGCTCTTGGAATCCACCCATGGGTGGCACGACGGGACTGCCGACCCGTGGCCCTGGCTCGGCTACCTGACCGGCGTAATTGCCCGCGCTTATGCGACCTTTGCTGATCGCGCGGCCGCAGCCAAGAGCCCGGGGACCAAGCAGCATCGCATCCGCGAACACATCCTGCGCCATGCCGCAGTCACTTTCCGCGTGGCTGAAGTCCGGACGGCGGTGCCAGGTGTCAGTGACCAGACCATCCGCCTGGTCCTTGAGCAACTAAAGAACGAAGGCATGGTGCGAGCTGACGGAACCGGCCGCGCTGCAACATGGACCCGCACGACGACTGCCGGAGAATAAACGCCCTGCGCCCGCACTCAGGTCGATGGCCTCAGCGGTGCAGGTGTGGGCCGGCCGGTATGTCCATCGGTCTGGCATGCCCCTGCGTTCGCTCCGCTTGCTTAGTCAAGATTCGGCCAGTTGATGAGCTGCGGCACTAGCTCGGCGTCGCCGTCGATCTGGAGCGGGTGAGCGGTATCGCGGCGGTAGAACGCCAGCACCATGTCGCTCGGATCCGCGGTGACGGTGACGGTCGGCTTGGCACCTCCGTGCTCGTCGCCCTCAAGCACGTGCATGCCATGCGCGCCCAGGTCCAGCAGCCAGCTGCCGCCTGGCCCGGTCTCGAGGATGATAGTGGCTGGCTCGTATGGCCATGGGCCGTTCGTCGGCAGCTCGACGGTGATGAACTCGTTGACGCCGTCGGCGGCGACAGCATAGGGCAGCGGCAGGCCATGGCCCGCGGCCTGCTGGGCGTCGAACGCATGCACGCCTGCTTCCTGCACCTGGTGCCGGGCGACGGCGGCGGATGTGTTGGGTGCGCTGCCGACTTCCTCCCACCAGGTCCAGCAGAGCCGGTCCGGCCCAGCTTCGCGGAGTGCCGCGATGAGCCGGGCGGTAGCGTCGGCCGACCAGGTGAGCAGGTCACCGCTCGGCTCCCGGTCACCGATCACGTCATCCGACGGCGGCGCGTCCGCCGGGCCCAGTGCCACAACGGCGGCCCAGAACAGCTGGACCTGGCCAAGATGGGTGATCAGGTCAGAGACGGTCCAGTCTGGGCAGCCAGGAACGCGCGCGTCGAATCCGGCCTGAGCTGCGGCTTCCTGCAGCGCCACGGAGCGATCATCGATCAGGGCCAGCATGTCGGAGAAGTGGAGACTCTGCATGTCAGCGTTCTAGCACGAGCCCCTGACACCGGCCTAGGCCGACACCGTCCCGGCCGAGGGATCGCCGATACGCCGGCCCGGATCGCTCAGACGGCATAACGGGCGCGCCATTGCCTTGCCAATCCGCCACCGCCATATGACGACATGCCAACGGCATCTGATTGTGGAACTCGGGAAGCGGTCTGTGATGGGCTATACAGGTCTCAGTGCAAGGGAGCGAGATGGGGTCACCGCAGCAGGAATCTTCCCTGCCCGGCCGCCAGGCCGTCCAGGGCTGGCTGACTCGTTCCCGCCAGTACGCTGCCGCGGCGCCGCTGCCCGTCAAGGTGCTGGTGGTCGCGCTCGTTTGCGTCCTGATGCCGGCGCTTCTCCTGGTTGCGCTTATCTACGCGCCGTACGCACTCTGGACGGGCGACAGATCCGGGCTCGCCTCGTTCTCAGTAGCACTCTGGGGCATCGCGGTGACGGCCGCGCTCGCGCACGGCCCGGACGGGCCCAGGTACCTGCTCCTGCTGCTGCCGGCTCTCGTGTCGGTCGTGGCACGGATCGGGCTGCTCGGCCGGTGGCCGGTCCCGTGCCGCACCGCTGCCTGGGTGATGATCTGGTCGCTGCCGATCGGCATTGCGACGTTCCGCCTCTGGCATACCCAGCGCCTGTTTGGCCCGGCCGTGGCCTGGCTCATTGCGCTCGTCGTGCTGGGCTGGCGACTGGCGAAGGCACTCCAGGAGAGCAGGGAACAAAGCCGCAGGTCAGCTGCCGCCAGCTCGCTCGCGGCCCCGTCCGGGATGGCGGCGAGCGCGGCGGGCGCAGCGAGCGCGCCGCGCGCGCCAGGTCCGGCGGGCGCGGCGGCCGAATGGCCCGCCGCGATGGCGAACACCGGAAACGTCGCACCGGGAGCACAGGGCACGGTCCGCGCCGCCCAGGCCGTCCGCAGTGTGCGACCGCTGGACGGCGACGGCAGCCAGTCAGCCCGCTCTGGCCGGCCGGACCCGGACTGGCCGCTGGTCACGGTCGACGAGGCGATGGCCGAGCTGAACGCCATGATCGGCCTGGCTGCCGTCAAGGATCAGGTCCGCTCGATCACGGCGTCGGTCGAGGCGGCCAGGCGCCGCGCGGTCGTCGGGCACGGCGCTGAGAAGCCGATGCAACACTTCGTGTTCCTTGGCCCGCCGGGCACCGGGAAGACGGCCGTTGCCCGGGTCATCGGCAAGATTTTCTACGCATTCGGCTTGCTCGACTCGGCGGCCGTCGTCGAGGCGCAGCGCGCCGACCTGGTCGGCGAGTACCTGGGCGCGACCGCGATCAAGACCAACGACCTCGTCGACTCCGCGCTCGGCGGGGTGCTGTTCATCGACGAGGCCTACAGCCTGGTGAACGAGGGCGACGGGCAGGGTGACCGGTTCGGGAACGAGGCAGTGCAGGCCCTGCTCAAACGCGCCGAGGACGACCGCGAAAACTTGATCATCATCCTGGCCGGCTACGAGCGCCAGATGGAGTCGTTCCTGGCATCCAACCCCGGCCTGAACTCGCGATTCGGCGTTCGTGTCAAGTTCCCGAGCTACTCGCCAGCCGAGCTCATGGCGCTAGCGGAGTCCGCCGTTCAGGGCCGGGGCGAGCTGCTTGACCCCGATGCCCGCCCAGTGCTGCGGCGGATGTTCGAGGAAATCGGCCGCCGGCGTCTCGCCGACGAGCTCGGCAATGCCAGGTTCGTGCGCAGCCTGCTGGCCAGGGCAGGACAGCAGCGCGACGTTCGGGTCATGGCCGGTCCTGCCGAGCCGACCGCGACCGAACTGGTCACGCTCGGCGGGCAGGACCTGGAACTCGGATACGCCGAGCTGACGACGAGGTTCCGCGGCTACAGCGACACGCCGACGGTCGAGGGCGCGCTCGCCGAGCTCGACGCTTTGGTCGGGCTCGAGCCGGTCAAGCGCCAGGTCCACGAGATCGTCGCGCAGCTCCAGGTCGCCCGGCTGCGGGACCGGCAGGGGCTGGCCAGCCAGCCGCCGTCGCGGCACTTTGTCTTCACCGGGCCGCCCGGCACCGGCAAGACGACGGTGGCGCGGATCATCGGCCGGATTTTCGCGGCGCTCGGGCTGCTGGTTCGGCCCGAGGTTGTCGAAGCGCACCGGGCCGATCTGGTCGGGGAGCACCTCGGCTCGACCGCGATTAAGACGTCCAGGCTGATCGACTCGGCCATGGGCGGCGTGCTGTTCATCGACGAGGCATACGCGCTATACAACGAGGCTTACTCCGGCGGCGATGCGTTCGGCTCGGAGGCGGTCGCCACCTTGCTCAAGCGCGCGGAGGACGACCGCGAACGCCTCGTCATCGTCCTGGCCGGCTACACCGACGACATGAACCGGCTGCTGCGCAGCAATCCCGGCCTGGCCTCGCGGTTCAGCACCAGGATCACGTTTCCCAGCTATACCCCGACCGAGCTCAGCCAGATTGCGCAGGTCATCGCCGCGCAGGCCGGCGACTCCTTCGATGCCGAGGCACTTCCGGTGCTCCAGTCGATCTTCACCCGCGCGGTTGGGGCGGGCCGGATCGACGCGCTGGGCAACGGCAGGTTCGCCCGGTCGCTGTTCGAGCGGGCGTGCGCGTCCCGTGACGTGCGGGTGTCCCTCAAGGGTGACGCGGCCACGGCGGCCCACCTGACGACAGTGCTCGCGGACGACCTGCTGACCGCCTATCGCGAGCTAGCCGGCTGACCCCGGCGCCGACGAGACAAGCGGCGGCCATGCGAGCGCCGGGCTGACCCGGAACCGGATCTGCTGGCCAGGGCGCAGCTGGGCCGCGCGCCCGAGATCGGCGGAGACGACGACGGCGATGACGGGGTATCCGCCGGTGGTCGGGTGATCAGCAAGCAGCAAGATCGGCTGGCCTTCGTGCGTGACCTGGATCGAGCCCGCCGCCAGGCCCTCGCTGAGCAGCTCGCCTGGCCGGCTGCGGCGTAGCTCGGGCCCGGTAAGACGCAGCCCGGTCCGGTTGCTGGCCGGGCTCACGATGTAGCTGCCGCTCGCGAGCGCCTCGAGTGCGGTGGCCTCGAACCAGTCGTCGCGCGGCCCGGCTATCACCCGCAGGTCCACGGGCCCGGCTTGGGGTACGGCGGGCCCGGCTGCTCGCGGCCGGGATTCTCGCGGTTCTTCTGAACGGGAACGGGGCCGTTCCACCGGCAGCCAGTCGCCCGGCCGCAGTGGCCTCGGCCCAAGACCCGATAGGCAGTCCGCCGACCGGCTGCCGAGCACCGGCCTGGTCCCGATGCCGCCGTCGATCGCGACGTAGCTGCGCAGGCCGCTCGCCGGTGCGCCGAGCCGGAGCACTGACCCGGCCGGGACCGCGAATGCCGTGGCCGGCGCTGGTTCAGGGCCGCTGGCGCTGCGGTCGGTGGCATGGCCGCGGTCGCCGGTGCCGCGGCGGCTGGCGGCGCGGCGGTCGGCAGCACGGCCGCCGTCGTCGTCGGCCGCCTCCGGCAGGCTGACCTGGATCGGCGCGGGCGCGCCGGTGACCGCGACGACCGCGTCGGTCGCGAACCGCAGCGCCAGCCTGCCGAGGGTGACTTCGAGGCCGGCGGCCTCGGCGTCGTTCCCGACGAGGCGGTTCGCCAGCCGCAGGCTGTCGGCGTCGGCGGCCCCGCTGGCAGGCACACCGAGGTGCGCCAGGCCGGCCCGGCCGAGATCCTGGACGGTCGTGAGCGGCCCCGGCTGGAGCACCTGGACGCGCCGGGGTGCTGTCGTCGCGGTTCCGCGGGCCGTGGTTACGCGGGTCGCGGTACCGCGCCTCGCGGCGGCGGTCGTAGCGGCGGCGGTCGTACCGGCGGCGGTCGTCGTAGCGGCGGCGGTATTTGCGGCGGCCGTGGTCGTGGCCGGTGGCGGGCTTGGCGCGATTTGCTCGACTGCCGGCGGCAGGCTGTCTACCGCGCGGAACCGGACCCGGCTGCCGGGCGCCAGCAGCGCCGGCGGGTCCCGGTCTGGCTCCCACAACGGCGCGGACGTCCGGCCGAGCAGCCGCCAGCCGCCGGGCGACGCAGCCGGGTAGACGGCGGCCAGGCCGCCCGCAACGGCGACCGAGCCGGCGGGCACGCGCAGCCGCGGGCTGTCGAGCCGCGGCACGGCGGCGAGCAGCGGGTCGAGCCCGGTGAGATAAGCGAAGCCGGGAGCGAACCCGAGCCAGCCGACCCGGTACTCCGCGGCCTGATGCCGGGCGATCACCTCCGGCACGGTCAGCGCGGTCAGCGTGGCCACGTCGGCCAGGTCAGGTCCGTCGTAGCAGACGTCGATGTCGACCACGCGAGGCAGGTGAGCCTGCGCTGCCGCCTGGCCTGCGCCGGCGGCGCTCGCCAGCGCGATCAGCCGCGCGGCGAGCCTGGCGGCGGCCCAGCTACCTGGCTCGATGCTGACCAGCACGGTCGCCGCGCCCGGCACGACGTCGATCACGCCCGGCAGGTCGGCGGCCTTGATGACGGCGGCGATGGAGGCGGCCCCGTTCCCATCCGGATCGGGTGAAGATGCCGGCCCGGTGTCCAGCAGCAGGGCCGCATCGCCGGCCGCCCGTACCGTTATCACGCAAAGGACGCCAGCGTGACGCCTGCCTTTTCGAGCGCGGCGCGGACGGCGGCGGCCAGCACCACGGCACCTGGCGTGTCGCCGTGCACGCAGATCGAGCGGGGGCTGACCTCGAGCGCGTCGCCCGAGACCGTCTGCACGGTCCCGCGCACGACCATGTCGACGGCCCTGGCGGCAACGACCTCCGGGTCGGTCAGCACCGCGCCGGGCTCGCCGCGCGGCACGAGCGTTCCGTCGTCACGGTAGGCGCGGTCGGCGAAAGCCTCGATGACAGTCGGCAGCCGGACGTCGGTCGCGGCCGTCGCCAGCGCCGAACCTGGCAGCGTCAGCAGCCGCAGCGCGGCGTCGTAGCAGACGGCCGCTGATGCGATAGCCGCCGCCTGCTCGGGATCGGTGACGGCCCGGTTGTAGAGGGCGCCATGCGGCTTGACGTAGCTGACGCGGCCGCCCTCCGCGCGCGCGATCCCGTCCAGGGCGGCGATCTGGTAGAGCACCTCGGCTGCCAGTTCCTCGGGCGGGACAGACATCTCGCGGCGGCCAAACCCGGCTAGGTCCCGGTAGGAGACCTGGGCGCCGATCGCGACGCCGCGGGCGACTGCGCCCGCGCACGCGCGCCGGATTGTGAGCGGATCCCCGGCGTGGAAGCCACAAGCGATGTTGGCGCTGGTGACGATCGCGAGCAGCGCCTTGTCGTCGCCCAGGCGCCAGGCGCCGAAGCTCTCGCCGAGGTCGGCGTTGAGGTCGACGACTCGCTGCGGGCCGGTCATCTGGCGTCCACCATCATCCTGGTGCCGGTCAGCCGGGCTCTTCTGGCGGCAGGTCGGCGAGCGCGGCGGCGATGTCAGTCTCCCGAGGCCCGGCCGACCGTATCGTCTCGATCAGGACGTGCAGTACCTCGTGCCGGTCCTCGCCCAGGTCAAGCAGGCGCTGGGCCGCGTCCCACAGTTCGGGCGGGTCGCCGCGCCACAGCCGGTCCGCCAGCACGATATGCCGGTCCATGTGCTCGCTGGCGGGGTCCCGCTCGCCGCGCCCGTGCATGCTGTCGGCGTCGTCGTGGTCGGCGGCGAGCAGCGTCCGGCGGTCGGCGTGCCGGGCTGGATCTAGCGTCGACAGGTCGGCGCCGCGGTAGCTGCCGCGTAGCAGCGGGAACGCGAACACCCGCCGCGCCAGCGCCTCCAGGTCGCCGTCGGGGAGCAGGCGGTCCACCATGTCTGGCTCGAGGCCGAAGGACGCCGGATCGCGGTAGACGCTCGGGAACGTGCGCATGGAGTCGAACACCGCTTCGAGTGTGGCAGCGACCGCCGCCTCAGTCAGCCCCGACCGCGCGCCCGCCCAGCGGACCCACGCCAGCAGTACGTGCGGCATGGCCTCCTGATCAGCCTTCGACAGCACGACCTTGCGCGGCAGCCACTCCAGCAGGAACGTCTCGGCCTTGGCCGGGCTCACTCGCTCCGGCCGCCCGAAATCGCGGTCGCAGCCGTACTCCACGATGTGGTCGGCGCACTGGCTTGCCGCCTGCCGGTCGGATAGATCCTCGGCCTCGTCAGAGGCCAGGAACTCGGCGACCAGCATGGCCCGCCGGTCCTTGCGCCACAGCGCCCGCCTGCTCGCCGCGTTGACGGCTGGCGCGGCCGGCACCGCATCCTGGCTCACCGTGCCGGCCGGCAGCACCGGCGGCAGCGTGCGTACCCGGGCCCGGATGAAGGAGTGATAGGAGGGGAACGAGGCGCTCACCGTGGGATCCGGCGACGCTTCGGTCGCGGCCAGCGCGGCCGCCAGGATCCGGCGTGCCTGCGGCGGGTCGATCTGCATGAACGTCGGGCCTGCGCCGGTGCCGTCCCGGCAGTAGTCGAGCAGCTTGGCGACCTGCGAGGTCACCCACCCGTCTCGGGCCAGGCCGCCGGCGTTGTAGTCAACGACGACGACGAGCGCGTGCTCCTCCTGGCCCGCGTAGCTGAAGACGCAGACCACCTCGTCGCGGTCACCGTAGGCGTCGGAATTGACGTAGCACTCGGCTGTCTCGACCGCCCCGACGTGCTCGGCCCAGGCGGGCCGTGCGACGCCGCGGTCCATCAGCGCGAGGGCGGCCTGCTCGGCCAGGATGGCCTGGCGCGAGGTGCCCAGGCAGGCGATGCCTGACAGCAGCGCGAGGGCGGCCGGGCTGCCTTGCTCGGCCGCGTACCCGACGAGCCCCTCGCCGACCAGTTCCTCGATCCCGGCCCGGCGCCTGGCGCCGCGAGCGCTGCCCGCCGGCCGGTGCCCCCACCAGGTGCCGAGCAGCTCGCTGACCATGAGCTCGGCGTCCAGCGGGCTCCGCACGGCGAGCAGTTCGCGGGCAGCACGCAGCATCTCGGCGAACAGGGCGTTGGGCGGTGGTCCGGCCAGCCCGCCGCTGCCGCGGCGGTCCGGCGGCGGCCCGGAGGCGCGTCGATGACCCCTGTCGCCCGCTGGATCTCGGCGTCGGCTTTGGGGGCTCACTCATCTAGCTTCGCAGATTTCCGGAGCGGGCACGCCATGCCTCGCCATCGTCCGCGTCCGATTCTCAAGTATCCGGGCTGTTTCGCCGGAATCGGCTGACAGGAAGAGCGGCGCTTCTTCCCGTCTATCCGGCGAACAGCCTATTAGTCCGGTAGCGTCCTACTGAGCCATGCCTGCCTGGCCGTGCCCAGGGCCCGTGACCGCGCCCCGTGCCCGGCCTTGCGAGGTACTCGCAGCTGGGCGGCCATGCGGGTCTGGTATCTAAGTCATAATGTAAGCATTTGGGCGCGTAAGACGTAAATCTGGGATTCGTGGAGCATGTCGGCTGGCGGTTGCTCCCGGTGTGAGAAGGACGGCGGTTACCTCATGCGAGCAGGACTTGCGGCGATCCGGCGAGCCCGGAGGGGTGGCCTGAGAAGTCGCGCCCTGGGAGCGTGCTGCGCCGCGGCGGGCCTGGTCACCGTGCTGGCCGCCTGCGGGCCTGCCTCGAGCGCGACGTCCGGCGGCAGCCCGGCTGGCGCTGCCAGCGCTACCACGGTCACCTATGCCATGCAGCCCGGCGGATACGCCAGCTATCCCTTCCCGTTCATGGCCGGGAACTCTGCCAAGTACGACAGCGTCTACAACGTCAACGACTTCCAGTTCCAGCTGTACCGGCCGCTGTACTGGTTCGGCACCGGGGCCAACCCCTACCTGAACGCCGCTCTCAGCCTCGCCGAGCCGCCCGTTTATCGCGGTCGCCAGGTCACGATCCGGCTGAAGCGCAACTACAAGTGGTCCAACGGCGAGCCGGTCGACGCGCAGGACGTCGTGTTCTGGATGAACATGATGGTCGCCGAGGGAAGCAACGGCGTGTTCTGGAGCCCGAAGGGCCTGCCCAACGACGTGACGAGCGTCAGGGCCGCTAGTAAGTACGTGGTCACCATGGAGATCACAACGCCGTTCTCCGAGTCGTGGTTCACCAACAACATGCTCAGCCAGATCACCCCGATGCCCGCCCAGTGGGACCGCACGGCATCGGGACCCAGCGACTGCGCCACGAAGGTCTCCGACTGCGTCGCGGTGTACAACTACCTGGACTCGCAGGCGACCAAGAAGCCGGTGACGTCGTTCGCCTCGTCGCCGATCTGGAGCGTCGTCGACGGTCCGTGGAAGATCCAGACCCTCGACAGCCAGGGCAGGCTGACCCTCGCCTACAACACCAAGTACGGGGGCCCGGTCGCCGCGCATCACATCACGACGTTCAT
>DASXKI010000214.1:0-37489 GCA_036496945.1 Streptosporangiaceae bacterium | reverse complement strand
GACCGTGTGCGTCGGGATTTGTACCTGGACCGGCTGCTCGCCGCCGTTCTTCCAGGCGGAGAGCTTGCTGATGACGTGCGGCGCGTGATAGATGCCGTTGTCCATCAGCGTGGCGAACGTGGAGGCCTGCTCGATCGGCGTCAGGTCGCCCTGGCCAAGCGCGATCTGGACAGATCCAGCGATGCTGCCCTTGGGCCCGAAGAGCGCATTCAGGCCCTGCAGGTCGTTGTTGCCCAGGTTGAACGGATTAGCCCCGACGCCGAACAACTGCGCCGTTTGGATAATTTTTTCCACGCCGACCTTGTGTGCCAGGTCGGTGAACGCGGGGTCGGACGACTGCGCGGCAGCCTTGACCACGGAGATGGCGCCCAGGCTCGCTTCGCCTTGCGACTCCCACCAGCCGGCCGATTTAGCTGCTGCCGCGCCCATGGCCGGGGGCTGCGGCGTGGACAACTCCGCCTGGTCCTGAGAGGTCCAGTCTGGCGGGATCCACAGCGGGGAGTTTCCATTCAGCACGCTGGTCTGAACGTTCATACCCTGGTTGATCGCCGTGGCGAGCACGTACGGCTTCATCGACGATCCGACCGGGTGCGGCGCCTCGGCCATGTTGTACTGGCAGTACAGCCGGAGGCAGCGCTTCTGGTTGGAGATGTAACCCGGGCCGCCGTAAATGGCGACGATGCCGCCCGACGTCGGGTCCTCCAGCGAGATCCCGAAGTGGTCGTAGTACGGCAGCGGGACCCCGGCATTGGCCATCTGCGTCTTTTCCGCGTTGACCGCCCGGGCCAGTGATCGCATCATCGACTCGTTGAAGGTGGTCGTGATCCGCAGCCCGCCGGTCTCGATCTGCGTGGTGCTGAGGTGGTACGTGCTCTTCAGCTCTTGCTCGACCATCCCCATGAGATAGCCGGTAGTGCCGGTCCAGCCGTTGCTCGCGCCGGACTCATTGAGCTTGATCGACTTATTGAAGGCCTGCTCTGCCTGCGGCAGCGCGCACGTGGCGCATAGCGTGTTGGCCTCCGACTGTGTGATCGCGCGGTCGCGGAGCATATTGGTCAGCACGTACTGCCAGCGCTGCACGAGAGCGGTGTAGCCGTCCCCGGCGGTCGGGTTCGGGTTGAAGACACCTGGCTCGTTCGGCATGGCACCGAGCATCGCGGCCTGCGCGGTGTTGAGACTCGCGCCCTGCTTGGACAGGTCGATCCCGAAGTAGTCCTCGGCGGCCGCCCAGACGCCGTAGATGTTGCCCCCGAACGGAACTGTGTTCAGGTAGTTGGTGAGGATCCACGGCTTGGATCGCGAGTGCGCCAGCTTGATCGCCACGAAGATCTCCTTGACCTTCGTGGTCGGCGAGCGGGACGCGCCGATGTTGGCGTAGTAGTTCTTGGCGTACTGCTCGGTAATCGTCGACCCGCCCTGGAGGCCGCCGCTGCCGAACAAGTTGTTGTAGGCGGCACGGGCGATGCCCGTGACCGAGATGCCGCCCTCGTTAAAGAAGTTGCGGTCCTCCGCGGCGATGATCGCGTTGTCGACGTTCTGCGGGATCTGGGCCCAGGTCAGCAGCTGCCGGTTAATGTCCTGGCTGTTGGTGAACGTGCCGAGCAGATGGCCGTCTTTGAAGTAGACCGACGACGACTGCCACTGCGCTGACTGCGAGACGTCAGTCGGGATAGGCGTCATCGAATACCCCACGGCGATGCCGACGATGCCCAGCAGCACGAGCGCGGCGAAGCCGCCGCCCACCAGGAGCAGCACCTTCTTCAACGTCCAGTGCCGCCACCAGCTGCCGTACAGCAGCCAGTCTGTGAACCGCTCGCCGCGGCTGCGCGGATCGGGACCGCTCGGTCCGCCGCCGCCGCCACCGCGATGACCGCCGCCACCACCGCCGTTGCCGTTGCCGCCGCGACGGGTGTCGGGCAGGCCGGCGACCCTGGATCGCAGCCCGCTGCCAGCGCGGCCCTGCCCGGGCCAGAAGTCGTCCGGCTCCGCACGCAGCGCGGTGCGGTTGCCAGCGCCGGGCCGGCGGTCGTCGCCGTAGTCGCCTTCGTAGTCGCCCGGATAAGCAGCTCCCGCGCCTGGCGCCATTCGGCGCATGCCGCGCATGGCGCTGGCGCCGCCCCGCGCTGCGCGGGCCCTGATAGCGCCGGTCCAGGTCCCGGTCCCGTTAGCTCCGCTCTCGTCGCCCCAGGAATCGTCGTCCGGCCGCGGACCGCTCGAGCGGGCGCCGTTCGAGCGGGCGCCGTGGGCGCCCGCGCCGTTCGAAGTGGCGCCGCTGGCTCCGGCCCGGCCCCGGCTCCCGCCAGGCCCCCTGACGCCGAGCCTGCTCCGCAGATCATCGGCCGTCTGGCTGAACCTGCCGCCGCGGTCCGGGCCGCGGTCGCCGTCCCAGTCGTCGCGCGGTCGTGCGGCCCGTGGGTTACCGGCGCGTGGGTTACCGGAGAGTGCGTCGCCAGCGCGGCCGTCCGAGCGGCTGCTGCGTGAGCGCCCGTTGTCCGCGCCGGCAGCGGGCCGGTCGTCACGACCGCGACTGCGGTCGTCCCGCCAGAAACCGCCGTCATCCCATGCGGAGTCCGCACGGCGGGGGCTGTCTGCCCCGGTACGCAACCGGGCAGCGCCATAGGCGGCATCGTCCTGATCCTGCCAGTACGGCCCGGGCAAGTCTGGGTTACTCACGCGTCCTCGCTGGTCGGGGGGTCAAGAGGCGGTCGCAAGCGAGCGGCGGTCCACCAGGAAGACACGTTACCTGGCGATACCTACTGTCCCGGCACGTATTGCGTCCCTCGCATGAATGGTCAGCCCCATACCGCCGACCGGCAGATGCCTTGACCTGCGTGCTTACTCGCTAGCCCTGGCTCGCCGACTGCGCCGGGGAGTCGGCTCACCAGTGCCCAGTACGTAGGAGGATGCGAGGTGGTTCCACGCACAACTCTGGCAGACCTCGACCACGTAGACCTGGAACTCCGCATATTCGGCGGCCATTTCGTCCAGTTCTGGACCACGTTTGACCCGGCCTTCGTACCTGCCCAGTTCCTCGCCATACACGTATGTCACGTGCCTCAGCTTCACCTTGCGGCAGATCGGACAGGTGATATCCGTGTCCTCGCCATGGAACTTGGCAGCGCGCAAAAGGTAGGGATGGGCATCGCACACATCGGTCACGGTCGTCCGGCCGGACAGCACAGCGGCGAGCGTCGCCCGCCGGGCTAGCCCGTAGTCAACGACCGATCGCCTCATGCCCGACAGGTTACGACGGAACTGCTCGGAGCAGGAGACCCGGCTGGTCATCGGCGCGCGCACGCGCCCGCAGGCGACCGCAGAAGCAACTGAAGGCCAATCGCATGACAACGCTGACTACTGCGGACTTGCGCCAAAACGATGCGCCGCATATCTTTGCGATGTATCAACTCGATACATCGAGTTGAGACACCACCGTTGCAGGCTGACGCGGTGCGAACTAGTGACCAAGATGGTAACTCTGTGCGGAATGCGAGGTGCGAGCGGGTATGAGCAGCCAGCGTTCTGGTGTTCTCGAGCTCGCCGTGCTCGGCATCCTGCACGAGACCCCGATGCACGGGTACGAGCTGCGTAAGCGGCTCAACTCGCTGCTCGGTGCGTTCCGGGCGTTCGGCTATGGCTCGCTGTACCCAGCGCTCAAGGACATGCTCGGCAAGGGGCTCATCTCGCAGGACGCGGTCCCCGACGCTGGCAAGGCGCTCGAGCGCTCGCGCCGCTCCAAGATCGTCTACCGGCTCACGGCGGACGGCAAGGAGCGGCTGAACGACCTGCTCGCGCAGTCGGGCCCGGCGTCCTGGGAGGACGACGGGTTCGGCGTGCACTTCGCATTCTTCGGCCTGACGCAGGCCGATATCCGCCTGCGGATACTCGAGGGCCGCCGCAGCCGGCTCGAGGAGCGGCTCGAGGGCTTCAGGGCGGCGGCGACGAGGACGCGCGAGCGTGTGGACAGCTACACGCTGGAGCTGCAACGACATGGCCTGGAGTCAGTGGAGCGCGAAGTCCGCTGGCTGAATGAGCTGATCGCCTCGGAGCGGCAGTCGGGCGCCCAGCCCGGCAACCACGCCGGGGACACCACACAAAGCGGCGGAGCGACCACCGTCGTCTAGACACCGGCGAGCGATCGTCGCTGCGCAGCACAAGGATAAGGAGCAATCCCAATGGGTTCGGTACGGGTAGCCATCGTGGGCGTGGGGAACTGCGCAAGTTCCCTCGTTCAGGGGGTTGAGTACTACAAGGACGCCGACCCGGCGAGCCGGGTACCGGGCCTTATGCACGTCCAGTTCGGTCCGTATCACGTCCGCGACATCGAGTTCGTGGCCGCGTTCGACGTGGACGCCAAGAAGGTCGGGCGGGACATCGCCGAGGCGATCGTGGCGAGCGAGAACAACACCATCAAGATCTGCGACGTGCCGCCGAGCGGCATCACGGTCCAGCGCGGGCCGACGATGGACGGGCTCGGCGAGTACTACCAGGAGATCATCACCGAGTCGGACGAGCAGCCGGTAGACGTGGTGCAGGCGCTGCGCGACGCTCGCGTGGACGTGCTGGTCTCGTACCTGCCGGTCGGCTCGGAGCAGGCGGACCGCTTCTACGCCCAGTGCGCGATCGACGCGGGCGTGGCGTTCGTCAATGCGTTGCCGGTCTTCATCGCCTCGGACCCGGTCTGGGCGGCCAAGTTCACCGAGGCTGGCGTTCCGATCGTCGGCGACGACATCAAGTCCCAGGTAGGTGCCACGATCACGCACCGGGTGCTGGCGAAGCTGTTCGAGGACCGCGGCGTCGAGCTGCTGCGGACATACCAGCTCAACGTCGGCGGCAACATGGACTTCATGAACATGCTGGAGCGCAAGCGCCTGCAGTCCAAGAAGATCTCCAAGACCCAGTCGGTGACCTCACAGATCCCGCACGAGATGGCCAAGGCCGACGTCCACATCGGCCCGTCTGACCACGTGCCGTGGCTGAATGACCGCAAGCTGGCTTTTGTACGGCTCGAGGGTCGCTCGTTCGGCGACACGCCGCTGACCCTGGAGTACAAGCTCGAGGTGTGGGACTCGCCGAACTCGGCTGGCGTCATCATCGACGCGGTCCGGGCCGCGAAGATCGCCAAGGACCGCGGCATCGGCGGCCCGATCCTCTCCGCCTCCTCGTACTTCATGAAGTCGCCGCCCGAGCAGTACAGCGACGACGTCGCGCGCGATGCAGTAGACAAGTTCATCCGCGGCGAGCTCGACCGCTAGGCACGCAGCGATACACGGGAGTCCCGGCTCGGCCGGGGCTCCCGTTGTGGTGTCCGCGGCGGACCGCTTTCCCGGTCGCTCGGCAGGACAGTCCGACCGACGTGGACGGGTTCGACTGTGTCGGCCGTAAGCTGACCCCGTGTCCCGCCAGGAACCACTCCCCCCGATGCCAGCGACGGCGGCAGCGCCCGGCAAGGGCCAGCCACCTGCGCCAGCGCAGCGTGCGTCGTTCCTGCGTGACCTTCGCGTTGTCTGGGATGAGCACGACTTCCGCCGGCTGTTCTCCACCCGGCTGGTCTCTCAGGCCGGCGACGGCCTGTTCACCGCCGGCCTCGGCGGCTACGTGTTCTTCAACGCGACGAACTTCCCGAATCCGGCCTCGGGCGCGGCGGCCTTTGCGGTCCTGTACCTGCCGTACTCGCTGATCGGGCCGTTCGCCGGCGTCTTCATCGACCGCTGGTCGCGCCGCCAGATCCTGGTCTGGTCCGCGCTCCTCAGGTCGGCGTTCGTGGTGATCACGGCGGCCCTGGTCGCCTCCGGCACGCTTGGCGTCCCGCTGTACGTCGGCGTACTGGCGGTCCTCGGCGTGAACAGGTTCTTCCTATCCGCCCTGTCTGCCGCTCTGCCGCACGTCGTGCCGCAGGACAAGCTGGTGATGGCAAACGCGGTCTCGCCGACCGCCGGCGGCATCATGGCCGCCATCGGCGGCATCGCCGGCCTTGGCGTGCACGTTGCGCTGCACGGCGGCCGTGGCGAGTACGCGGCGACTCTCCTGGCGGCCGGCTGCTGCTACGTAGCGGCCGGACTCGTCAGCGCGACCATGGCACGCGACTTGCTGGGTCCCGCGCGCGGTGCCGCCGAGCGCGAGCCCAGCCGGATCGCCGCGGAGCTGGCCGTCGTACTCGCGGGCCTGGCAGCCGGCGCCAGATACCTCTTCCGCGGCCGTGGCCCGACGGCCGCGCTGGCGGCAACCGGGGCGAGCCGCCTCATCTACGGCATCTTGTTCCTGATGTCGATCTTGCTCTACCGGAACTACTTCTACCGGGCCGAGGGCGCCAACAAGGCGCTTGGTCACTACGCCCTCTTGACCGGCCTCGTTGCTCTCGGCTATGGCGCGGCGGCGTTCGTCACGCCGGTGGCGACGAAATGGATAAGCAAGCAGAACTGGATCACCGCCATGCTCGCGGTCGGCGCTGTGGTCACCGCCGCATTCGGCACGCCCTTCTCGCAGGCCGGCTTCCTCGCCCTCGGCTTCTGCCTCGGCCTGTCTGGGCAGGGCATCGCGATCTGCGCGACGACGATCTTGCAGGAAGACATCTACGACGACTACCGGGGCCGGGCGTTCTCCTTCTACGACATGACGTTCAACGTGCTGTTCGTCGTCGGCGCTGCCATCAGCGCTGCCTTCATGCCGATGACGGGCAAGTCAGGCGGGCTGATCGCCGCGGTCGCCATTGGTTATGCGGTGGCGGCGGCGGGTCACTGGGCACTGAGCCGCCGCATCCCTGCCGCGACGGCCTAGCCTCGCGTGGTGTCCGGCGGTACGGCTAGGCCCTGCGCCGCGGCCCACCGCAGCAGCTCGGCTACCGCGGTGTCCCGGTCCAGCGGGCCAGCCTCCATCCGGAGCTCCCGCAAGTGGGTGTAAGCCCTGCCGACCAGGGGCCCCTGCGGGATGCCGAGGATCGCCATGATCTCGTGGCCGTCCAGATCCGGCCTGATGCTGTCCAGTTGCTCCTGCTCGGCAAGCTCGGCGATCCGCGCTTCCAGGCCGTCGTAGGCCAGGGCCAGCCGCTGCGCCTTGGCCCTGTTCCTGGTCGTGCAGTCCGCCCTGGTCAGTGCGTGCAGCCGGGATAGGAGCGATCCGGCGTCCGTGACGTACCTGCGCACGGCTGAATCGGTCCATTCGCCGTCACCGTAGCCGTGGAACCGCAGGTGCAGCTCGATGAGCCGGCTGACGTCCGCGACGACGTCCTTGCGGTAGCGCAGCTGCGCGAGGCGCTTGCTAGCCATCTTGGCCCCGACCACCTCGTGGTGGTGGAAGGCGACCCGGCCGCCAGGCAGCAACGACCTGGTGCGCGGCTTGCCGATGTCGTGCAGCAGCGCGGCCAGCCGCAGCACGATGTCGGGCTGCAGGCCGTAGCGGGCTTCCAGGTCGATCGCCTGGCTCAAGACGGTCAGCGAGTGCTCGTACACGTCCTTATGGCGGTGGTGCTCGTCGGTCTCCAGCCGAAGCCGCGGGATCTCAGGCAGCACCTGATCGGCGACGCCCGTCTCGGCGAGCAGCCGGATGCCCGCCGCCGGGCCGCCGGGCCGCGTCGACAGCAGCAGTTTTGTCAGCTCGCCCTCGATGCGCTCAGCCGATACTTTCGGCGGCGCCAGCAGCTCGGCCAGGTCTGTCATCGCCACCCGGACATCTGGCGTCACCGTGAAGCCGAGCTGAGCAGTGAACCTGGCCGCCCGCAGGATCCGCAGCGGGTCATCGGTAAACGACGCCTCCGGGGCGCCTGGCGTCCGCAGCACCTTGCGCTGGAGGTCAGTCAGGCCCCCGAACGGGTCGACCAGCTCATGTCGCGGCAAGCGGGCAGCCATCGCGTTCACCGTGAAATCACGCCTGCTCAGGTCCTCCTCGAGCGACCCGCCGTAGGTGACGTCAGGCTTGCGCGAGGTCCGGTCGTAGCTCTCGGCGCGGTATGTGGTGATCTCGAAGGTAGAGCCGCCTTTGCGCAGACCAACGGTGCCGAAGTCGATCCCGATGGTCCAGACCTGGTCCGCCCAGCCGCTCACGATGGGCAGGATGCGGTCGGGGGGCGCGTCGGTCGTGAGATCGATGTCAGGGGACTGCCGGCCGAGGAACACGTCCCGGACCGGGCCGCCCACGAGGGCAAGCTCATGCCCAGCTGCGGCGAAGAGCTCGCCTAGCTCGTTAGCGAGCGGCGAGACGGTGGCGAGCAGCACGGCAGCGGCAGCCTTCCGCTCGGTCAGCGAATCTGGTTCTGGCACGGGCATCGAGAATAGATCGCGGCGTAGCCTGTGGGAAACGGGATAGCCAGGAACCCCGAGGGATGTGTCGCAGGATACAGCCCGGCACGAGTCGTTGGCCAAGATCATCGCGGCGTCGCCTCGGGCACTCGGCTAGCCGCAATAGCATTCTCCGCATGCCACCGCCGCCCGGATTCAGCCGTCTGCCGGGCGGTCCGCCTGCGGTACAACGCGGCGGCATCAGCAGGGCGACAGGCGGGTGGGACATGGCACGGCGGCCGGGCAGCGTCCTGGCAGGCATGCTCGCCGTCGCCGCGCTCGCGCTTCCCGCCGCGCTGCTGGCCGGCCAGCAGCCAGCCGCGGCGGCCACTGGTCAGCGTGCGGGCCAGTCGCTGGTGAGCATCGCGATCACGGGAATGACGCGATGGGCGACCCCGCGCACGATGATCACCGTCAAAGGCACGCTGCGCAACACCTCCGGTGAGCAGGACAGCCACCTGACCGTGCAGCTGCTCGGCTCAACCACGCCGGTGGCCAGCGTGGCGGAGCTCAGCCAGGACGCCAGCCAGTCCGCTATCCCGGCGATGACCACGCTGCCACGCGCCACCTGGCACTCCAGCGGTCAGCTGGCCGCTGGCGGCACAGCGGACTGGTTGATCCAGATACCGGCTGGAAAACTCGGCATGACGGCCTTCGGGGTCTACCCGCTGGCAGCCCAGGCCCAGAGCCTGTTCGGGACGCCGCTGGCGACCGCCACGACCTATCTGCCTTACGAGCCGGCCAGGAAGGGCGCCTATGCGAGCTCCAGGCCGTCCCCGGCGAAGATTTCCTGGCTCTGGCCGCTCATCGACCAGCCGCTGCTCGACCAGCCATGGGAGGACAGCTGCCGCGGTGCGCAGGCCAGCGCGCTGGCCCAGAGCCTCGGTAACGACGGTCGGCTCGGCGAGCTTGTGCGCGCCGGCGCGGTCGACGACAGCATTACCTGGGTGGCCGATCCGGCCCTCCTCGCTAATGTGCGCGCGCTGGCGACGTGTGGCCGCACGCATGCGCAGTGGGCGAACGCCGCGTCCGCCTGGCTGACCGAGCTCAGGGCCGGCACCGCGGGGCGCCCGCTGACCGTCACGCCCTACGGCGACCCGAACGTCGCCGCGCTGATCGCGGCCGGCCATGGCACCGACGTCGGGCAGTCGTTCCAGCTCGGCCGCGTTCTCGCCGGGCAGATCCTGCACCGCAGCATGAGCCCTGCCGCGACCAGCGGCACGCCAGCCGCGCTCACGGAGGCCGCGAGCATCGCCTGGCCGGCTGGCGGAGTACCCGGCTACGACACGCTGGAGAACCTGGCCAACGTCGACGGAGTCCGCACCCTGGTGCTGAGCAGCTCTGCTTTCCCCACGCAGCAAGATTCAGTACTGCAGACGCTGCAGGGTGGCGGCAGCTACATGAGCGTGCTGCTGGCCAGTCAGTCCCTGACTCAGCTGCTCGGGTCGGCCAGCGCGGCGGGCTCCGGCTTCGCCACCGAGCAGGAGTTCCTCGCCGACACCGCGCTGCTCGCGCAGCAGGTACCCTCGCAGCCGATCGTGGTGGCGCCGCCGCAGCGGTGGGATCCGCCGGCCGGCCTGACGGCCAATCTGCTCGCCGATACCGCACATGCGCCCTGGCTCAGCCCGGTCAGACTGACCTCGCTGGCTAATGCCAGGAGCCAGCGGGTCCCGACTGAGGACTGGCCGGCTGGCGGTGCAGGCCAGGCCCCGGTCACCAGGTCTGAGCTGCGCAAGCTCCGAACCCTCGGCAGCGAGATCTTTCAGCTCGAGGCCATCAGGGCGCGGCCGGATCCGGATTTGTACCTGGCATTGTCGGCAGTGGAGTCGTCGGCCTGGCGGGGCGCATCGAAGGCCACCGCGAATGCCATGCTCGGGACGCTGTCCCGGTGGTTCGCGGCCGAGCAGGGTCGTGTCAAGATCATCGCTGAGAAGCGGATCACGCTTGGTGGACTCAAGAGCAGCGTGCCGGTGTCGGTCGACAACCACCTCGATTACGCGGTGAAGGTCCAGCTTCGACTTCAGTACAGCCAGGCAAGCGGAGTCCGGATTACCGTGGATCCATCGGGCCCGTTCACCGTTCCTGCTGACACAGCCCGGACCATCAAGCTGCGGGTCCAGGCGGTGAATGTCGGCTCGACCACGGTCACGATGCAGCTCGTCGCGCTGGATGGCCAGCCGATATCGGGGTCTCAGCGGATGACCGTCCAGGCGACTCAGGTCGGCGTCCTCGGCATGATCATCTTCGCTGCCGCGCTCGGCGTCTTCCTGATCGCGTCTGCTGGCCGCGCGGTCCGGCGCGGCCGACCGGGGACAGGCCCTGACCAGCCATCGGACGACGAGCGAGCCAATGATCATCCTGGTGCGGGGAGCGCTGAGCGCCCCGAAGCGGATACCGTCAAGGCTGAGCGCACGGAGCTAGGAGCGGCCGGAAAGCCCGGGCCGTGACTGAGGAGACCGATGACGACCCCCGAGTCTGACCCCTATGCCGATGTCGGCAGGTCAGATTGGGAAGTCCAGCCCGCAGTGCCCGGCTGGAGCGTGGGACAGGATTTCCTTACCGGGCCGATCTTCGACGACACGGGCTGGCATATCGACCTGTCTAACGTCGACTGGGCCGGCAATGCCGCAGACGGCGAGCAGGGCGAGTACCAGGGCAGTCGTGACGACTACTACCGGCGGCCTGCCCCTTCCTGGCGGCGCGACAGGCACAACCCTCAAGCTGGGAACGGGGTAGCTTCCTACCCCGCCGGTCCAGGTTCGCCGGACGAGCGTACGGCCGCCTGGCCCCGGCGGCGAGAGCGCCTGGACCGGCCAGACAGGTCCGACAGGCAAGAGCCCTCCGACAGGCAAGAACGATCCGATACGCCAGGGCCAGAACGATCCGACTGGCCAGAGCGGCCGACTGGCCGGCACGCGCGCCACGCCCGGGCCGATGGCGAGGCACCGCCGCGCCCTGGCCGACGGCCCGGTCCTGCTGGCCAGCGGCGAGCCGGCCAGCCGCCACCCCTATCCCAGCCGCCACAGTTCCAGCCACCCCTATCCCAGCCACCCCTATCCCAGCCACCACGGGGCCGGCCACGGCGTCCGGCCGAGCGCCAGCCCGACGAACCCGGCTACCAGCCCCAGGGCTACCAGCCGTCGGGCTACCAGCGCCCCGCCTACGAGCCGCCCGTCTACGAGCCGCCCGCGTACCAGCCGCCAGTCTCTAGGCCGCAGCGCGGCGGTCGGCCGCCTGTGGCGGCGCCGGGCGCCCCGCGGCCGGGCGAGACCCGGCCGCGAGTACCAGGAGCACGCCCCGATGGACCACGCCCGGCAGGGGCACGCCCGGGCGGGCCTGGCGTCGCTGACGGGCGGCCGCCTGCCGCGCCGGCGCCTGCCACACGGGCGGACCGCACTGGCTCGGCCTCCATCGTCAGGTCAAGCGGCGTCATGGCGGTCGCCACGCTCGGCTCCCGGCTCACCGGCTTCCTGCGCACGATCGTGCAGTCTGCCGCCCTGGGCGGCCTCGGCATCGCGGCCGCCTACAACCTGTCCAACACGCTGCCCAACGTCGTCTACAACCTGGCCCTGGGCGGCATCCTTACCAGCGTCATCGTGCCGCTCATCGTGAACGCCGCCAAGCGCGACGCCGACCGCGGTAGTGGCTATGACCAGCGGATGTTCACGCTCGTCACCGCCGCGCTGGCCGCGGTCACGCTGGTAGCCACCATCGCAGCAGTGCCTATCCTCCATCTCTACGCCGGAAGCAAGATCACTGATTCGCCGGCCACGCTGCACCTGTCGATCGTGTTCGCCCTGTTCTTCATCCCGCAGATCTTCTTCTACGGCGTGAGCTCCCTGATCGGGGCGATCCTGAACTCCCGCAGCAGCTTCGCCGCGCCCATGTGGACGCCAATCGTCAATAACGTGGTCGTCATCGTCGTCCTGGGCCTCTACGTCGCGGTCGCCGGTGTGCACAAATCCCCCGCTACGATCTCTGGCTTCGAGATCCAGCTGCTCGGCGTCGGCACGACGCTCGGCATCATCGCGCAGACCATCGCGCTCGTGCCGGCGCTGCGGCGGGTCGGATTCCGCTGGCAGCCCCGTGTGGACTTCCGTCGCGGCGAGATCGCGGAGATCGGCCGGATGGCAGGCTGGATGTTCGCCTACATCGCGGCTACCCAGGTCGCCTTCCTGGTCACGACGAGGGTCGCCAGTTCCGCCAACATCCGTGGCATCACCGAGTACACCTACGCCTGGCAGCTCTTCCAGCTGCCCTACGCGGTCGTCGGCATCTCAGTCATCACCGCCCTGCTGCCCCGCATGAGCTTCCACGCTGCCGATCGCCGCTACGGCCTCGTCCGGCAGGATTTCTCGACCGGGATCCGGCTAGCTGCGGCCATCGTGGTGCCGTGCTCGCTCGTGCTGGCGGCGCTCGGGCCCGAGCTCGCCGAAATCCTCCTGGGGCACGGCGGGATGAGCCCGGCCGAGGCTCGCTACACCGGCGTGGTGTTCGCGGTGTTCTGCCTCGGCCTGCTGCCCTACATGATCTTCCAGCTCCAGCTGCGCGTGTTCTACTCGTTCCACGACAGCAGGACGCCCGCCCTGATCGGCCTGGTCACGATGACGGTCAATATCGTCGCGAATCTGATCGCGCTCAACGTGGGGGGTCGCAACGTGGTGGCCGGCCTCGGCGTCGGCTTCGGGCTGGCCAACGTCGTCGGCATGGTGCTCGCGTGGCGGATTCTGACCCGCCGCTTGCGCGGTCTGGACGGCTACCTGATCGGCCGGTCTTTGGTCCGGATGCACGCCGCCACCGTCCCGGCCGCGCTGATCGCCATCCTCGTCGGGATCCTGTCGAGCAACGCGTATGTCGACGTCATCGTCGGCGGTGGCCTTGCGCTGGCGATGTACTTGATGTTCGCCAGGGCGCTGCGGATCGAGGAGATGACCAGTCTCAGCCGGACGATGCTGTCCAGGCTTGGCCGGTGATCACAGCGCCGGGCGGCCCGCTGGGCTGCGACGCGACGTCTCCAGCGGGTAACGGTTTGCCGCCGCGTGGACACACGCCTGCCGGCGGATGCCGACGCGGCCTAGCATGGTGTCCAGCATCATTGTCTTTTCTGAGCCCGTTGATCACCTACGGCCCGCGAGGGGAGGTTCGAAGGCTCACCCGCCTTTGAACCGTGACCATGAGCACCTATACCTCAGAACCAGGCACGAGGCTCGGCGGCCGGTACCGGCTCGAGGACCGCCTCGCCGCGGCGGCCGGCTGGTCAGCCTGGAAGGCGATCGACGAGATCCTGGCCAGGGCGGTCAGCGTGATCACTTTCGCTGCCGGGTTCCCGCGGCTCGAGCAGGTGGTCACCGCTGCACGCGCCGCGAGCAGGCTGACTGACACCAGGCTGACCCAGGTCTTCGACGTCGAGGACGACTGGGACCACGGCTATATCGTGCTCGAATGGCCTGTCGGCGACACGCTCGGCGACTTGCTGGCGCTCGGTTCGCTGGAGCCCCAGACCGCCGCGCGGATCGTGGCGGAGGCCGCCGCTGCGCTGTCCGGTGCGCACGCGGCGGGCCTAGCGCACCTCTGCCTGCGTCCCGACGCGGTCCGGTGGACGTCTAGCGGCGGCGTGAAGGTGACCGGACTCGGCATCGACGCGGCGCTGACGGGCGCGTCTGTCGACGACCCAGAGCTCGCCGATACTCGTGGCCTTGGACAGCTGCTCTACGCCGCGCTGACCGGCGTGTGGCCCGGTCCGGATGACTGCGGGCTGCCGCCCGCGCCAGAATCCGACGGGCTGCCTAGGCGCCCACGGCAGGTGCTCGCCGGCGTGCCCACGGTCCTCGATGACATCGCGAGCCGCGCGCTCGCTCTGCCCGGCCGCGACGAGCAGGCAGCGTTTGAGTCGCCCGCCGAGCTGGCGTCGGCCTTGACTGCCGCTATACCGCGCCTTCAGGTGCCGCTAGCCGCCGTGACCGCGAGCCACGGCACCCGCGAGGATGCTGACCGATCTGCTCAGCCGCGGCGAGCTCCGCGGTCCGGCGCGCGCCCCGCGCCGCCAGACCACCTGCAGGACCGCCAGCCGGTCCGGCGGCGCAGAGTCGGCCGGGCAACGGCGGTCAGCCTGCTCGTTCTGCTCGCGGTCGCGGGCGCCAGTGCCGAAGCCGTGCACTTGCTCCACAAGTCGCCGTCCGCGCCGGCGCCGGGCAGATCCTCGGGTGCCACCACGAATCCAGTTGGCGTCACCGTCATCAAGCCTGTGTCGGCGCAGGGGTTTGACGCCCTGAACACAGCGGACAGCGGCGATGAGAACTCCAGCCAGGCGGCCAACGTCCTGGACGGGAACGCGGGAGGCTGGTCCACCCAGCAGTATTACCGGAGCCCGTACTTCGGCAACCTCAAGGCCGGCACGGGCCTGATCCTGGATCTGGGCAAGCCGGTCCGGGTCAGCTCCATCACTGTCACTTTCGGCTCCGTGCCAGGCGCAAACGTTCAGATCAAGGTGGGTAATTCGAACGCCAGAAGCGAGGCCAACCTGGCATCCATGACGACCGTCGCCAGCCAGGCCGACGTGTCCGGAATCTCCACGTTTACTGTACGGCAGCCGGTCTCCGACCAGTATCTCGTCATCTGGTTCACCAAGCTGCCGCCCATGGCCCAAGGGGGCAATAAGTACATGGCGCAGATCTTCGGGGTCGTCGTTCATGGCACCTCCTGACCGTTCACTATCATCAGGTCGCGGGGCCGCGGGGGCAGCCTGAAGCGCGTCCCGCGGCGTGATGAGGACTACGGCTGGGGGAGGAAGCGACGGAATCGCACGAGCAGTCCTCAGGCCGCTACTCCCTGCCGGAGCCGCGCAAGCCCGCCGACCAGGGGCGGGAGCCGCGCGCCCGCGGTGAGGACGGCGCACCGTCGGACGAAGATCTGCTGCGCCAGCATATTGACGGCGATCCCGAAGCGTTCGGCATGCTGTTCGAGCGCCACCGCGATCGGCTATGGGCGGTAGCTATCCGCACGCTCGGCGAGCCGGAGGAAGCAGCTGACGCGCTTCAGGACGCGATGATCGCGGCGTTCCGCCGAGCCTCGAGCTTCCGCGGCGACTCGGCCGTCACGACCTGGCTGCACCGGATCGTCGTCAACGCGGCCCTGGACCGCATGCGCAGGCGTGCCTCCCGGCCGACAGCTGGCGGCCAGGACGAGGAGGCACTCGACGCGCTGGCGACGAGCGGCCGTCCGCTGTCCGATCCGTCCGGTACTTCCGATACGGCCATGGATGTCCAGGCAGCGCTGCGGCGGCTGGTACCCGATCAGCAAGCTGCCCTGGTACTTGTGGACATGCTTGGGTATTCCATCGCCGACGCCGCGGACGTCCTTGGTGTCTCCGAAGGTACGGTCAAGAGCCGGGCGGCGCGTGGACGGGCACGGCTGTTGCCCCGGCTGGCGCACCTGCGTCCGGCAGGCCCGCCTGCCGAGGAGAAAATGTCCGTCGAAGAAAAACTGTCAGACCAGGAACGACGGAACCGATCGGCGGGCCAACGCGTCCTACCTGCGCAGGAGGGGGGTGACGAAGCACCGTGAGCCGTCATGCGAGCGCAGAGGAGCTAGCCAGCCTGGATCTGGACGGCCTGAAGCCGCGCAAGGCCGCGAGGATCGAGGCTCATGTAGGCGGCTGCGTCCGTTGCACCCAGCTCAGCAGCGAGATCTCCGCCGTGCCTACTACGCTCGCCAGCGTGCCGTATCCGGCCATGCCGGCGAGTCTGTCCGCCCAGATCGACACGGCACTCGCTAGCGAGTCAGCCCGGCGCCTAGCGAGCGCTCCGGCCAGCGAGGCTGGTCGCCGTGATCTGCCCGAGCGCTCATCCCGGCGTGCACGCACGCAGCGGGCTGGCTGGCATCTGCCGAGACTTTCGGTTGTCACTACCCGGATCGCCGCAGTCGCCAGCGCCCTCGTCATCGTCGGTGTCGGTGGGTACGAGATCGCCTCGCACGTCGGCAGCAACACGCAGCGAACAGCAGCCAGCAGCTCCGGATCCGTCGCAGCGCCCAACGCGCTGGCGGGTCGGATGAACTTCGGTCCCGATATTCGATACGGCGCGCCGGCCTCGACCAAGTCCATTCGGACAATGACGTCGGACATTAACTTCACCTCGGCCGGGCTCGGCGCGCAGGCTCTCGCGGCTGTCCAGGCGGCGGCCGTGCGAGGTGATCTCGGTGCGCAGGCCACTGTGGGCCCTGCCCCGAATGCTGGGGCCAAGCCTGCGCAGGGCAACCCGAGCGGGAGCAGCGCGCAGAGCGACCCACAGCTGGCCAGCTGCGTTGACGGCCTAGTGGGCAACCAGACGGTCCTGCTCGTCGAGCAGGCCAAGTACGACGGCTCGCCAGCCATAATCATCGTCGCGGCGCAGACCCCGAACCGCGGGGCCGAGGTATGGGTCGTGGGCCCGACCTGCTCAGCCTCGCACCCGGATGTGCTCCATCATCTAATGTTGAGCAGCACTTAGGCCGTCCTGCCGAGGGAATCTCCAGGCCCGGCCGGTGGTTGATGCCGGTGCATTCGAGAGGGGCAGGACACTAGTGACCGACGTTCGGGACGTGATCATCATTGGCTCCGGTCCGTCCGGCTACACTGCTGCGCTGTACGCGGCCAGGGCCCGACTGAGTCCGCTGGTGTTCGAGGGCTCGGTGACATCCGGTGGCGCCCTGATGAACACGACCGACGTGGAGAACTTCCCCGGTTTCCCCGATGGCGTTCTCGGACCGGACCTCATGGATCAGCTGCGCAAGCAGGCTGAGCGGTTCGGCGCTGAGCTGGTCGCGGACGACGTGACGGAAGTGGACCTGAAGGCAACTCCCAAACTGGTCAAGGCCGGTGAGGACAGTTACTTCGCCAGGACGGTTATCCTCGCGACCGGGTCTAGCTACCGGGAGCTCGGCGTGGCAGGTGAGAAGCGCCTGTCCGGGCATGGGGTGTCCTGGTGCGCCACCTGCGATGGTTTCTTTTTCCGCGAGCAGGACATCGCGGTGATCGGCGGCGGCGACTCGGCAATGGAGGAAGCCACTTTCCTCACCCGGTTTGCTCGCAGCGTGACAATTGTGCATCGGCGCGACACTCTCCGGGCATCGAAGATCATGCAGGACCGGGCGGTCAGTAACCCAAAGATCAAGTTTGCCTGGGACAGCGAGGTCGCTGAGGTGCTCGGGGAGGACCGCGTCACCGGCTTGAAGCTGCGGAATCTGAACACCGGCCAGGAAAGCACGCTCGAGGTGACCGGAATGTTCGTGGCCATCGGCCACGACCCGCGCAGCGAGCTAGTCACCGGCCAGCTCGCCACCGATGCCGATGGCTACATCCTGGTCGACCAGCCGACGACGCGGACCGCGATCGAGGGCGTCTTCGCGGCGGGCGACGTTGTCGACCGGACCTACCGGCAGGCCGTAACGGCCGCGGGTACCGGCTGCGCAGCGGCGCTGGATGCTGAGCGCTGGCTGGCCGACCACGAGGAATGACCATGCTTACCGCGCTCGGCCGGGCAGGCCGGGCTCGGACCGACGAGACCGCGCGGCCAGAACGGCCGCGCGGTTCAACAGAGAGGGAAGGAAGTCCCGCAAGTGGGCGCAACCAAGGCAGTGACCGACGCGACCTTCGAGGCTGAGGTGCTGAAGTCCGGCAAGCCAGTCATCGTTGACTACTGGGCCGAGTGGTGCGGACCGTGCCGCCAGGTCGCCCCGGTCCTCGAGGAGATCGCCACCGAGTACGGCGAGAAGATCGACGTCGTCAAGCTCAACGTCGATGACAACCCTGTCGTCACCCAGCGCTACGGGATCATGAATATCCCGACCATGAGTGTCTTCAAGGACGGCCAGGTCGTCAAGGAGATCGTTGGGGCGAAGCCGAAGTCCGCGCTCCTGCGCGAACTCGCCGACTTCATCTGACCAATAGCGGCCGCCGGCCGGATCGCGCGCCCGCGCGGTCCGGCCGGGCGTGCCAGCAGCGCGCCCGCGCGGTCCGGCCGGGCGTGTCAACAGCGCCTTGCGGCCCTGCACCTATCGGGCGCCGGCGGGCCCGGGCCGACATCCTCGGCCGTCTTTCTCCTCCCGGCATTCGTCAGCAGCATCAGGAGTCGGTGGACAGGTCCCGATCCTCCTGCTAGCGCTGATAAAGCGCGCTGGCGGCGGGCGAGGCTGCGCATACGCGACATCATGCCCTCCCGAACTCGGACTCGAGCAGCTGGCGTAGCCGACTGCGGCCGCGGTGGAGTAGTACCCGCTGATTGGCTTCGCTGATATCCAGCACTTCGCAGACTTCGGCGCTACTCAGCCCGTCAATGTCGCGCAAGGTCACGACCTCGCGCTGGCGGACGGGCAGATCAATCAGCGCCGTCCTGATCGCACCAGCCATCTGCAGCGCGGCCAGCCGGTCGTCCACCAGGTCGCTCCACAGTTCCGGTGGCGCGGACCAGCAGCCGGCCTGGTCGAACCTGGTGGCGTCGACGGTGGCTGCCCCGTCGCCGAAGGCCATGGTGCGGCACCGAGTCGATTCAGTGGTTTCATGCGAGTCCCTCCGGGTGAGTTCTGGCTCGCGATGCCCCGGTCGTTCGGGCATTGCGATGCACAGTCCCGGCAGGAGGCTGAGCGTTACACCGCTTCTGTGATCTGGGTTGGCCGGCGGCAGGCAACCGACTGCGACCTGAGGGCCCGCCCAGCTCATAACTGGTGACAAAACGTGGCGACGGCTGATATCGCCGTAGCCGTCAGGCGGGCGCGCTCAGGCGAGCCGCAGGGCCCGCTCAGGCGACATCGAACCGAGCAGTCGCTCCAGAGCGACTTCCACGTCTTCACGCCAGGACAGGGCGGTCTTCAGCTCGAGCCGGAGTCGCGGGTAACGGGCGTGTGGCCGCACGGTCTTGAACCCTACGGACAGCAGATAATCGACCGGCACCACGCAGGCCGGCTGGGTCCATTTCGTGTCCCCGAACGCCTCGATGGCCTTGATACCTCGCCGGGTCAGGTCCTTCGCGAGTCCCTGGACCAGCATGCGGCCGAGGCCACCTCCGGCGAATTCCGACATCACGTGTGCCGTCATCAGCAAGACAGCGTCGGCGCTGACTGGGCTCGTCGGGAACGCGACCGATCGCGGCGCGTAGCTGGGCGGCGCGTACATCATGTGGCCAGCCGGGGCGCCGTCAACATAGATGATCTTGCCGCAGCTACCCCACTCCAGCAGGACGGACGAGATCCAGGCTTCCTTCTCCAGCGCCGGGTCGCCGACTTCGAGAGCCCTCGCCTGACTGACGGGATCCAGCTCCCAGAAGACGCACCGGCGGCACCGGGGCGGCAGGTCATCGAGATTGTCCAGCGTGATGCTTGCAAGTCGCCGCGACACGTTGTACCCCTGCGGTTCTTAGCCTATGGACACGGCCTGCATCCGAGGTCAACGCCGCCAGCCCACTGCCAGACCGCAGCGGCCCCAGCCGGCCACTGACGGCTCGCAGCTGCCAGCCCGGCGGGCTAGTTAGTGCCCTGTGGCCCGGTTGCGCTATCCCCGCGGCTCATCGTACCCATCAGCCGCGCGGCTGGACCCTTCTAATGGCGCGTTCTTGGCCATGGCTTCGGCAAGAGGTCCCGTTTGAGACGGTCGGAGCTCTGCTACACGGCGAGCGGCGGCCACACAAGCAGCGGCCGAGCTCGTGCTGTCAGACCTGAGCCCTGGCCGGCTGTGTTTCACGTGAAACAGCGCTCTCGCCAATCGCCTTAGCCAGCCGGTCGACGTCGGCTTCAGACGTATCGAACGCCGTCATCCAGCGGGCTACGCAGCTGCCGTCGGCAGACTCCGACCAGACCTGGAAGCTCCACTCCCGCTGGAGCATGGCCGCATGGTCCTGGGCTAGCTCGGTGAAGACCCCGTTGGACTGCACCGGATGCGCCAGCCGGACGCCCGGCAGGCCATCGAGCGACGCGGCGAGCCGCTGGGCCATGGTGTTGGCATGCCTGGCCGTAGCCAGCCACAGGTCGTCACTGAGCAGGGCATCCGCCTGCGCGGCCAGGAACCGCATCTTGGACGCCAGCTGCATGAGCTGCTTGCGGTGATACTTCACGCCATCGGCGACTCGGCTGGACATCACCAGCACCGCCTCGACGCCCAGAGCGCCGTTCTTGGTGCCGCCGAAGCTCAGGACGTCGGCGCAGGCCGCGATCTCCCCGAGGGAGCAGTCGAGGTATGCCGCGGCGTTGGCGATCCGGGCTCCGTCCAGATACATGAGCAGGCCGTGCTCGCGGCCGAAGTCCCGCAACTCGCGCAGCTCGGCCAGCGTGTAACACGTGCCGAGCTCAGTCACCTGCGCGACCTGGATGACCCGAGGCTGCGAGCGGTGCTCGTCACCGATGCCAGTCAGCCGGCTCGCGACCAGCGCCGGCGTCAGCTTCCCGTCCGGGGTCGGCACGGGCAGCAGCTTGCAACCCAGCAGGCGCTCGGCGGCACCGCACTCGTCGACGTTCACGTGCGACGTCTCGGCACAGATCACGGCCTCGAATGGCCGCAGCATCAGACTGAGGCCAAGGATGTTGGCCGCTGTGCCATTGAAGACCAGGTAGGCCTGCCGCGCACCGGCGGCCGCGCACAGCCTCGCCTCCACCGCCTGCGTTACGTGGTCATCGCCGTACGCGACCGCGTCCCCTGTATTGGCCGCCGTGATCGCGGCCAGGACGGCCGGGTGGACGCCCGCGTGATTGTCGCTGCCGAAGCTCTTGCCGCTCATTTCTGTCACGGAACCGAAGCCTAGCGGGAACGACAGCGGCGTCCTTGAGGGGCCATGGGGCGCTGCCGGGGTCAGCGCGAGCCACGAACAAAGCTCGCCAGGGGGCGCGATCGGCCCGGCCGCACCGCCTCAACCCGGCGGGACGCTCAGCCGCGTACGAACGGCACTCTCAGGGTCGGCCGCACCGGCCTCACCCCTGACAGGACGCTCAGCCGTGCCGAAACGGCCTCAGGGTCGGCCGCACCGCCCTCGCTCAGGCCCCGACGCACCGGCCCTCAGCCCTGGCGGGACGCTCAGCCGCGTGCGAACAGCACTGAGGGTCAGCCGCACCGGCCGTCACCCCTCAGGCCCGCCGAGACGGCTTCAGCCCTCAGCCCTCAGGCCCCGCCGGGACGGGCTCAGCCCCGGCGACATGCTCCGCACGATCCGCTCCAGATCATCAAGCGAGGCGAACTCGACGACAATCTTGCCCTTCCGCTGGCCAAGCTCGACCTTGACGCGCGTTTCGAAGACGTCCGACAGCCGATCGGCAAGATCCTTGAGGCCCGGCGCCACCGGCGCCTTAGGCCCTGGCACACGCGGGCTCTTTCCCGGCTGGGCGCCGAGCGAGACGATTTCCTCAACGGCCCGCACTGAGAGGCCCTCGGCGACGATCCGGTGCGCAAGCTGCTCCTGCGCCACTGGATCTTCGACGCCGAGCAGGGCACGGGCGTGTCCAGCACTCAGTACTCCGGCGGCGACCCGCTTCTGGACCGCAGGCGGCAGGTTCAGGAGCCGGATGGTGTTCGAGATGTGGGGCCTGGACCGGCCTATGCGCCGCGCGAGCTCGTCGTGCGTAGTACCGAAATCGTCCAGCAGCTGTTGATACGCGGCCGCCTCCTCGAGCGGGTTGAGCTGTTCGCGGTGGAGGTTCTCGATCAGCGCGTCGCGTAGCAGGTCATCGTCGGAGGTCTGCCTGACAATGGCCGGGATGACATCGATACCCGCCAGCTGGCAGGCACGCCACCGCCGCTCGCCCATGATGAGTTCGTACTGCCCATGCGCGTTCTGGCGGACGACAACCGGCTGGAGTAGGCCAACGGCCTGGATCGAGGCGGCCAGCTCGGCCAGTGAATCCTCGTCGAACACCTGCCGCGGCTGGCGCGGGTTGGGCACGATGTACCCGACGGGCAGCTCCTCGAGATAAGTGCCGGAGAGCCCGTCCGCCAGTCCCTCGTCGCTCATCCCTAGCCCGGCCGACGGCCCCTGCGAACCGGGCAAGGACATCGAGGACGGCGGGCCTGTCGGAATCAGGGCACCCAGCCCCTTGCCGAGTCCGCGCTTTGGTTGCGGCATCCTGACTCTCCTCACCCTCCGGCCACTGACTCAGCAGGCTCACGCGAGCTCAGCATGGGTCACGTGCGCTCGGTGCCCATCCTGCCAGCATCCGCGACGGCGGCCCACACGAAGACCACGGCCCACACGAAGACCACGGCCCACAGGAACCGGCGGCGTTCCCGCCGGCCCGACCCGGACTCGACGCAGGCGCACCATGTCGCCCGAGGCCCTGGGATCACCCGGTGTCCTCAATAACTGACACCCGCACGCTGCCGCGGCACTAGCCCACTTGCTGCTGCACGTTCCTGCGCGCAAGCTCCCGTGCCGCCTCAAGATACGCCAGCGCACCCGTTGACCCCGGGTCGTACGTCATGACCGACTGCCCGTAACTCGGCGCCTCAGACACTCTGACGCTCCGCGGAATCACTGACCCGAGGACGACCCCACCGAAGTGCTCGCGCACCTCGTCCGCCACCTGCGAGGCCAGTCGCGTGCGCCCGTCGTACATCGTCAGGAGGATCGTGGTCACCGCGAGCGTCGGGTTCAGGTGACTGCGAACCAGCTCGACAGTACGCAGCAGTTGCTCGAGGCCTTCAAGGGCGTAGTACTCGCACTGGATTGGAATCAGCACCTCGGGCGCCGCTACGAGCGCGTTGACCGTCAGCAGGCCGAGCGATGGCGGGCAGTCGATGAAGATGTAGTCCAAGTTTGACGCGTCATAGCTGCCGAGGGCGCGGGCGAGCCTCGACTCCCGTGCCACCAGCGGCACAAGCTCGATCTCCGCGCCCGCCAGGTCGATCGCAGCCGGGGCGCAGTACAGGTGCGGGAACCCGGCTACCGGCCGAACTACCGCGCTCAGCGGCTCGCCGTCCACCAGCACGTTGTACACCGACCTGATCCCTGAGTGATGGTCGACATCGAGCGCAGTCGAGGCGTTGCCCTGCGGGTCGAGATCCACTACCAGCACCCGCGCGCCGTGCATGGCCAGGCCTGCCGCGAGGTTCACGGCGGTGGTGGTCTTTCCGACGCCGCCCTTCTGGTTCGCGATCGTGATGATCCGGCAGGAGGACGGCCGCGGCCAGATCTCGCCGCCCGACCGGGCCACGACCGCCGCCTGAGCGGCGCGGGCGATCGGCGTATCAGCCGATGCGTCAGGAACGGCAGGAATGACCACTGGATCCTCGCTCTCGCTTGCCTGCCAGCCCTGATCAGCCAGCGAGCCTTCACTGTCACCACGACCGGGATCAGCACGACCCGGATAACGAGAGGCCGGCCGGCGACGGCGACCCCAGCCAGCGTCGTCATCCCGGTCAGCACCGCGATCTCCGCCAGCGCCGCGATCCCCGTCGGCGCCACGATCTCCGCCAGCGGCCCGCTCTGCCTCGGCGTGGCCGAGAGTTTCACGTGAAACCCAGGCGAGCGCCCGCCGCACCCGGTCCGGCATTGGCTCGCCGGTCTCTACCGCGGAAACTGAGCCTAGGCCACCATTGGCCACCGGGCTATCTGGATGCTCGTTCTCGCCTGGCAGGCTCGACCGCGAACGCGTCGCCGCCCCGATTACGCCGCCCTCGTCCTGAGATTCGCCACCAGGCGCGGCAGCCCGCGTCGACCCGCTCGGCCAGCCGAGACCCAACCGGTCCGCCCGGCGCGCATAACGATCCGGTAGCTCCCGTGTCACCGCAACAGGACCGCGACGGCGTATTCCTGGATCTTGCGCGCTTCGGGCCAGCTCGGCCAGCCAGGCCTCCGCGTCCGCGTCTTCGCTCGCGCGAATATCTGGTTGCCCAGCCGGGGTAGCGGCTTCCTCAGGCCAGCCGAGGCCCGGCACTGAGTTCGTCATCGCGCAGCTTCTCCTCATCGAGCCATGACCAGCCCAGCCACCTGAGGCGGCCTGCCTGGCCGATGCCGCCAGCGCATCACGCCGGGCCGAGCTTGCTTAGCCTCCGCCGCGGCGGCTATTCGGCCGAGGTTGCCTGGCGCCAGCCGCACTGGCGGCGCGGCTGCCGGGACGGCCCCCTGGACGGCTGTCGGACCGTGCCGCCGCTCGGCCGCCACTGCCCGCCCCTGAGCTTCGATGCTCGGGCGCGGTGAACGTCACTACTGTGGCAGTCACACCGCCTCCGGCGCCACCGACCTGCACGACTCGCGCATCCGTCACGCCGAGTCGCGCGAGTACGGGCCGCGCCCTCACGAGCTCCGCCTCGGCCGAGGATCCCTTGATCGCAAGCACGCGGCCACCCGGCCGCGCCAGGCCCACGCTCAGGCCGGCCAGCTTGTCCAGGGGCGCAACCGCACGGGACGTCACGACGTCGGCCAGCATCCGCCCGGCCAGGTCTTCTGCCCGGCCCCGCACGACCTGTGTATTGGCAAGCCCCAGGACATCGATGCACTCCTCCAGGAACTCCACCCGCCGCGCCAGCGGCTCGAGCAGGGTCACCTTCGCCCCCGGTAGCAAGATCGCCAGCACGATGCCCGGCAGGCCCGCGCCAGAGCCAAGATCGACGAGGGTGCACTTGGCAGGGATCAGGCGAGCCAGGGCGCCGCTGTTCAGCAGGTGCCGATCCCAGATCTTGTCGGCTTCGGCAGGCCCGACGACGCCACGCTCGACGCCGCTGCCAGTTAGCAGGGCAGCGTACTTCTCCGCCTGTGGCAGTGTGTCGCCGAACATCGCCGCAGCCAGGGCAGCAGCGGACGACACGGGTAGATCGTCTTCATCGGGCATACGAGCACGCCTCCGTCGCCGCGCCGGGCTCCGCGCTGGAACTAGCTGACTGGCAGCACAACCACGCGGCGGTCGGGTTCCTCACCCTCCGACTCGCTCCGCAGGCCTGCTGCTGCCACTGCATCGTGCACAACCTTGCGCTCGAACGGATTCATCGCCCACATCCGCTTGGGCTGCCCGGTGCGCCGCACTTCCTCGGCCGCGTCGTGGCCGGCCTCGGCCAGCTCCGTTCGGCGCCGTTGCCTGTACCCGCCGACGTCGAGCATCATCCGAGTCCGGTTACCAGTCTGCTGATGCACCGCCAGCCTGGTCAGCTCCTGAAGAGCTTCCAGCACTTCCCCGCGCCGGCCGACAAGCTCATCGAGCGTCGCGCCTACCACGGAGACGACGGCCCGGTCCCCCTCGACATCCATGTCAATGTCACCGTCGAGATCTGCCACGTCCAGCAGGCCCTCGATGTAATCCGCTGCGACCTCGCCTTCCAGCTCCAGGTCTGCGGCGGACGAGCGCTCGGGCTGCCCGTTGGCGTCGCCGGCATCCGGCTCGTCCTCGTCGGCGTCCGGCTCGTCGGCGTCCGGCTCCTCCTCGGCATCGAGATCGTCAAGAGCATCGTCAGCGGTGTCCGGGGCGTCGTCGGCCACCCCCGCGGCGTGGCTCACAGCCACGTACGAGCCGGACTCGTCATGACCAGCGTCCTGCGCCACCATGTCCTCCTGCTGGCTCATAGCCAGGCTCCTCCTCGATCCGTCCCTGATCGAACCAGCTGTCAGCAACCCTGCCAGCCGCTTCCCGCAGGGAGCCCGCCCGGCGCCTCACGTAGCACCATCACCTCGCGGCCGCCAACCCGTCCGCCACGCCACGTGCGTCGGGCCGGCCGGGGCGTTAGCGCTTACCTGAACGTTTGCTGCGGGACTGCCGCTGCGTCTGGTGCCTCACGAGCTTAACCTCGGGGAGCTCCGGCTGTGGCTCGGGCTCCGACCGGCCCCTGCCGAGACGCTTCAGCACCCCGCCGCCTATCGACGTCGCGCCATTGGCACTCGCGCCGTTAGCCGCCGTGCGCGCTGCCTTACCAGCGCTTGGCTGCGTCCGGCTTTGCTGGCTCTTGGCTGGCTGACTCCCGCCTCCCGGCGCGATCGCCTTCGCGGTGGATCCCCTCGCAGTGCTCGGCTTTGCAGTACTTGCCTGTACATTGCCTGCCTTCACCGGCGCCGCCTTGGCCGCGCCACCCGTCAGCGACCTGGCCGACGCGGCCGCGGGAGCCGGAGCGCCGTCCATCGCCGGCGGGGTGTAGGGGTAGCGCCTGCCGAGGAGCCACTGCTGGCCCAGCGTCCACAGGTTCGTCGTCACCCAGTACAGGACCAGCCCGAACGGCCAGTACAGCCCAGTCAGCGCGAAGAACGGCATGATGTAGGTCATGTACTTCTGCGACGACGCCATCGGGTTATCGGGCGTCGCGGCGGGCATCATGCCGCGCTTCTGGCTCTGCCGGATCGTCAGGAACGTCGTCACCATGCTGACCACGACCGTAGCGACGATGACCAGCTTGGCGTGCAAGGGCACGGCCAGGCCGTGCGTGAACAGCACCTTGTCGGCGATCGAAACGCCAAGGATCTTGGCCTGCTGACCTGCATGCACCATGGTTGCGGGCAGGCCGTACTTCGGCGTGCCGGCGGCGATCGCGCGCAGCACGTTAAACAGGCCGAAGAACAGGGGCAGCTGGAGCACAAACGGCAAGCAGCCCATCAGCGGATTGACGCCCGCTTCCTGGTACAGCTTCATCGTTTCTTGATTGAGCGTCTGCTTGTCGTTCTTGTACTTCTTGCGCAGCGCGGCCATCTGTGGCTGGAGCGTCGACATTGCCCTGGTCGTGTGCATCTGCTTGATGAACAGCGGCACCATGATCAGCCGCATCAGCGCGACCAGGATGATGATGGAGAGAGCCCAGGTCCATCCGCTGGTGGGACCGAAGGCCGGCTTCAGCACGTCATAAATGTGCGTGAAGACCCAGCCGACTGCCTCATAGAGGTAATTCAGTGGATTCACCCTGCAAGCTCCCTTGTGCTCCGCTCATGACGCCTCGGGTTGATGCCGTCTGAGCTCGTAACGTCCGGGTCCGCCACCGTGGCGGCACCCTTCTCCCGGTCCGTGCCCGGCACGGGGTCGATTCCCCCGGCATGGAACGGGTGACACCGGCTCAACCTGCGCACCGCAAGCCACGAGCCCCGCAGTGCGCCGTGCACCCGCACAGCCTCCAGCGCATACGCGCTACACGACGGGTAGAACCTGCACCTCGGTCCGAGGAGCGGGCTGATGAACCGCCGGTAGGCGGTCAGCAGGCCCACGAGCAGCCAGCCAGCAGGCGACAGCGCACGGACGTCAGGTCCGGATCTGCTGCTCACTGGATCACCACCCCACCTTGCCGCCGAAGCAAAGCTCCGATTACCAGGTCGAGGTCGGCGGCAAGATCCGCCTGGCAGGCTGTAGCCGCGCGCGGCGCAGCGCGGACTACAAGCAGGCTACCTCCCGGCAGCAACCGCAAGTAACCTCGGGCGAGATGCCGCAGCCGTCGCCGCACCGTGTTCCTGACCACTGCCGAGCCCACGGCCTTGCTGACCACGAAGCCCACGCGCGCGGGCTCTGCGCTATCCGGCCGTACTAGCAGGTGGCCTGACACCAGCGACCGTCCGGCCTTGCTGCCGCCGCGGGTCGCCAGTGCGAAGTCAGCACTGCGCCGCATCCTCGCGGCCGCCGGAAGCATGGTGACATCACATCCGGCGACGTCAGACGCTGACGCGCGCGCGGCCCTTCCGGCGCCTGGCCGACAGGATCGCGCGGCCAGCCCGGGTGCGCATGCGCAGCCGGAAACCATGAGTCCTCGCCCGGCGGCGGTTGTTCGGCTGAAAAGTACGCTTACTCACTGGAGCTCCAGGTGCGGCAGGTCTGTTATTACTTAGGTCACATCTGTAAACGCAAGGCACAGGCGGCAGCTTTGAGCCTCACTGACTTCAACAACCGCCAGCTGCGAACTCATCCAAGCGACGGGCCTTACCTGCGTCAGGCCGTGAGGTAGCTGCACCGGGATTACCGGACTTCCACAAGTTACGCGCAGGTCAGGTGGCGGGTCAAATTACGCGCAGGTCAGGTGGCGGGTCAAACCAAGGTCCCGGTAGCATGCTCGGCCCGAGGACTAGCCACCGATCAGCCTTTACCATCGGAGTTTCCCGAACGCACCGTGAACTCCCGCCCTAGGCTGTGGATAGCGCGGCCCGAGCTGTGCGGTGAGCCACCGCCAGCCCTGCTCGCGCCGCCAGCCCAGGCCGCACCCGCTGCGGCCGGGCAACTGCGCGATGCGCTAGACCTTGCAACGTGCACATGCTGTGGAAAAACCTGTTGATCACATGTGGGGGGCTCGGGTGACCGGCCGATGAGCGACGACGACCTCGCCGATGTGTGGGCCCGCTCGCTGGCCGACCTCGCCGATATGCACATCGAGCCGCACCAGCGAGCGTGGCTCCAGCTGACGAGGCCGCTCGGCCTCGTCGAGAACACCGCGCTCATTGCGGCGCCGAACGACTTCGTCAAGGAACAGCTCGAGACCAGGCTGCGCGCCCTGATCACCAACGCGCTATCGAGGGAACTGGCCAGAAGTATCCAGCTAGCCGTCACCGTCGACCCGGTCGCCACCGCCGACCTTGGCGCCCCGGCGGGGCGAGCCGGCGAGCATTCCAGACGGTCGGCAGGCCTGGACGACGACATCACCGGGCCGATTCCGACCCTGGCCGGAGTTGACGACCTCGATGACTTCCGCAGCCCGCCGGGCGGCCACTACGGCAACGGGGGCTCTGGTCAGCCCGGACAGCTCGCCGGATCCGGGCCGCGCACGGGGGCTGCCCCGTTCCCGGCTGAGCTTGGGTTCTCAAGCATCGGCGTGCCCGGACCCGATATCGCAGACCGCGGGCCCGGCACCGCGACGCCAGGCCTACCGCCCGCGGTCAGGCCGGGCAACGGCTCGGGCCCGCCGATGGGCAGCGGCATTCCGCCGCACCGGCACTCCGGGCCGCACGTGCCAGCCGCCCAGTTGCCGCGGCCCGGGCAGGCCAGGCTCAACCCCAAGTACACGTTCGAGACGTTCGTCATCGGCTCGAGCAACAGGTTTGCGCACGCGGCAGCGGTCGCGGTCGCCGAAGCCCCGGCCAAGGCGTACAACCCGCTGTTCGTCTACGGCGACTCCGGCCTCGGCAAGACGCACCTGCTGCACGCCATCGGCCACTACGCCCAGAGCCTCTACCAGGGACTGAAGGTCAGGTACGTCAGTTCCGAGGAGTTCACGAACGACTTCATCAACATGATTCGCGACGGCAAGCAGGACGGCTTCCGCCGCCGCTACCGCGACGTGGACGTGCTGCTGGTGGACGACATCCAGTTCCTGGAGAACAAGGAAGGCACGCAGGAGGAGTTCTTCCACACCTTCAACACGCTGCACAATGCCGAGAAGCAGATCGTGATCTCCTCCGACCGGGCGCCTAAGCGGCTCGTCACGCTCGAGGACCGGCTGCGGAGCCGGTTCGAGTGGGGCCTGCAGACCGACGTCCAGCCGCCCGAGCTGGAGACCCGGATCGCGATCCTGCGCAAGAAGGCCGTGCAGGACCGCCTCAACGCCCCGCCTGAGGCGCTGGAGTACATCGCCTCGCGGATCTCCACTAATATCCGCGAGCTCGAGGGCGCGCTGATCCGGGTGACCGCGTTCGCCAGCCTCAACCGCCAGACGGTGGACCTCCAGCTCGCCGAGTTCGTGCTTAAGGACCTCATCGTCGAAACTCACGGCCCGGACATCACGGCGGCCACGATCATGGGCCAGACCGCCTCCTACTTCGGGCTGTCCATCGACGACCTGTGCGGGACCTCGCGGTCGCGCGTCCTCGTCACCGCCCGGCAGATCGCCATGTACCTGTGCCGCGAGCTAACCGATATGTCGCTGCCGAAGATCGGCCAGCAGTTCGGCGGCCGCGACCATACGACGGTGATGCACGCGGAGCGCAAGATCCGCTCGCTCATGGCCGAGCGCCGGGCGATCTACAACCAGGTGACAGAGCTCACCAACCGGATCAAGCAGCAGGCTCTGTCCGGATGAGCACGGTCGGGGTGAGCAGCGCCGCGATAAGTCGCAGTTCAGGCCGTCGGCCTGCGTGTTACCACGCAGCGTGCTTGGTGCGACACGCAAACTTCGCGCTGCACGCAATGTACGCACACAGGCTGTGGATAAACCTGTGGATCTCCTTGGGACATCCGGCGGAAAACCGCAGCCATCTGGTGGGTAAACCGCCGGTGACACGGCGGGGGCGATCGGCCGCCCACAGCCGTGCTGCGCGGCGCACCCCGGCCGGCCACAGGGCCTGTGCACGGCCGCGCCAGCCCCGACCAGCGCGGACACCGGTTATCCACGGGATCCACCGCCCCTATGACGACTACTGATCTAGTTATGCCAGACAGATAAACATCCAAGTAGCGCCGGGCCCCCGACCCGGTCCGTCCCGAACACGACACAGCAACACGACACAGCGATCAGAGAAGGAGGGCGACAGGTGAAGATCGTCCTTGAGCGCGACGTGCTGGCCGAGGCAGTGGCCTGGACAGCTCGTGCCCTGCCTGCCCGTCCCACCGTTCCAGTGCTTGCGGGCATCCGAATCCAGGCCGGCGACGAGCTCGTCCTGTCGAGCTTCGACTACGACGTATCGGCGCAGGCGACCGTGCCGGTCAGCACCGAGGAGCCAGGCAGCGCCCTGGTCTCCGGGCGGCTCCTGGCCGAGATCAGCCGGAGCCTGCCAGCCAAGCCGGTCCACATCACCGTCGACGACGGCCGGGCCGTCCTCACGTGCGGCAGCGCCACGTTCACGCTGCTGACGATGCCGGAGGAGGAATACCCAGCCCTGCCGGAGATGCCCCCGGCGGCCGGCACGATCGGCAGCGATGCGTTCGCCACCGCCGTCAGCCAGTCGACGACGGCAGCAGGCCGGGATGACACGCTGCCCGCCCTGACCGGCGTGCGGATCGAGATCGAAGGCGACACGCTCACCTTGGTATCGACGGACAGGTACCGGCTCGCGGTCCGTGAGTTGCGCTGGTCGCCGGCGCACCCCGACCTGAGCGCGGCGGTGCTCGTTCCAGCCAAGGCGCTCGCCGACACCGCCAGGTCGCTGACCAACGGCGCCCAGGTATCGATCGCGCTCGCGCTGCCCGGCACCGAGGGCGGCGGCGACGGCATGATCGGATTCGAGGGCGCAGGCCGCCGGACCACGACCCGGCTCCTGTCCGGCGAGTTCCCGCGGTACCAGGCGCTGCTGCCGAAGACCGTGAACGCCGCGGCTGAGCTGTCGGTGAGCCTGCTGTCGGAGTCGGTGAAGCGCGTCGCCCTGGTCGCCGAGCGCAACACGCCAGTCCGCCTGGCCTTCAGCGCGGGCCAGCTGCTGCTCGAGGCGGGTACTGGTGACGAGGCGCAGGCCGAGGAGATCATCGAGGCCGAGTTCTCCGGTGACGACCTGTCGATCGCCTTCAACCCGCAGTATCTGCTCGACGGGCTCGCGGTGATCGACTCTGACACCGTGCGCATCACGTTCACCGAGTCGGGCAAGCCCGCGCTGCTGACCGGCAAGCCTGGACCCGATGGCAACCCGGAGTTTCGCTACCTGCTGATGCCGATCCGCCTCGGCGGCTGAGGCCGCTAATGTCGCAGGCGTGCACCTGACCCGGCTCTCGCTCACGGACTTCCGCAGCTACCGGGAGGCGGATGTGACCCTCGGGCCGGGCGTGACGACGTTCCAGGGCTCGAACGGCCAGGGCAAGACCAACCTGGTCGAGGCGGCCGGTTACCTCGCGACGTTCGGCAGCCACCGGGTGGCCACCGATGCCCCGCTGATCCGGCAGGGCGCCGACAGAGCCATCCTGCGCGGGCTGATCTCGGCGGCCGGCCGGGACACCCTGCTCGAGATCGAGATCAACGCGGGCCGCGCCAACCGGGTCCGGCTCAACCGGGCACCTGCGCCGCGGCCGCGGGAAGTGCTCGGCGTCCTGCGATGCGTGCTGTTCGCGCCCGAGGACATCGCCGTGGTGAAAGGTGACCCGGATCAGCGGCGCCGCTACCTCGATGACCTCCTGGTCGCCATGCGGCCACGGTATGCGGGCGTCCGTGCGGACTACGAGCGGGTGCTGCGCCAGCGAACGGCCCTGCTGAAGTCGGCCAAGGCCAGGGGTGCCGTGCCGCCCGGCGCGCTCGAGGTCTGGGACGACCACCTGGTGGCTGCGGGCGTGCAGCTCACAGCTGGGCGGCTTCGGCTGGTGCGCGAGCTCAGGCCGTTCGTGGCCGCCTGCTACAGCTCGGTCTCGGGCACCGAGCGAGACACTGGCCTGTGGTACCGCATGTCTGCAGCGGCCAGTGTCGCAGCAGCAGGCGCGGCGAGCGGTCTCGACGGTGACGCCGGCGCCGAGGGCGTCGCCGATGCCGCCCTGGATGCCGATCCTGACCCGGACAAACTCGCCATCACGCTGCGGGAAGCCCTGGCCGCGCGCCGCCGGGCCGAGCTCGAGCGGGCCGTCTGCCTGGTCGGCCCGCACCGCGACGAGCTGGAGCTGCGGATCGGCGGGCTGCCCGCCCGCGGCTACGCCAGTCACGGGGAGTCATGGTCGCTCGCGCTCTCGCTGCGGCTGGCCGCGTACCAGCTGCTGCGCGCCGGGGGCGAAGACCCGGTGCTCATGTTGGACGACGTGTTCGCCGAGCTGGACAGTGGTCGTCGTGACCGGCTCGCCGAGCTGGTCCGTGACGCTGAGCAGGTCCTGGTCACCGCAGCCGTCCCCGAAGACGTCCCGGCGGGGCTGGCCGGCGCCAGGTTCCGGGTCGCGGACGGAGTGATCAGCAGTGCCTGACGCAGCAGTGCCGGAATCAGCAGTGCCGGAATCAGTAGTGCCTGAATCAGCTGGGCCTGATCAGGATGCAGCCAACCAGGTCAGCCTGGCCCGGGCGGCGCTCGCCGCGGCCAAGGCGGACGCACGGGCCCGCGGGCTGTGGCCGACCGCGCCGCCACGTCGGGTAGCAAGCCCGGCTGGCGCCGAGGGCGACGGGGCGGACGAGGCGGCTGGCGCGGCAGGCCTGGATCAGCGATCGGGCGACGGAGTGTCGGGCGGCCCCGTTCCCGGCTTGAAAACTGGGCAGCCTCCGCCCGCGGGCGGACGGCGCGGTACCCGCCGCCCTGCGGCCCGGCCCGGGTTCGCCGCCCAGCCGCAGCGGTACGACCCGCAGCCGCTGGCCTCGGCCATCAGCAACCTCCTGGATGCCGAGGGATGGGCGCTGGCCGCCGCTACCGGGTCGGTGTTCGGGCGGTGGGCGCAGATCGTCGGGGCCGACCTGGCGGCGCACACCACGCCAGAGTCGCTGTCGGACGGCGAGCTGACCGTGACCGCGGATTCCACCGCGTGGGCAACTCAGGTGCGACTGCTCGCGGCCCAGCTGGTCCGCCGGCTCAATACCGAGCTCGGCGACGGCAGCGTGCTGCGGGTCAAGGTCCGCGGGCCGGTCACGAGCCCGCGGAAGCCAGGCGAGTGGCGAGTCCGCGGCGGCCGCGGCCCGCGGGATACCTACGGCTAATGAGCGCGGGCGGCTAATGAGCGCGGGCGGCTAAGGAACGCGGGCCGGCGGCAGGTAGGACCCCCCGGCGGAGGGTGGTTGGCGCGCCAGCGGCAAGTAGGAGCGCGGCGCGTGGTACGTACGGCTGAGGCTGGCGGTGCGTCCAGGTAAAATGAACAAGCGCACTAGGACGGACGCCAGGCGGGGGCTGGACGCGTCTGCCCTGGGTGTTTGCCCTGTTCCAGAGGAGCTTCAGCTTTGTCTTACGACGCACGTTCGATCACGGTCTTGGAAGGCCTGGAGGCCGTCCGCAAACGTCCCGGTATGTATATCGGGTCGACCGGTGAGCGCGGATTGCACCATTTGGTGACCGAGGTCGTCGACAACGCGGTGGACGAGGCGCTGGCGGGTTACGCCGACACCATCGAGGTTACGCTGCTCGCCGATGGCGGCGTCCGCACGTACGACAACGGGCGCGGCATTCCCGTCGACGAGCACCCGATCGAGAAGCGCCCGGCCGTCGAGGTCGTGCTGACGACGCTGCACGCGGGTGGCAAGTTCGACAGCCAGTCGTACGCGGTATCCGGCGGCTTGCACGGCGTCGGAGTCTCGGTCGTCAACGCGCTCTCGACCCGGCTGGATGTCGAGATCTGGAAGGACGGCTACGTCTGGCGCCAGTCCTACGAGATGAGCCAGCCGGTCACCCCGCTGACCCGCGGCGAGGAGACGGACAAGACCGGCACGATCATCACGTTCTGGCCGGACGGCAGCATCTTCGAGACCACCGAGTGGTCGTTCGAGACGCTGTCCCGGCGGATGCAGGAGATGGCCTTCCTCAACCGCGGGCTGTCGATCACCATGACCGACGAGCGGCCCGAGCACATCACGCCCGACGCGCCCAGCGCGGTGAACTACCACTACGACGGTGGCATCGCCGACTTCGTCAGCTACCTGAACGCCACCAAGGAGCCCGTGCACGAGTCGGTGATCGACTTCGGCGAGGAAGGCGAGGGCATCGCCGCCGAGATCGCCATGCAGTGGACCGGCTCCTATTCCGAGTCCGTCCACACCTTCGCCAACACGATCAACACGGCCGAGGGCGGCACGCACGAGGAGGGGTTCCGCGCGGCGTTGACCACGATCGTCAACCGGTACGCCCGGGAGCAGAAGTACCTGCGCGACAGGGAAGAGAACCTGCTCGGCGAGGACATCCGCGAGGGCCTCACGGCGATCATCCACGTCAAGCTGTCCGAGCCGCAGTTCGAGGGGCAGACCAAGCAGAAGCTCGGCAACACCGAGGCCAAGTCCTTCGTCCAGCGGGTCTGCAACGACCACCTGAAGGACTGGTTCGAGCGCAATCCGGGCGAGGCCAAGGCCATCGTCATGAAGGCGAGCCAGGCAGCGCGCGCCCGGATCGCCGCCCGCCAGGCCAGGGATTTGACCCGCAAGAGCGCGATGGGCGGATCCGGGCTGCCCGGCAAGCTTGCGGACTGCCAGTCCGGCGACCCGACGATCTCCGAGATCTACGTCGTCGAGGGCGACTCCGCCGGCGGCTCGGCCAAGGGTGGCCGCGACTCGAAGTTCCAGGCGATCCTGCCCATCCGCGGCAAGATCCTCAACGTCGAGAAGGCCAGGATCGACCGCGTCCTCAAGAACAACGAGGTCCAGTCGATGATCACGGCGCTTGGCACCGGGATCCACGACGAGTTCGACATCAGCAAGCTGCGCTACTACCACATCATCCTGATGGCGGACGCGGACGTCGACGGCCAGCACATCACCACGCTGCTGCTGACGCTGCTGTTCCGCTTCATGAAGCCGCTCATCGAGGCCGGGCACGTGTACCTGGCGCAGCCGCCGCTGTACAAGATCAAATGGGAGGGCCGCAATGCCCTGCCCGGCTATGCCTACTCCGAGAAGGAGCGGGAGACGGTCATCGAGGCGGGCGTCGCCGAAGGCCGCAAGGTACAGCGCGATGGCGTGCAGCGGTATAAGGGCCTCGGTGAGATGAACGCCAGCGAGCTCTGGGACACCACGATGGACCCGGCGAAGCGGGTGCTCAAGCAGGTCACTGTGGATGACGCGGCGCAGGCCGACGAGATGTTCAGCGTGCTGATGGGTGAGGACGTCGAGGCCCGCCGGTCGTTCATCCAGCGCAACGCCAAGGACGTCAAGTTCCTCGACATCTAATGATGGGAACGGGGCCGCAGCCGCCCGTGCAACCATGCCGGCGCGCGGCCGAAGGAAGGACTCGTAAGTGCCAGATGTGACCACGCCGGACGCTCCGTCGGAAGGACGGGGCCGGATCGAGCCCGTTGACATCCAGGTCGAGATGCAGCGCAGCTTCCTCGACTATGCGATGTCGGTCATCGTCGGCCGTGCGCTGCCCGACGTCCGCGACGGCCTGAAGCCTGTCCACATCCGCATCCTGTACGCGATGTACGACGGCGGGTACCGGCCGGATCGTGGCTTCTTCAAGTGCGCGCGGGTCATCGGCGACGTGATGGGCAACTACCATCCGCACGGGGACTCGGCGATCTATGACGCCTTGGTCCGCATGGCCCAGGACTGGGCCATGCGGATGCCGCTGGTGGACGGGCAGGGCAACTTCGGCTCGCCCGGCAACGACCCGGCCGCCGCCATGCGGTACACCGAGTGCCGGCTCACGCCGCTGGCCATGGAGATGCTGCGGGACATCGACAAGGAGACCGTCGACTTCCGGCCGAACTACGACGGCAAGTCGGCCGAGCCGGTGGTACTGCCGGCCAGGTTCCCCAACCTGCTGGTGAACGGGTCCGAGGGCATCGCCGTGGCCATGGCCACCAAGATCCCTCCGCACAACCTGCGGGAGGTGGCGGCCGGGGCGCAGTGGTGCCTGCAAAACTTCGAGGCCACCGACGAGGAACTGCTGGCCGCGCTGCTGGAGCGCGTCCATGGCCCGGACTTCCCCACGGCCGCCCAGATAGTTGGTCGCCGCGGCATCCAGGACGCTTACCGCACCGGCCGCGGCTCGATCACCATGCGCGCCGTCGTCGAGGCGGAGGAGGACAGCCGGGGCCGCACCCTGCTGGTCGTGACCGAACTGCCGTTCCAGGTCAACCCCGACAGCCTGATCGAGAAGATTGCCGAGCTCGCCACCGAGGGCCGGATCACGGGCATCGCCAACGTCCAGGACGAGAGCAGCGCCCGGGTGGGCCGGCGGATCGTGATCCAGCTCAAGCGCGACGCGGTGGCCAAGGTCGTGCTGAACAACCTGTACAAGCACACGCAGTTGCAGGACACCTTCGGTGCCAACATGGTCGCCCTGGTGGATGGGGTGCCCCGTACGCTGCGGCTGGACCAGATGATCCGGTACTGGGTCGCGCACCAGATCGAGGTCATAGTCCGGCGGACCCAGTACCTGCTGCGCAAGGCGCGGGAGCGGGCGCACATCCTGAGCGCGCTGGTCAAGGCCATCGACCAGATCGACGCCGTGATCGCGCTGATCAGGGCCAGCGAGTCCGCCTCAGCCGCCCAGCAGGGCCTGATGGACCTCCTGGACATCGACGAGATCCAGTCGCGGGCCATCCTCGACATGCAGCTGCGCAAGCTGGCGGCCCTGGAGCGGCAGCAGCTCCTGGATGAGTACGAGCAGCTGATGACGGAGATCGCCGACTACGAGGCAATCCTGGCTTCGCCAGAGCGGCAGCGGCAGATCGTCAGTACTGAGCTGGCCGAGATCACCGAGAAGTTCGGCAACGACCGGCGGACCGAGATCATCGCCTACGACGGCGATATGTCGATTGAGGACCTGATCGCCGAGGAAGACGTCGTCGTCACCATCACC
>DASXKI010000213.1:0-4560 GCA_036496945.1 Streptosporangiaceae bacterium | reverse complement strand
GCCGACCGGCTTGAGCACGTCGTCGCCGGAGAACAGGAACGACCCGAGGATGCGCCGGTGCTCGCTCTCGGCGAGGTCCGGCGCGGCCGAGCGCATGTTCTCCAGGAGCGTCCGGCTCTTGTCGAGCGTCTCGTGCTCCTGCGCGTAGTAGCCGAGCCGCAGCCCGTGACCCGGTAGCACCTCGCCGGTGTCAGGCTCCTCGACGCCCGCGAGCAGGCGCAGCAGCGTGGTCTTCCCAGCGCCGTTCAGGCCGAGTATGACCACCCGCGCGCCCTTGTCGACGGCCACGTCCACATCGGTGAACACCTCGAGCGAGCCGTACGACTTCGACAGCCTGGTCGCGCTGATCGGCGTCTTGCCGCAGTGCACTGGCACGGGGAATCTCAGCTTGGCGACGCGCTCCGCCGACCGGTCGGCGCTGACGCCGGCCAGCAGTCGCTCGGCCCGCTTCTGCATGTTCTGCGCCGCCTTGGCCTTCGTGGCCTTGGCGCGCATCTTGTCCGCCTGGGAATGGAGCGCGACGGCCTGCTTCTCGGCATTCATCCGCTCCCGCCGCCGCCGCCGCGCGTCGGTCTCGCGCTGCTCCAGGTAGGCCTGCCAGCCCAGGTTGTAGATGTCCAGCACGCTGCGGTCGGCGTCGAGGTGAAACACCTTGTTGACCACCACGTCGAGCAGTGCGGTGTCGTGGCTGATCACCACCAGGCCGCCGCGGAAGCTGCGCAGGTGGTCGCGCAGCCAGCTGACCGAGTCCGCATCGAGGTGGTTGGTGGGCTCGTCCAGCAGCAGCGTGTCCGAGCCGCCGAACAGGATCCGGGCGAGCTCGATCCGCCGTCGCTGCCCGCCCGACAGCGTGCGCAGCGGCTGCTTCAGCACCTTCTGCGGCAGCCCCAGGCTCGCTGCGAGGGACGCCGCCTCCGACTCGGCCGCGTAGCCGCCGAGGACGGTCAGCCGCTCCTCCAGGTGCCCGTACCGCCGCACGCCAGCATCACGCCTGGCCGGATTCGGGTCCGCCATCTGCAGTTCGGCCTCGCGCAGCCCGACTAGCAGCGCGTCCAGGCCGCGCGCTGACAGGATCCGGTCCAGCCCCAGGGCCTCCAGGTCCCCGACCATGGTGTCCTGCGGCAGGTACCCGACCGAGCCGCCGACGACGACCTGGCCCGCAGCCGGCTGGCCCTCTGCCGCCAGCACCCTGGCCAGCGTCGTCTTGCCAGCGCCGTTGCGGCCGACGAGGCCGATCTTGTCGCCGGCTGCGACCTGGAAATTGGCCTCGGCCAGCAGCAGGCGCGCGCCAGCGCGCAGTTCAATATCGCGTGCGGAAATCACGGAAAACTCGCTCCATAACCAGACTCGGATCGGACGCCGGGCAGACTCATCCCCTGATACGGGGGCGCGGCGTCACCACTGGAGCGGTTGCATGTTAGGGATTTTACCCGAGCTCAGGCCTGGCCAGCGAATCAGTTTCCCCGTGGCCGACGGTGTCGGTCAGCTTGATCCGGACCGCCCGGAAGAGCCGCGGCGTGCCCTGAAGCACCGTCAGGCGCGGGTCGGGCACAGTCAGGAACCTGTCCACGGCGATGTCGAAGTACGGACGCAGCCGGACGTCGTCCCGCAACTCGGCCACAGCGCGCTTGTCCCCGCCCAGCACCAGCGCGTCCAGGTCGCCGCTGACCGGCCCGAACACGCCGACTGCGCAATCCGCAGCCGCCTCGAGCGCCTCGCGCGCCTGCTTTTCCCGGCGCCGCGCGAACCGGTGCTGGGAGGTGCCGCCCGCGGCGCTGCGGCCGTGCACCAGCCGGCTGCCGACCTTGGACGCCACCAGCCGCGGCGGAGCGCCGCTGAACACCCCGGCGGCGTATCCGCCTAGCCGGACAAGCAGGACCGCGACCGTCCGGTCGGCGCCCGCGTGGGCGGCGAGATCGGCTCCGCTGCCGTCGGCTGCCGCTGCCAGGGGCGGGAACGGGGCATGACATTCGGCAATGCTGCCATCGGCCGCGCGGACGGTCACGATCTCCCGGCTGCCGTCGACGGTCGCAGCCGCGGCGCCGTGCCGCTCGGCGAACGACTCAAGCCAGCCCTCGATCCGCTCCGGGCCGACATCAAGCCAGCGCTGAGTGCCACGTCGGCCATTTCCCATTACTCACCGCCCCGAAGCGCTTACTATCCGTCAGGTGACTATCAGCATCGCTTCGGAAAGCAACGCTACGGAAAGCAAGACTGCCACGCCGACCCGGGCAGTCGAGCTCGCGCTGGCGGCTGCCGTCAGGGACGCCGGCCAGCTTGGGGACCTGCTGGAGGTGCTGCGCACCGCGCGGCTGTGGCTGCCGTTGCCCGCGGACGCCGCGACGGCGAGCAGGGGCTCGGCGGTCACGCTGCCGATCGTCTCCTACCTCGGCAGCGATTTCGTGCCCGCCTACTCATCGGCCGATCTGCTCCAGCAGTTCGCTCAGCCGGCCGAGGCCACCGTGCTGCCTGACACCGGGCAGCGTGACATCGGGCAGTCTGACACGAGGCAGTCGGCACCAGTCCCGCATGTCGTGGTGCGCGCTGCCGATCTAGCCCGCCTCCTGCCGCCGTCCATCGGGATCGCGCTGAACGCAGGCGCCAGCGAGAGTGTCCCGGTGTACCCGCAGGGCGTGTCGTACCTGGCGGCCGACGACGACGCCAGCGACCTAGACCGGATCAGCGTCGGGCCGCTGCCGATCCGGCCTGACGGCCTGCTGGCCGGCGTCGCCGCAGGGCTGATCGCGATCGCGGCGGTCCGCGACGCGTCGGCCGCCTGGCTGTCGGTCCAGTTCGCGGGCGAGGGCCTGCTCATCTCGGTGACGCTGGACGACCCTGCCGACTCCGGTGTCCAGGACCTGGTCGTCGGCGCCGTCGAACGGGCGGCGTGGGAGGCCGCGGCGCAAGACGCCAGCTTCCCGATCGATGTCACGTTCCCCGGCGACGGCGAGCGCGACCACCTCGACGAGAGCGTGTCGGCCGTCGCAAGCCCGTTCTACCGGCGTGACAACACCTAGCCAGCCGCGTCGGCGAGCTAGCGATCCTGTAGCCGCGCCGCCCGGTTCAGGGCGCTGATCACGCCCGATACCGACGCGCGCACGATCGAGGAGCTGATCCCGACTCCCCACAGCGCGCGGTCGCCGATCTCGATCTCAAGGTAGGCGGCGGCCTCGGCGTCCCGGCCTGCGGTGAGTGCGTGCTCGGCGTAGTCGAGCACACGCACGCTGAGGCCGCCGAGGCCGAGGTCGACCTCGGAGACGGCGGCGCAGAAAGCCGCGATGGGCCCGTTGCCGATGCCGACGAGCTCGTACTCGGTCCCGTAGGCCCGGACCGTGCAGTCCACCCGCTCGGTGCCGCCCTCACTGGCCGAGGCATAGCTGACCAGCTCGAATGGGCCGGGCTCCAGGTACTCGGCGGCAAAGATCTGCCACATTTGGTCGGCACCGACCTCCCCGCCCGCGCTGTCGGTGTGCCGCTGGATCACCTGGCTGAACTCGATCTGGAGCCGGCGCGGCAGGTCGAGGTGGTGGTCGGCCTTCATGATGTAGGCGACGCCGCCCTTACCGGACTGCGAGTTGACCCGGATGACTGCCTCGTAGGTGCGACCGACATCCTTGGGATCGATCGGCAGGTACGGCATCTGCCAGGGCATCTCACTGACCGGCCGCCCGGCCGCCGCGGCCTTCCGGTCCAGGTCGTCGAAGCCCTTCTTGATCGCGTCCTGGTGCGAGCCGGAGAACGAGGTGTAGACGAGGTCGCCGGCGTACGGGTGGCGCTCATGCACGCCGATCCCGTTGCAGTACTCGGCCGTCCGCCGGATCTCGTCGATATCGCTGAAGTCGATCATCGGGTCGACGCCCTGGCTGTACAGATTCAGACCGAGAGTGACCAAGTCGACATTGCCCGAACGCTCCCCGTTCCCGAAAAGGCAGCCCTCGACCCGCTCAGCCCCCGCCAGAACCGCCAGCTCGGCATCCGCGGTCGCGGTGCCGCGATCGTTGTGGGTGTGCACGGACAGCGCGATGTGCGCGCGCCGGGACAGATTCCGGCTGATCCATTCGATCTGGTCGGCATACACGTTCGGCGTGGACCGCTCGACGGTGCAGGGCAGGTTAAGCACGATCTCCCGCCCGGGGCCTGGCTGCCAGACGTCCATAACCGCCTCGCAGATCTCCAGCGAGAAGTCGAGTTCGGTGTCCATGAAGATCTCGGGCGAGTACTCGTAGCCGAAGTCAGTGCCGGCCAAGTACTCGTCCGCGTACTTCATGACGGCCCGGGTGCCGTCGACCGCGACCGCCTTGCACTCCTCGCGACCGTCCCCGGACCAGCCGAAGACGACGCTGCGGAACAGCGGCGCGGCCGCGTTGTAGAGGTGGACTGTCGCCATCTTCGCGCCGACGAGAGACTGGACAGTCCGGTCGATGAGCTCTGCTCTGGCCTGGGTCAGGACGGAGATCCGTACGTCGTCGGGGATGGCGCCGTCGTCGATGAGGCTGCGGATGAAGTCGAAGTCGGTCTGGCTGGCGGCGGGGAAGCCAACTTCGATCTCCTTGTAGCCCA
>DASXKI010000212.1:0-4396 GCA_036496945.1 Streptosporangiaceae bacterium | reverse complement strand
CGGCGCTGCGGCGGAGAAGTCGCGCGCGGTCTGCCCGCCGCGGGTGGCCCAGGTGCGGATCATGGAGATGAGCGCGTCATCACTGGCGGCGACCGGCGGGCCGGCGACCCGCTCGCCGCTGGCGTAGGTAACCCAGACCTGATCACAGCCGTTGACATCGACGTTCTCGACGTGCGGGTCGCGCAGGTAGGCGGTGACCGGACCCAGCCCGTACCGCTGGTCATGCACCGCCCTGGACAGTTCGTCAAGCTGGCCGCCGGCCGTGGCCGGCAGCCGCCCCGCGCGTACCTGCTGCTCCAGCCAGCGCCGCGCGGTCTCCCGGATGGCCGGCATGACCTCCGCCGCGCTGGCGCCGTCGTCGAGCCGAGTGCCAACCAGCGCCGTGATCTCTGCGACTCCGCCGATCAGCCGCGGATCGCTCAGCCCCGCCCCCGGCGGATCAGGCTGGCCGCGATCCTCGTTACCGGCGTGCTCGCCGCCGTGATCCGGATCCGGCTGCAGCCACGGCTGGCATCCGGCGACGTGCTGCGGCGGGGCCGGGGGCCATGGCAGCGTCACCGCCGGCCTCCGTCCGGCCGCCGCGCTTGCCAGGTCATCCCGCTCCTCCAGGCTCCAGCCAGCCCGGACCGCAGCGACCAGCCGCTGCGCGAATCCGAACCGGCGTTTTCCGCACCCTAGGAGCCGACCGTGAGCAGCATGTAAGCGCGCCGTTAGCGGCCACGCCCGCTGTCGCGGATAGGCCATCCAGCCCCGGCCGCTCGCGCTCTCAGCCAGTGCGCCCGCGACCGGTCCGCCGCACACAGCCACAGCTCGCGGGCTGGGGTCGGCCGTCGCGGGCGCTCATGGTTTCGACGCTAGGTCATTGAGACGTTCAAAGGATCCCGCCTCGTCAGAAGGCCGCCAGCATCACCGTCGACCAGGTAGCCGAAAGCTCGAGGCAGCGATCACCTCACAGCGTTAGCCGCAGCTGTAGGGCAGCAGCAGGCGGCCCCACAGCTTGGCGTTTGCTAGGTCATCCACCGGCGGCCGTCGATGATCTCGCGCGCTGCATCGAGGTGACCCGCGTGACACGCCGTCTCGGTGATTACGTGCAGCATGACGGCGCGGAAGTCGGCGAGCCGCCAGTTGGGCCAGATCTCGACTGGCCAGATGTCTAGCAGTTTGTCGAGGGGCGTGGTCGAAATGACGGCGTTGGCGAGCTCGATCTCGCGGCGATATGCATCGAGCACATCCGACGCGGGTACCTCCGGAGCGACCTGCCAGGTACTTTCGTACTCTGAATCGGAGGTGGTGACATAGGCAGGTTCGCCGGCCACGATGCCGCGGAACCAGAAGCGCTCATCGTCGATCGTCAGGTGTTGCACCATCCCCAGGCAGCTCCACCCGGACGGCAGCACTGGCCGACGTAGCTGGTCGTCAGTCAGGCCATCTACGATCCCGAGCACGTGATTGCGCTGGTTCGTCAACGCGGACAGCAGGGCGTGAGCATCGGGCTGAATCTGAGCTCCGCCGTACTGCAGATCTAGGTTCTCGAGTGTCGTGGCCATGCTCTCCAGCCAGCGGTGGCCGTTCTTGACCGCCTTACGCAGCCACTCCGGCGTTCGCGTGCAGTCGTAGATCTCGGTGACGATCGTTGCATCGGGACCAATGGGCTGCAGCTCGTAGATCCAGCGGTGCTGGCTGCGGTCACCGATATCGGGTTGGTCCTCGGCCCGAGACGCGGCGCTCAGCACAGGCTCCCAGCCGATCCGGCGGTCGTGCTCGAACTCGATTACGTGGTTCGTGATCTCGTAGTCACCCATCTCGGCGTTGTGCATCCTCATAACGAACGCGTCGCCAATCCCCGAAATGAGTGAGCTGGTCAGCGCCTCCTGCACCATCCCGGAGCCGTCGATGGCGGGGTGCCTGCGGGGATCCGCCAGAATCGCGAACAACTCTCCGGCCGGGGCGTCGATAGTCCGAGACACAGATACTGGCTCAGCACTGCCTGCACTCATCGGGCGTCCTCTCTTGTTAACGCGCGCCAGGGTCATTGTCGAGCCTGCAGCGCTTTCACCACAACGACGCGTGCGTATGCCGATTATGGACAGGGGTGCCCGGCCGATTGCTTCCGTGGCCGCCTCGTTGGGCTGCGCACCGGCGGCGCGGAGGTCGGCAGGGGTGCTGGTGAACTGGTAGACGCCATCGAGCAGCCCCGCCCTGGCAGCAGGTCTCGCAGCCGGGCCGCAGCCCGCTGCGCGCTCGGGGACGATTCCGGCCCGCATCGCCTGGATCCGCGCGATCTGCCTGCCGGTCCCCGGGTCGCGTTCGAGCGTCGCGTACACCGGCTGCACCGCCCGGCGAAGAGCCACTAGATCGGCGCTGCCCGCCAGGACAAACCGCAGCTGATGGCTCCGGCACAGATCCGCGGTGGCGGTGCGCTGGTCGCCGCGCAGCACGTTCGTCTCCGGGGCGACGTCAGCGGCGACCGCCTGCACCAGGATGCGCCGCTGCGCGGGGGTGAGCTTGCCGAGCGCCTAGCGGCTTGCGAACACCACCAGGGGCCGGGGCCAGAGCACCACGTTCCCGGTCAGGTACCCGCCGGCCCGGCCGTTCTGGAGACCCTCGATGAGGCTGATTCCACCCTCGATCCCATCAAGCCCCGCGATCGGCGCCCCCGAGCCGAACCCCACCGGCGTGCCGCCAAGTGCCCGAATCGTAGCGCTGCCCACCCGGGACTGCGGCACGCCGATCCTCAGCCCGGCATAGTCGGAGGGCCCCCGTAGCGGGCGGGCGACCCCGATCGGATAGCGCAGCGGCCCGGGCAGCACGCCCAGGCCAACCAGCCCAAGGGGTGCGAGCCCCTTGACCATCTGCGCCACCAGCGGGTTCCTGACCACCCGCTCCGGCAGCGCGTAGCTGTCAATCAGCAGCGGCGCGCCAAGCGCACGCAAGCTGGTCACCCCGACCGCCGAGGCCGTGCCTGACAGCCTGACGCTGGAGGTTCCCAATGCTCGCGGCTTGTCGGTCGCGCCGATCGCGCAGGCGGCGATCCGGGAGCTCGCAATGGATTTGCACTCCGGCTGGCCAAGCGAACGCGCGGATCTGGCCGCTGGGGAGGTTGCTAGCGTGCATGCGTCAAGGCACGCTGCCCCGTGGCACTACCCATTGCACTGGCTGCCTGGTGACCTCTGCGATGAGGTCATAGTCGCCGTCGTAATGCAGGAGCGTGACCTGCTCCCGTTCCGCGACAGCGGCGATTAGCAGGTCAGGGAAGCCTACTGCCCTGACTTGCCCGAGGCGCCATAGCACGGCCTGCACCTCCAGCGCGCGATGCCAATCCTCATCGTGGGTGGCCAGCCACTCGTAGCCTGCTGCCCGGTCAGCTCTGATCAGGTCAAACTCGACGGCGCTGCGTGTTGCCCACCCGAGCTCAAACTCGATGACACCGCAGGTCGCGACCAGCCCGGCCTCGATAAGCGGGCCTAACACTGCCGCTACCGCGCTCCTGTGCAGGCGGGCCAGCGCGCTAGTGTCAGCCAGATGGCTGGCTACCGCTGCCATGCGGCGCGCATCACTTCCTCGTCAGCCAGGTCGGGCAGACCGCCGGAGATAAGCCTATGCAGATCACGGCGGCGCGCGGCCAGCGCCGTGACCTGGCGCAGGGCAGCGTTGACCGTGTCCTTCTTCGTTGCGGTCTTCAGCACCTTCTGTGCGGCCGCGAGCTGCTCCTCGTCCACGTCTATCAGCGTCTTGGCCATCGCGGTCCCCTTTCTGTCTCACTTAGTATATCTCATTGAACTACCACGGGATATACTCAATAGTCGGGCACCTGCCGCGGCGCACGCCCTCTTCACGTATCTGTGCCAGTTGCGCCAGGACCGCCGGAACAGGCCACGCCACTCCGCGAAATCAGGAAGTGGCTGGAGTTGCGGCTCGCGGCAATCCGATCCCGCGTCGGTCAGCCTGACCGTCACCAGAAGCCGGGCGAGAAGATTGACGCCACGCTCGGCCAGACGCCGAGCGACATCAGTTACCGCTTCTGCTGAGGTGGCTCTATCCGTGTCCAGTGGCGAGTGGCGACGAAACGTCGTGGACTAGGTCCAGGATGACCGGTCGTACGCTCATGCGCTCGCTCTGCCTGCGGCCGCGAAGAGATCTGCGCGGCGCGAGTTCCGGTTGCATGTCTACTTGCGATGAGCCGGCCACTTCAAGACCTCCTCGGCTCAGGGACGGCGGCCTGACATCGCCCGGAATGTGGGCGGCGGCGTGAACGCGGCGATGACGATGAACGTGATCACTTGAGGACGCGGCTGCGCGGTGCTAGTCGCCGGCTCTCCTAGAAACCTGATCGTCTGGGCCGCATGCAGATGCAGGTGGTATTGGACAGCGGTGGCCTCGATCGGAGTCGCGTACC
>DASXKI010000211.1:0-2560 GCA_036496945.1 Streptosporangiaceae bacterium | reverse complement strand
TGGAAACTTAGCCCGGCAGACACCGGAATCCAGATCTGGATCCCGCGCCGCCCCGTCACCTTCGGCTGAGCCCGAACGCCCAGGTGCGCTAGCGCCGTCCGGTGCAGCCGCGCGAGGACCAGGATGTCGTCCCACGTCGTCGTGGTACCAGGATCGATGTCGATCAGCGCATAGGTCGGGCTGCCAGGGTCCGCGGCGAGCGAGGTCCAGGCGTGCCATTCCAGCGCTCCGTAGTTAGCCACCCAGATCAGCGCGGCGGCCTCGTCGACAACCAGATAGGTGGTCGTCCGGCCTTCCTTGGCGTCGGGATTGTGCCAGCGCGGCAGCCACGCTGGCGCATGCTCGGGGAGCTGCTTGTTCCAGAATCCGGGCTGGCCCGCCCCGCCAGGGAACCTGTTCATGTTCAGCGGGCGCCCCGCGAGGTACGGCAGGATCACCGGGGCGATCTGGGCCGCGTACCTGACCAGTTCGCGCTTCGTCACCGTCGGCTCGCGCGACCGCGATCCAGACCGGGCCGGGAACAGCTCCTTGTCCAGATTCGTCAGCCGCAGCTCGCGGCCGAACACGTGCCAGGTGCCGTTGTTCCCAAGGTCCTCGAGGGCAGCGAGCTCCGCCTGGCTCGGCCCCGGAATGGGCCGTGGGCGCAGCTCAACTGACGCCTCCGCGGCGGGCAGGTCAGACCGCCAGATCCGGTCCGGGTCGGCCTTCACCTGATCGTTGGTCCGACCGCTGAGCACAGACAGCGGGTGGTCCTCGGCGTCCCAGCCTTCGACCGCGTAGTCGTCGTGCTTGTGCATCAGCAGCCACTGGTTCGAGTCCTCGCGGCTGCGCCCGCGCTGTACCAGGATCAGCCGCCCCTTGAGCTTGTGCCCCGTCACGTCAGCATGCAGCTCGCCGGCGGCAACGGCCGCGACCGGATCGTCCGTCTCATGCGGCTCCCAGGTGCCGGCATCCCACACGATCACGTCGCCGCCACCGTACTCGCCTTCAGGAATCACGCCCTCAAAGTCGATGTACTCGATCGGGTGATCCTCGACGTGAACCGCCAGCCGCTTGGCCGCCGGGTCGAGCGTCGGCCCGTTCGGCACCGCCCAGCTCGCCAGGACCCCGTTCATCTCGAACCGCAGATCGTAATGCCGCCGTCGCGCCCGATGCCGCTGCACCACGAACCGCAGCGGGCCATCCGCCGCCCGCGGCGTCTCGCCGGCCGGCTCCGGCGTACGCGCGAAATCACGCTTGGCCTGGTAAGGCGCAAGTAGCTCACCGGACGGCGCGGCAGGCGATGTCACTGCTCGCCGTCGCTTGTCTGCGCCCGTCCTGCCGCTCTTGGCCATACTGCCGATTTTCCCACGGACGTCGGGATTAGCCCGCCCCCAATTGATGGGAACGGGGCCGTTCCCCTCCGCAGTAGCCCGCCCGGCCGCGGCCGCCCGCCGCTGCCAAGGTCACGCCGGCTTTCCCGTACACTTGCGCAGTGTCGTCCGCGCTGCCATGCAGCGGAGGCGGCGCCGGGATGTAGCGCAGCTTGGTTAGCGCGCCTGCTTTGGGAGCAGGAGGCCGCGGGTTCGAATCCCGCCATCCCGACAGGCATTTTTCGAATGTATCGTCAGTCCTGTGTGAACAGTCCCTGCAGGTGACAGGTGACTTCCACTGCTTGGCGTTGCCTGATGTCGCCCACGATCGCTCGGTGACTGCGCACGTTGGCTCCGCTTTGGCTCCCCACCCTCGATCAGGGACTGTGCACATTGGCTCCGGTCGACGAAGGTCTAGGCGGTTGCGACAACCTAGTCCCGTGTACATCCGTATGACACGGGCCGCCGAACATGCGCGCCCGCCGGATTCCGGGAGCCCGCTCAGCTAACGGAGGCCAACGGCAACGTCCAGGCCGCGGGTCGGCTCTTGGCCTGGGCCGGCCTGAGCGCGACTGCGGCGCAGAATCACAGCCGTCGTCACCACCGCCAGCACGGTGACGCCGAGCATGATCGTGGCAAGGGCGTTGACAGCGGGCGTCAAGCCGAAGCGCACGGCCGAATACAGCACGATCGGCCAGGTGTTGGTCGTGCCGTTAGTGAACGCAGGCAGGACATAGTCGTCAAACGAGAAGGTAAACGAGAGTAGTGCCGCCGCCACGATGCCAGGCAGGAGCCTGGGCAGAGTTATCTGCCGGAAGGTGGCGAGTGGGCCCGAGCCGAGGTCGTAGGCGGCCTCCTCGAGTACATCTCCCATTCCTACGAACCTGGCCCGGATGATGAGCATGGCTACCGAGGCGTTGAACACAACCTGGCCGAGCAGGATGGTGGCTCTCCCCAGACCGGGGAACGCGGAGACGTGGTTGTGCAGCTGCACGAAGAAGATCAGCGAGGCGACCGCAATAACGATCTCGGGTACGACGAGGGTCAGGTACACCAGTGCGTCGAAAGGCGCTCGCAGGCGCGGCTTCATCCTAGCCAGCGCCAGGGCTGCGCCCAGTCCCAGGATGGTGGAGATGACCGCGGCTTCGGCGGCGATCTGGAGGCTCGTGATGATCGCCGGGATGTAGGTCGGGTCGTGCAGGCCGACG
>DASXKI010000210.1:0-2047 GCA_036496945.1 Streptosporangiaceae bacterium | reverse complement strand
CGGGAAGACCGGCCGGGTGATCTCCAAGACCAGCCGCAAGCAGCAGGCCGCCGCGTTCGGCCTGCAGAGCGCGACGGTGCACCGGGCCGACCTCCTCGACGTCCTCGCCGACGCGCTGCCGCCTGGCCTGGTGACGCTGGGCAAGAGGTGCACGCGAGTAGAGCCGGACGGTGCCACGGCGGTCGCGCGCTTCGCGGACGGCAGCGAGATCGAGGCCGACGTCATCATCGGCGCCGACGGCATCCATTCGGCGGTGCGCACCTCGCTGTTCGGCCCGGACGACCCCCGGTTCACCGGGAAGATCTGCTACCGCAGCGTGATCCCGACGGCGGCCGTCTCCGGCAGCAGCCCGTCGGCCGACAACGGCCAGTGGCTCGGCCCGCACGGCACGATCGTGCTGTACCCGCTGCGCGGCGAAGAGCTGATCAACGTCGTCTGCCACTACGACGACGATGGCTACCGGCACGAGTCGTGGATCACCGAATGCAGCCGCGAGGAGGTGCTCGAGCGGTACGCCGGCTGGCACGAGTCGCTGCTCCGCCTCTTCGCCGCAGGGAACACCTGGTACAAGTGGGCCCTGTACGATCGCGACCCGATCCCGCGGTGGACCCGCGGCCGGGTCACGCTGCTCGGCGACGCCGCGCACCCGATGCTGCCCTACCTCGGGCAGGGCGCCTGCCAGGCGCTCGAGGACGGCGCGGTGCTGGCCACCGCCCTCACCGCGGAGGCCGCCGACCCGCTCACCGGGCTGGCCAGGTACGAGCGCACCCGGCGGCCGAGGGCGAGCCGGGTGGTGCTCACCGCGCGCGAGCGGGGACTGAGCAACCACCTGGCGTCGCCATGGGCGACCATGCGGCGGGACCTGCTGATCGCGATGCGGCGGCGGCTCAACCGGCGCGACCCGGAGGGCCGCGGCGCGGGCTGGCTCGCCGAGTACGACGCGACCTCGCCCGACGTGCTCGCTGCCCCGTAGGACCCGCCTGCGCTGGCGAGGCGGGGTCCGCTACCGGTCGGTGAGATCGTCGAGGACGAGGCCGAGGCCGATGCCTACCAGCCACACGTCCTTGGCCAGGGTGATCCCCTGTTGAGTCGGGAAGGGGCTGCCCTTCTTGCGCATGCCGGGCGTCCTCACGTACAAGCCCAGCAGGCCGCTGGAAAAGGCCGTCAGCCCAGCGCCGGCCAGCGCGGCCGGCACCACGGGCACGAGCAGCGCGGTGCCGAGCGCGATCTCGGACACCGCCAGCATGCGGACGAACTGGGCCGGCTTGAGCTTCTTCAGGAACGGGTAGGTGCCGCAGGCAAATCCGTGCAGGCGCCCGGCGGTCTCCTCATCGGCCGACAGCTTGCCGATGCCCGAGTCGAGGATGACCGCCGCGGCGGCCACCCGCTGTGGAAGGTGCCGTGCCTTCACTGAGATTCCCATGTCTTCCCCTGCGCAGTGGTGTAGATGAGGTGGTGAAGCCCTCCTGGGTTTCACGGGACGCTTCCCGCGCCTACGTTACTTGATACATCATCCACCGCACTGACGGCTGTCCAGGCCTGGCCCGGCTAGTTACGATCGGATCGTGCCCGGTCCTGAGACGCCCGCCGACGGCGGTACTCCCGCTCCTGCCCCCCTGGACCGTGTCCAGGCGCTCGCTAACACGCTGGGCGCCGACTGGGACACCGACTTGCTGCGCACCCGCGAGGACGCGACCGGCTGGCTCCGCGCCGTAGCGCTGCTGCCCGCGGAGGCAGGCCTCAGCAACTCGGAACACGGCGCCCTGCTGCGGCTGCGCGAGTCGCTCAGCGATGTCCTCGCGGCCCACACCGACGGCCGCCAGGACGCCACGGCCGCGGAGCGCCTGTCCAGGGCGCTCGCGGACGGCCGCATCATCGTCACCGTGAACCCGGCGAGCGCCATCCGGCTGGCCAGCGCGGCCAGGGCCAGCTATTCCGGCCTGGTGGCCATCGTCGCGGTCGCCATCGCGGACTCCGCCGTCGCCGGCACGTGGCTCCGGCTCAAGTCCTGCTCCGTCGCCGGGTGCGGCGCGGCCTTCTATGACGA
>DASXKI010000209.1:0-7078 GCA_036496945.1 Streptosporangiaceae bacterium | reverse complement strand
GCGCCGCACTGAGCAAGGACCTGTCGGCCAGGAAGTCATCTGGGGCGCAGTTGCTGCGGAACAGCCGGATCACCGCCGGGACCGTCGCCCGGGCCCAGCTCGCGGCGGGCGTTGTCGACTCCCGGCTACTCACGACCATCGCGTTCCTGGCCGGGCAGCACCCGGTCGATATCGTCGGCTTTGGCGGCGCGGCGGCCGCCGACCCTGGCGTCCCGCTGCGCATTGCCTACCTGGCGGAGTCTGACGGCGCAACGCCCGCCAGCAGCGGCAGCGCTTACCTGAGTGCGCTCGAGGCGGTCCTGCACGCGCAGAGCCCGCCCTACGTGCCGCTCAGCTTCGGGAACGTGCAACTGCCGAGCGGGCAGCCCGTGCTCCAGGTCGAGTTCGCGGCGCCGAGTCCGTTTGGCCTGCTTCAGTCCTGACCGGCAGCCGGACGCGGCCTCCGTCCAGCCGGAGCGCTCCCGACCCAGCCGTGGCCGAAGTACCGCGGGTCGAGCGCCTGGAGCGGGGCGCCGTGCTCCGTGACCTGCTTGCGTGAGCGGCGATCAGCAATGCCGGATCTGCAACTTGTCCGGCCTTCGCAGCGATACCTGAATAGACCGCGATAGCCCGCAACCAGCGCGCTTCTCGCAGACCTTCAGGAATCGCGGAAGGCTCCCATGAGCGAGACCGATGGCCACGGCGACAGCCAGCCGAGCTCACGGCGCGACTTCCTGGTGGGCGCCGGGACCGCCGGCGTCGCCGCGGCCGGTGCCGTGTTCGTGACACGCGCTCTCGGCCGAACCAGGCTGCCCGCGCCCGCCGCCCGCGTGGCCTTTGCCCGGCCAGTGGCTACCGCGGCCAAGCCGACCCGCGCGGACTGGGCCGCCCTGCGCAAGCACCTGTCCACGCGCTCCCTCATCCGGCCCGGTGAGAGGGGTTATGGCCAGGCCCGGCAGCTCTTCGAGCCGCGTTTCGACTCACTAGTGCCGGCCGGCATCGCTTACTGCGGCACGCCGGCCGACGTCGCGACCTGCCTGAGCTTCGTCAGGAAGTTCCAGGTGCCGGTGCGCGTCCGCTCCGGCGGCCACAGCTACGCCGGCTGGTCGACCGTCAATCGCGGGTTCGTCATCGACGTGTCCGCGATGAACTCGGTCAGCTTCGGCGACAGCACCGTCACAGTCGGCGCGGGCCTGGACCTGATCCACTTCTACGCCGCCCTGGCGGCTGGCGGCGTGGCCGTGCCGGGTGGCTCGGGTCCGACGGTCGGAATCGCCGGGTCCGCGCTCGGCGGCGGGATCGGCGCGCTATCCAGGCTGTACGGCACGACCAGTGACAACCTGACAGCCATCGACCTCGTCATGGCCGACGGGAGCGTGCTGACATGCGACGGCACGCGAAACAGCGACATCCTCTGGGCTTGTCGCGGGGGCGGCGGCGGTAACTTCGGCGTCGCTACGTCGCTGACGTTCCAGACCAATCCCCTGACCGAGCTCTGCGTCTTTGCCCTCACCTGGCCGTGGTCGCAGGCGACCGCAGTCGTCAGTGCCTGGCAGTCCTGGGCACCGCACGCGCCGGACGCGCTGTGGTCCACCCTGCGCTTGGCTGCTGACTTCGGCGGCGAGCCGACGCTCAGCGTGGCCGGCACGTACGCGGGCGCGCACCACCGTTTGTCCCGGCACCTGGACAACCTCTACCGCCAAGTCGCATCTGGCCCGGCCACCGCTGTCGCGAGGCAGGAGTCCTACCTCGACGCGATGCTGCTCGAGGCCGGGTGCTCGTCGATTCCGCTACGGGTCTGTCACACCGGGCCAGGTGGCCAGTTGCCGCGGGTACCGTCCTTCGCCAAATCCGACTTCTTCACCAGGCCCCTCTCCCGTCACGGCATCCGCGAGCTGCTGTCCGGTATCGAGCGAATCCGCGGCATCCAAGGCGCGGCCGGCGGCGTCGGGAGCGTCACGTTTGATGCCTGCGGCGGCGCGATGAACAGGCCCAGCCCGTCCGAGACCGCCTTCGTCCACCGCGACGCGCTTTTCCTTGCGCAGTACTCGACCACCTGGACGTCGCGGGGCTCCCGCAGTGGCGTGGCGAATCAGCACCACTGGCTCCGCTCCTGCTACCGGTCGCTGCACCGGCACGCCAGCGGCGAGGCCTACCAGAATTACGTCGATCCCGACCTCACCGACTGGCAGGACGCCTACTACGGCGCGAACTACCCGTGGCTGAAGCTGGTGAAGGCGACAGTCGACCCGGCGAATGTCTTCCTGTTCCCGCAGTCGATCCGGGCGGCCTAGCTTGCCTGCACTACTCGATGCGGGTGGCGATCGGCGTCGGCAGCTCGACGGTCCGACCCACCGTGCAGAGCCGGTCGTGCGACTTCCGGACGGCGTCGGGCAGCACTGCCCGCGCTGCGTCGCCGGCCTCCCCCTCGGGAAACCTGATCCGGTACGTGATCTCGACATTGGCAAGGTGGTTGCCGACCTCGTCGCGCACCTTGTCGGCGTCGACGACGATCTCGAACGACTCCGGCTCGGCCCGGCGCGTCGTGATGATGTCGATGTCGATCGCAGTACAGCCGCCGATCGCGACCAGCAGCAGTTCGGTCGGGGTGAACTCCTCGTCGGCGCCGGTGCCGAACACGATCCGCCCGCCGCGAGAGTTGACCGCCGCGAACTGCCCGGCCCCGACGCGCTCGACGCTGAGCGTGCGGTGCGTGGATTCTGATGCCATGTGCCCCACCCTGCCAGACGGCAGCGCACCCGGCACCCTCAGGCGTAGTCGCGGAATGCCGGCCAGGCCTTCGCCCACGAGGACCGCAGGCCGGTGGCGAGGTAAATCCGCGCGCCTTCCTCGTCATCGCTGACGCCCAGCCCGTTCCAGAACGTCGCGACGATCCTGACGTGGCGGAACTCACGCCGCAGCAGCGCCGGGTCCACGTTCACCGCGATGGCGGAGGTGTCGCCCGCCGGCGGCGGGCCCCACAGCCAGAAGTTGTTGGCGCCGCTGTACGCCTCCGGCAGCCCGTAATCCGCCCGGTAGCGCTCAATCGCGCCTGCCTCACCGTAGTTGGCGGTCAGGATCGTGGTCCGCCGACGCTGCGCCGGCGGAAGCGCATCGTATTCGCGGGCGACCAGCGCGACCTGCTTCGGCCACGCGATCGACTCCGCCAGGTCATAGTTGATCTTCTGGAGCGGCACGGTACGGAGCACCGCAGCAGGCAGCACCGGCAGCGCGACCGGAAGGACGACTGCCGCTGACACAAGCATGCCGCCGGCCATCACAGCCGCTGGCCGCAGGTGACCAAGCACCGGCCGGCGCGCCGCGAGCCACCGCTCGACCGGGACGCACCCGGCCGCCAGCAAGAACGTGTACGCGCCGGCCGGGTAGTACGGCTTGCCGCCAAGGATGAACTGCAGCACCACCGCCAGCCCGCAGCCGATGACCGCCGGCCGGAACGCGCGCGCCTGCGGGCTGCGCAATCCCCAGACCAGCCCGGCCACCCAGACTGGCGTCAGCGCGATCCCGGTGAAGATGACCTGGGCCAGCCAGTACGTGGCCCGGTTGTGCCCGGCCTGCAGCTGGAGTGCGTGGAAGACCTGGAGGCTCGGCCAGCCGTGGGCCGCCTGCCAGATCAGGTCCGGCGCGGCTAGCGCGGCGGCGAGCACGGCGCCCGCCGCCAGGTACCGGCTGCGCAGCAACGCCCGCGCGTCGGTGACCGCGAGGCCGGCGAGCAGCGCGGCCGCCAGGAAGCCGATGTCCCACTTGGCCTCGCCGGCGACGCCGACGCAGCCGCCGATCGCCAGCCACCAGCGCGGTTCCCGGCTCGCGAGCAGCCGCGTCACCAGATACAGCGTCACCGCCCAGAACAGGAAGTCCGGTGTCGTGGTCGTCAGCTCGTGCGCAGCGCCGATGAACTCACCACACGTCGCGGCGGCGAGTGCCGCCAGCACCTGACCGGTCCGGCCGGCCCGGAGCCGCCGGCTTATCGCCGCCGTCAGCATGACGATTGCCGCCAGGCTGAGCGCCGGCAGGATCCGCAGGCCGACGACGGTATTGCCGCCAAGCGTGGCGCCGATCCGCGCCAGCAGCGGCGTCAGCGCCGGCTGGTCGACGTAGCCGAACGCCAGGTGCTGGCCGGCGGAGAGGAAGTACAGCTCGTCCCTGACGTAGCCGTAGCGGCCGCTGACAGCCAGTTCCAGCGCGACCGCGCCGAGCGCGATCACGGCGATCACCAGCCACGGCGCGCGCGTACCGGCGGCGGGCAGGCCGCCACGTTCTGTCGAGGTGGCAAGAGATTCTGTCGTCATGCGGTCATCGTGACGGGAACGGGGCCGCCCCACATCGGGCCGACGGCTAGTTCGCCGGCTCCGCTCGCGGACGGAGGACAGGCGGCCGCTGACCCGCCGGACTCCGTCTCGAGGCTGACCCGCGCCGATCCCCCTCGCGGCCGATACCGCAAGTCCGCCTGCGGACTCTACTATCAGGGCGTGACAACGCTGCCTGCGCGGATGACCGCCGCCCGGCGCGGAGTATCCGTACGGCTCGCCTCCCTGCCCGAACGCCGCCAGGAACAGCTCCAGGACGCCGGGCTCGCGGTCGCGCTCGCCGCGGTCAACGTGGTCTCGGTCTTGCCGTACCGGGCCCAGTTGCACCCGCTCTGGCTGGCGCTGCTCCTGCTGGCCGGCCAGGCCCTGCCGCTGATCTGGCGACGGTCGGCGACTGTCGGCACCGGGTTTGTCATTGGCGCCGCGCGAGTCGGCTACGACAAGATCGGCTTCGGCTACGCGCCGCTGCCACTCGGTCCGGCGATCGCGGTGTACACGGTCTTCGAGCGGCGCGGGCCGGTCCTGCGCGCTGTCACCTTCGTCCTGGTCGTCGTCGGCGTCACGATCTCGCTGGCCTCGCCCGGCCACAGCGAGCCGTACGAGGCGATCTTCCAGGGCCTGATCTTTGCGACCGCGATGGCAGCCGGAGTGCTGAGCCGGGCCAAGCGCGCCTCGCTGCACGCCGCGCAGAGCCGGGCTGAGCGGGCCGAGGCCGAGCTCGACCACGAGGCCGCCCGGGCTGCGGCAGCCGAGCGGGCCCGGATCGCGCGCGAACTGCACGACGTGGTCGCTCACCACGTCAGCCTCATGGCCGTCCAGGCAGAAGCCGCCGCCTCGCTGCTGCCGGGCCAGCCCGCGCAGGCGCGCCAGTCGGTGGACATCATCAGCAACACCGCGCGCCAGGCGCTGACTGAGCTGCGCAGGCTGCTCGGCGTGCTGCGCGGCCCGGCCGAGCGTCCGGCCACCTCGCCCGCCGCGTCGCTGACCGACCTTGGTGCCGTGCTCGCCAAGGTGCGCGAGGCGGGGCTGCCGGTCGACTACGAGGTCACCGGCACCCCGGCGGAGCTCTCGCCGGGGATCGAGCTGACCGCATTCCGAATCGTTCAGGAGGCGCTGACGAACACTCTCCGCCACGCCGACGCCGTGCAGGCTCGGGTCACGGTCGCGTATGAGCCGGGCTACGTCACGCTGTCGGTCGCCGACTCGGGCCCGCGGCGCCCCGAGCCGCCAGCCAGGTCCGGTTCCGGCTTCGGCCTGGCCGGCATCGCCGAGCGAGTCGCGTCCTGCGGCGGCAGCCTCACGGTCGGCCCAAGCACGGCGGCCGGCTTTGCCCTCAGTGCACGCCTGCCAGTCAGATGAGCACGGTCCAATGAACGCGCCCATCCGCGTCGTCGTCGCGGACGACCAGGAGCTGGTCCGGGCCGGGTTCTGTGTGATACTCGGCGCCGCCGACGGCATCACGGTGGTCGGCGAGGCCGCCAATGGCGCGCAAGCCGTCGCCCTGGCGGCCGAGCATAAGCCCGACGTCGTGCTGATGGATGTCCGCATGCCGGAGATGGACGGGCTGGAGGCGGCCCACCTGATCACGAGCTGGGCTGACGGGTCTGGGCGGCCAGCGCCGAAGGTCGTCATGCTGACCACCTTCGATCTCGACGACTACGTCTACGCGGCGCTGCGCGCGGGGGCCAGTGGCTTCCTGCTGAAGGACTCACCACGTGCCGACCTCATCTCCGCGGTCCGCGCGGCCGCGGCCGGGGACGCGCTGCTCGCCCCGTCGGTCACGCGCCGGCTGATCGAGGCCTTCGCCCGGCGGCCGCCGGAGACCTCGCCGTCCCCGTCGCAGCTTTTGTCCGTCACCGCGCGGGAGCGAGAAGTGCTCATGCTGATGGCGCGCGGCCGCAGCAATGCCGAGATCGCGACCGCGCTCTTCGTCAGCGAGGCCACGGTGAAGACTCATGTCGGCAGCCTGCTGGCCAAGCTCGGCCTGCGCGACAGGGTCCAGGCCGTGATCCTCGCCTACGAGACGGGCCTGATCGTGCCCGGCCAGTAGCATCGCGGCGCTAGCGAACAGCGAGCGACTGCACGAAGCTGGCGATCTGCCGCAGCGTGCTGCACTCCCTGACCTGGTCGCACAGCGGCGCGTACCGGGCCATCACCGAGTCGCCCTGATTCCAGTACCGGCGCGGCTCGGGATTGAGCCAGTACAGCTTGCCGACGCGGTCGGCGACTTCCGCGAGCGCCCCGGTGGCCGGGTCCAGATAGTTCGTCCGGGCGTCGCCGACCACCATAACCACCGTTCGCCGCGAAAACTGCCTGCTGTAGTCGCGGGCGAAGTCCCGCAGCACGTGACCGTAATCGGAGCTGCCGTTCCACCGGACCGCGCCGCGCGCCGCCTCGGCCTGGCTGAGCTGGCGACCGGCCGACCGGGCCTCGCTGACCAGCTCGGTGATCTCTGACAACCCATCCACGAACGAGAATGCGCGCAGCCTGCTTAGTCGGCTGTCCAGCGCGATCAGCAGGTTCAGCGTGAACCGGGAGAATGTCGCGACCGACCCGGACACGTCGCAGAGCACGACGATCTCGGGTTTCGGCGGCGGCGCCTGCTCGGTGCCGATCCGGAACGGCACGCCGCCTGTGCCCATGGCCAGGTGGAGCGTGCGTCGCACGGACAGCCGCCGCTTGCGGAACTCCTGCTGGGCCAGGATCTTGCTGAGCTGGTGCGCGAGCGGGCCGATCGAGGCGACCATAGCCTCCTGCTCGGCCGCCGACGCGGT
>DASXKI010000208.1:0-8500 GCA_036496945.1 Streptosporangiaceae bacterium | reverse complement strand
GAGGAAGAACCGTTCCCTGTGCTCTGCCATCCAGGGCGCGATCCGAAGTTCTGAGTCGCCATAGGACGCTGCCGTGTCGATGTGGTTGACGCCGAACTCAAGCAGCGTCGCAAGGATCTGGTCGGCGCGCTCCGGCCGCATTGACCCCAGCGCCGCCGCGCCGAAAATGACACGGCTGCTCTCATGCCCGGTCCGGCCAAACGGCGCGCGGTCAGTCATAGCCGCAGACTACCTACACACACCCTTGGGCGGTCACATCCGCGAGCGAACTCAACGCGGGTCGACTAGATGTTCTGGCCGACGAGAGCCGTTCTTCAGTGCTGCGTGGAACCGGGATTCCGGAAAGGTGCGACCGCAGAGGCCTCGCTGTGGCTGCCCCGGCAAGTGGACACGGGCACCCCGTGCCCGAAGCCTCCCCAGGCCGAGCAGGTCCGGGCCGCGGCACGCGCGCTTGCCTCGAGCAGTGCCTGAGCCGACTCGCCGCGGATGAGGCCGTGCAGGGCACGGCCGATGAACGAGTCGCCCGCGCCGAGCGAGTCGATCACCGTGGAAGGCGCAGCGCTGACGCTGACGCTTACCGCGCCATCGAAGAGCGTCGCGCCCTTGCTGCCCCGGGTCACCAGAACGTAGGCAGGCCCGCGAGCAACTGCCCAGCGCGCCAGTTCGGCGCAGTCCCCGTCGTCGAGCGCGGCCGCGGAGAACTCCGCCACGTGAACAAACGGCAGCAGGTCATCGGCATATCCGTCGTCTAGGTGATCGCTGAAGTCGAACGACACCCGGCTGAGACGGGCCAGATCAGGCAGCACGTCCTCCAGGCCGCTGCGGTACGTGGAGTGAATGATGCTGGCCGTGGCCGCGAAAGCCAGATCGTCCTCCGTCGGCCGGAACAGGGCTACGCCGCGCTGCCCCGGTTCGAACAGCCGCTCCCCACCGGCATGCATGACCTGGCAGTAGGCGGTAGGCCCCCCCGCGACGCTGACACGCCGGGCGTCCACCCGCTCCGCGGCCAGCGAATCGATCAGTAGCCGACCGCGGGCGTCATCGCCAACCACCCCGACGTAGGCGCTGCTGCCCCCGGACCGCGCCACCGCGACCGCCACGTTGACCGCGTTCCCGCCGGGGAACACCTGGCCGATCGACAGGTAACAGTCACTCGTATTGTCACCGACCGCGATGACATCCATCAGCAATCGCTCTTCCACATGTAGCGCCTGTCCGACAGCTCACCGGCCAGACCAGATGCGCGAGAGGTGCCGGGCCGGTGAATAAGTCGGGCCGCGTCGGGTAGCTGGCGGCCGTGGCTAGTTCGAGAACTGTAGCCGGGTACGCGATCCCGGGCATCATTGTTTTCTTCTTGTGGGTGGTCGTCGTCATCCTGGCCATCATCGTGCTGGCGATCCTCGTGCACTGGGCCGGTGGCGCGGCACTCAACCTCAGGGTCGGACACTTCATCCTGAACGTCGGCTTCAGCTGATCTGCATGGGCAGCAGCGGTCCAGGTCAGCCCGGATCGCTGCCCAGGGTCAGCGCGGGAGAACATGCGGGTTGAGGGTCCCGGTGGGATCGAGGGCCGAGCGGATCCTAATGAACAGCTTCCGCTCCGCCTCAGACCGGACAAGCCGCAGCCAAGGGCCTTTCAATGCGCCTATCCCGTGCTCGGCAGAGATCGATCCGCCCAGCCCTGCCACGAACGAGAAGATGGCCTCCTCGTGCCGGCCATCGGCCGCCGATGCAGGCACGATGTTGAGGTGGATGCTGCTGTCGGCGACGTGGCCGAACATAATGACCTGCGCGGCGGGATCGACCTGCGCGATGACGCGAGGCGCCGCCGAGGCTAGTGCCATCCAGTTCGCTGGCGGAACGGACAAGTCGAGTTTGAGCGGTATGCCTAGGAACCTGGCAGCTTCCGGCTGCCGCTCTCGGCAGTCCCAGAGCCTCGCCCGGTCGGCCTCGTTCTGTGCGACGGCCGCGGGAAGGTCTCCGAGCAGCGCGGCCAGGTCGTCGAGCGCGCCTTCGCCGGACGCCTCAAGCAGCAGATAAGCCGCAGCCGAGACTGGCAGTGGCGGCCGCAGGCCTGCGTGCCTGGCGAGGATTTCAACGCCGGCACTGGTGAAGAACTCCGCCGACAGCAGGCCGCGTACCTCCTTCACCGCACGAAGCGCCAGGCTGCGAACCTCAGCCAGGCTGCTCAGGCCGGCTATGACCGCCACCGGGTTTCGTGCCCGCGAGACCAGCTGCAACCGGGCCGCCGTGATGACGGCCAGGGTTCCCTCCGAACCCGCGAGCAGCGACGCGTAGTCGTAGCCAGTGTTGTCCTTGACCGAGCCGGACAGGTGCGAGACCACCGAGCCGTCGGCCAGGACAGCCTCGACACCGCGCAGCTGGTTTCGCATCGGGCCGTAGCGCAGCACCCGCACGCCCCCGGCATTGGTGGCCACGGCGCCGCCCACGGTCGCGCTGCCGCGGCTGGCGATGTGAACTCCGAAGTCCAATTCCGTGTTGGCGTCCGCGACCTGCTGGAGCGGGACGCCAGCCCCGGCGGTGACCTGTCCGGCATCAAGATCGACAGCTCCCAGCCGATTCAGCCGGCCGAGACTGAGGACCACCTCCCCCCGGAGCGGAACGCCGCTGCCGACAAGGCCGGTGTTGCCGCCCTGCGGGACGACCTTGAGATTGGCGTCCGTGCACAGGGCCAAGGTAGCGGCGACCTCAGCGGTGTCGCGCGGACGTACCACGGCGGCGGTATGCCCGCGGAACCCGCCGGTCCAGTCGACGACAAACCCAGCGGCCGCGTCGCCGGTGAGGACATGGTGCTTGCCGACGACCGCGCTGAGGCCCCGGAACACGGCTGCCGGCAACTCGCGCGCCGCGGCAGCCGTCATCGCACCCGGCCTGTCATCGCACCCGGCTTGTCATCGCACCGCGCCTGTCATCGCACCGCGCCTGTCATCGCACGGGGCCAGCGGTGAGCAAGCGGTCCATGATGCGCAGGCCAGAATGGAGCGCCGAAACGGGAATGCGCTCGTCGACGCCATGGAACATCGCGTAGTAGTCATAACCTGGCGGCAGCACCATGGGCGTGTACCCGTAGCAGGCCATGCCGAGCCTGGCGAACTGCTTCGCGTCGGTGCCGCCGCTCATGCAGTGCGGCACGACCGTGGCGCCGGGATCTTCCGCGCGCAAGGCGCTCGCCATGGCCGCCACGAGCGGGCTATCGATGGGCGCTTCCACCGGCCGCTCGCGGTGCGCATACTCCCAGCTCACATCGGGGCCCGTTAGCTCGTCCATGGCCGCGGCGAACTCCGCCTCATAGCCTGGCAGTACCCGCCCGTCCACGAAAGCCACAGCCTCAGACGGGATGACGTTGACCTTCAGGCCAGCCTGCAGCATCGTCGGATTCGCACTGTTACGCACCGTCGCCGCTACCAGCGACCCAGCAGGCCCGAGGCGTGCCAGCGGCTCGGTGCCCGTGCTGGGCCAGGCGCCGTCGGCCGGCGCGGAGTCGGCCGGAGCCGAGACGGCCATCGCGATCGCGTCGATCGCGGCTTTCACCGTCGGGATCAGCCGGACCGGCCACTGATGCGCGCCAATCCTGGCGACCGCCTCTGCGAGCCGGACCACGGCATTGTCGGCATTCGGCTTGGAGCCATGCCCGGCCGTACCGTGCGCCGTGAGCTTGAGCCAGGCGGTACCTCGTTCAGCTGAGGCGATCGGATATAGCCGCTGATCGCGGCCGGCATGGAACGTGAAGCCGCCGGACTCGCCGATAGCCTCGGCGCAGCCGTCGAATAGCTCAGCATGATTGTCGACGAGCCACTTGGCACCGTAGGCCGCGGTGTCCTCTTCGTCCGCAGTGAAGGCAAGTACGACGTCGCGTCGCGGTCCGACGCCGGTACGCGCCCATTTCCTGGCTAGCGCAATGAGCACGGCGACGGCGTTCTTCATGTCGACAGCGCCCCGCCCCCACAACACCCCGTCGCGGAGTTCCCCGCTGAACGGGGGCACCGACCAGACAGCGGGATCCGCCGGCACCACGTCCAGGTGCCCGTGCAGCAGAAGCCCGGCGGCAGCCGGATCGGATCCGCTGATCCGCGCCACCACGTTTGCCCGGCCAGGCGCTGACTCGAGCAGCACCGGATTCATGCCGCATTCGGCCAGGCGCGCGGCCACGTACTCGGCGGCCTCGCGCTCGCGTGCATCCCCGCCGCCACGGTTGGTGGTATCGAACCTGATCAGGTCGGCAGCCAGCGATACGACGTCCTGTTCGGCGACCGCGTCCTGCTCAGCCATACTGCTCCTCAATTGCCGCGGAGATCATCGTGCAGACGACCTTGAAGGTGCGTATCAGCTCGTAGCCGGACCAGGCCTCGTATTCAACGACGCGGTCAGCTATCCGCCGCACTCCCGGCACGATGGCAGCCGCCTGCGCAAGCTGCGCGGCGTCCAGCTCCACCTGGGCCAGGTAGTCCGCGGCGGCGCATGGCTCGCCGCGGCCGGTGAGCGCGGCTGCCTGTTTCGCCGCGGACCGAATCGCTGCGGCGGTCACCGCCGGCGTGCGGCAGACGGCCGCGTACCGGCTGGTGCAGTCCTTGACCGCGACCGCGGGGGCATTCGGCGCGTAGGTCGCCGCGTCAGCGCAGGCGCGGTCATCGCCGGTGACCAGCACGACGGGTACCCCGTACTGGGCGGCCACGTAAGCATTGAGCTGGCCCTCGCTGGCGGGCTCGCCGTTAACCCGGACAGCCGTGATCGAGTTAGGCAAGTAGGTATGCGCCAGTACGCCTTCGGCTCCGGCTCCGGCGTGGTAGCCGACGAACGCGACGCCGTCCACATCGCCGTGCTGGATGCCTTCGACCATGCTCAGGTCCTTGTGCCGGCCGGTGAGCATGACAGCACGCTGGTCGAGGTCCTCCAGCAGCAGGTTGCGCATCGTTGCGTGCGCCTCGTTGATCAGGACCTCGTCGGCGCCGCCGTCCAGGAACCCGGCGACTGCGGCATTGACGTCCGAGGTGAACATCCGCCGGCAGCGCTGCCATTGCTCAGTCCCTGGCTCCACGTCGGCAGGCCAGGTGACGCCGGTCGCGCCTTCCATGTCGGCGGAGATGAGGATCTTCACGCGCGCACCGTCCCGCCGGTGACCTCATCCGCGGGACGCAGCGGTGCATCAAGCAAGCGCAGCGTCTTGGCGTCCGCGTCCAACTCGGCCGCGATCCCGATCGGAAACGTCTGGAAGTAGCCCCCGTGGCCCACATTGGCCCAGGCAATCATCGGCACACCGAGGTCGCCGAGCCGTTCAGTGAGGACCGCCTGGATGAGTTCCGGCTCACCGCAGTTGACGAACGTGCCGGCGATGATTCCGGCTACGCCGCGCAAGTATCCGGAACGCCGAAGCTGGGTGAGCATCCGGTCGAGGCGGTACTCCTCTTCATGCTCATCTTCGATCAGCAGGATGCAGCCCTCGGCCGGCCACGATGTGTCGGTGCCGAGCGAAGACGTCAGCAGAGTCAGGTTGCCGCCCATGGTGATACCGCGCGCTGTCCCGCCAACGACCGTAGCCGCCTGGGGATAGCTGATCTGCGTCGCCCGCTCCGGGTGCATCAGGGCCCGCAGCATCGACGCGAATGAGTAGTGCGCGGTCGGGCCTTGCGAGGTAACCATCGGGCTCAGTAGAGACGCCCACCCCAGCTTGCGGCCCACGGCTTCAAGCACCGCGGTGACGTCGGAGTAACCGGCCAGGACCTTCGGCGCCTGTCGCGGGACAACGCTCAGGTCGATGGCCTCGAGCGTGCGCTGCGAACCAGATCCGCCGGTTGCGAAGATGATCCCGGCAATGCTCGGATCGGTGAGCGCAGCGTGCAGGTCGGCGACCCGCATGGCGTCATCGCCGGCCAGATACGTGCGCATGCTGCCCTGGTCGTGCGCCGACGGGTAGAGCACCGGCTCAAGGCCGGCGAATCGGAGCGCATCCAGGCCGATGGCCAGGCCTGCGGGATCAGCCGGGCTCGATATGGACAGCACCGCCACCCGGTCCCCTGGCCGCAATGCCGGCGGGCGGGCAAGTGAGGTCGGCCGGGCGACCGTTTCCGCATGGTTCACGGAGATTCGTCTCCTCCTATTGTGGGAACGAGGAGCGGAGTCGTCGCCGCCGTGGCCACGTCCGCCAGGTGACAGGCAATCAGGGTCCGGCCCGCCGACCCGGCCGCTAGCACCGGAACGTCGTGACGGCGGCACAGGTCGCCGCGCGAATCGCCTGGGTCTAGTGCGGCGAGCCGGGGACAGCGCGGGTGGAACCGGCAGCCGGATGGTATCGCCGTCGGGTCGGGCGGCTCGCCGGGCAGGATTGTGCGCGGCTGGTCCTGCCGCGAGTCCGGTAGCACCGAGATGAGCGCCTGGGTGTACGGGTGCTGTGGGCGGAGCAGCACGTCGGGAACAGAGCCGACCTCGACGATGCGGCCGAGGTACATGACCGCCACCCGGTCGGCGATATTCCAGGCCACGCCCAGGTCATGACTGACGATGAGGGCCGACAGCGACAACTGGTCGCGCAGATTCAGGATGAGCTTGAGTATCTCGCCTCGGACCGACGCATCCAGCGAGGAGACTGGCTCGTCCGCAATGATCACTGACGGGTCAAGCGCCAAGGCCCCGGCGATCACGACCCGCTGCTGCTGGCCGCCGGAAAGCTCGTGCGGATAGCGGGCAATGAACTGCTCTGGTGGCCGCAACCCGCAGCGCGACAGCGATGCATGGACCCGTTCATGGAGCCCTGCGCGCATGCCATGCAGCCTGGGTCCCTCGGCGACGCTGTCAAACACGTTCTGCCGCGGGTTCAGGGCGCCCGCGGGATCCTGTAGCACAAGCTGCACGTGCCGCCGGTACTCCGTCAGCGCCGCGCTTGAGTACCGCAGGCCGTTACCCTCGTAGCTGACCTCGCCGCCGGTTGGGCGGATGAGCCCGACGAGTGCCCGGGCTAGCGTGCTCTTGCCGCAGCCGGACTCCCCGATCAGCGCTACGATCTCGCCGCGCCCGATGCTGAGGTTCACGCCGTCCACCGCGCGCGCTGGCCCGCGGTTGCGGCTGGCCGGGTACACGACGCTGAGATTGCGGACCTCAAGAACCGGAGCGTTGTCGACCAGCACGGGGGCCGACGGCGGCGCGGCCGCCGCCGCGGCCGGCCCACTTCCGGCTGCACTGCTGTTTCCGGCTGCGCTGCTGTTTCCGGCTGCGCTGCTGTTTCCGGCTGCGCTGCTGTCTCCGGCTGCGCTGCTGCTTCCGGCTGGGCTGCTGCTTCCGGCTGGGCTGCTGCTTCCGGCGGCGCTGGCATCGTCAGTGTCTGATGCCGTGCCCGGTGTCGCAGGTTCGAGCACCATGATGCACGCCGCTTCTCGCTGTGGGCCCGAGGGCCACAACTCGATGTCGCGGGTACGGCACTCGTCCATCACCACCGGGCAGCGCGGCGCGAACTGGCAGCCGGCCAGGTCAGACCGCAGATCAGGCGGCTCGCCAGGCAGCCCGGCGGGCGCGAACCGTGACGCCGGATCGCCAGTCTGCGGGAATGCACGGGACAAGATCCCGGTGTATGGATGCGCCGGCCCGGCCAGCACGTCGCGCGCAGGGCCGAGCTCGACCAGCCGACCCGCGTACATGACGGCTAGCCGCTCGCAGGTTTCGGCGAGCACGGACAGGTCATGGCTGATCATGATCATGCCGATGTTGCTGTCCCGCACCAGGTCGGTGAGCAACTTCAGGATCTGCGCCTGCACGATGACGTCCAGCGCCGTGGTCGGCTCGTCGGCGATGATCAGGTCGGGCTGGCAGGCCAGCGCCATCGCGATCATCACGCGCTGCCGCTGACCGCCCGACAACTCGTGCGGGTAACTCGCGCTCCTGCGCGCCAGTACGCCGACGCTGTCCAGCAAGTCCGCCACTCGCGTGTCCGCCTCGCGCCTGGCCACGTTCTCGTGCAGCAGGATGGGCTCGCGGATCTGGTCGCCGATCGTTTGCACGGGATTGAGCGAGCTCATCGCGCCCTGGAAGACGACGGACGCCCCGGCCCAGCGGACCGCGCGCAGCTTCTGCCAGCCGAGGCTGACCACATCGTCGCCCCTGAACAGGATCTGCCCGCTCAGTGTCGCGGTCGGCGGCAGCAATCTCAGCAGGCTGAGCGCCACTGTGGTCTTTCCGCAGCCGGACTCGCCTGCCATGCCCAGGGTCTCGCCGGCGTTCAGGGTGAAGTTGACCGCTTGCACCGCCCGTACGGGCTTGTCACCGCTGCGGTAGGTGACCGCAAGGTCGCGTACCTGGAGTAGCGGAGTGGCCACGTTACCTCGCCATCCTAGGGTTGAGAATGTTCTCCACCGCGCGGCCGATCAGCGTGAATCCGAGCACGACGATCAGGATGGCAACGCCAGGCGGCACGATGAACCACCACGCCCCGCTGGTGACCGCGCCCTGGTTGAGCGCCTGATTGATCATCGAGCCCCACGACACCTCGGTGGGGT
>DASXKI010000207.1:0-4084 GCA_036496945.1 Streptosporangiaceae bacterium | reverse complement strand
ATTATCTGCTCGCTGACGGATCTCCCAGGAGCGTCCGGCGCACTCGTGGTGGGGACGCCTGGGCGGCGCGACTCGCCGGATCGGGGAGCGGTACCGCGGCTGGCAGCTCAGTCCTGCTGGGGATGCCGTCCCTCCGCGCGGCTGGCTGACGAACGCCGGAGCCTCGTCAGCTGTGACGGGGTGTCATATGACGGGACTCTTAGCCTGCTGACTCGGGCTCGTCCTCGTCGTCATCGTCATCGTCATCGTCATCATCATCGAAGTCGTACTCGTCGTCGTCGTACTCGTCATCGAGGTCGATCTCCTCGTCCTCGTCCTCGTCTTCGAATTCGTCGTCGCTGTCGAATTCGTCTTCCTCGCTCGGCGTGTCGAGGTCATCGGTGTACGTCATGGTTCCCCCAAAGACCCGGGCGGTTTATCTGCTTATCTGGCCACCTCACATGTGCAGGGCCATACCCGGCGCTGCCACACTGATGCAATGCTAAGGCCAGTAATCGCGGTCGTGGGGCCGACGGCGGCTGGTAAGTCTGAACTCTCGCTGGCCCTCGCGCGCACGCTTGGCGGCGAAGTAGTGAACGCCGATTCCATGCAGCTCTACCAGGGCATGGACATCGGCACGGCGAAGCTGGCCGTGCCCGAGCGTGCCGGGATAGCCCATCATCTGCTGGACATCTGGCCGGTCACCCAGGCGGCCAGCGCCTCCGAATACCAGCAGCTAGCGCGGCAGGCAATCGACGACATCCGCGGTCGCGGCAAGACGCCGATCCTCGTAGGCGGCTCCGGCTTGTATGTCAGGGCCGCGATCGACAACCTGGAGTTCCCCGGCACCGACCCGGCGGTGCGGGCGGGGCTGGAGGCCGAGCTCAGCGAAGTCGGACCCGCTCCGCTGCACGCCCGGCTGGCGGTCCTCGATCCGGTCGCCGCCGCGGCCATCCTGCAGGGGAACGGGCGCCGCATCGTCAGGGCGCTCGAGGTGATCCAAGTGTCCGGGCGGCCATTCAGCGCGACGCTGCCTGAGTATGAGTCCGTCTACCCAGTGATCCAGCTAGGCGTCGCGGTACCCCGGCCCGAACTCGACCAGCGGATCGCCGACCGGGTCGACAGGATGTGGCGGCTTGGTCTCCTCGACGAGGTCCGGCGACTGGACGCCGCCGGACTCCGCGACGGCCGGACGGCCAGCCGGGCACTCGGCTACGCCCAGGTCCTGAAGTTCCTGTCCGGCGACTGGTCAGAGGACGAGGCGGCCGCGCAGACGATCCAGGCCACCCGCCGGTTCGTCCGCCGCCAGGAATCCTGGTTCCGCCGCGACCCGCGCGTTCAGTGGATCCCCGCTGGCGCCGATCTGGTTGACCGCGCCCTTGCCGTCGTGGGCTAGCGGCCGACGGCGTCGTGGGATAGCGGCCGACGGCAGAGTCGGTCCCGTGCCACACGAAACGGCACGAGACCAACTCCGCCATCGACCGCCGACCGGGACAACCTCAACCACAACGGCGACCACGGCTGCCGTAGCCCGCTCGCGGCCGAACCCCTCGCGGCGGGCGGTGGATAGCATCGGGACCATGCGGTTTGCTAAGGGGCATGGGACTGGCAATGACTTTGTGATCTTGCCTGATCCCGATGGCCAGCTCGACCTCGCGCCTGAGCTGGTGTCTCGCTTGTGCGACCGGCATTTTGGGGTGGGGGGCGATGGTGTGCTCCGGGTTGTCCGGACCGCAATGGCTGGCCCCGACGCGCAGGAGCAGCAGGCCGAGTGGTTCATGGATTACCGGAATGCTGATGGCACCCTTGCGGAGATGTGCGGCAATGGGGTCAGGGTTTTCGCGAAGTACCTGCTCGAGGAGGGGCTCGCAGCCGGGCCGGAGCTGGCCGTTGCGACCAGGGCCGGAACGAGACTGGTGCGGGCCGAGGCCGATGGGCAGTTCACGGTGGATATGGGCGCTGCCGTCGTCCTCGGCGACGGAGTCGCGCAGGCCGGCGATCAGCAGCTGGCGGGACTGGCAATCTCGGTAGGCAATCCGCACCTGGCCTGCATGATTGATCAGCCGGTGGCGGCGGTGGACCTGACCGATCCGCTGGTGCTAGCGCCCGCAGAGCTTACCGGCGGCGCCAATGTCGAGGTCATACGGCCGGTCGGCGATCACGAGATCGAGATGCGCGTCCACGAGCGCGGATCGGGCCTGACACTATCGTGCGGCACCGGTGCTGTGGCCGCGGCCGTGGCGGCCGCGGTCGCAGTGGGCGAGTGGCCGGCCGGGCCAGGCCTGCCGTGGACCGTCCACGTTCCCGGCGGCAAACTGGCCGTCACCCCGAGTGGCACGGCCAGCCTGCTTACCGGTCCTGCCGATATCGTCGCTGCCGGCGAGCTGTCGGCCAGCTGGCTCGCTGGCCTGTCGCCGGTCGGGCTGCGTTATGCGCCAGCTAGCAGCTCATGAGCCGGCCGGCCGTCGATGGCGGCGTCGAGAACCTCCGCGATGTGGGCGACGGGCATCGGCCGTCCGGCCGTGGCCAGGGCCTGGGCGATCTGCAGCGAGCAGCCTGGGTTGGCCGAGACCAGCAGGTCAGCACCTGTGACGGCAACGTTGCGAGCCTTGCGAGCACCAAGCTCGGCCGCGGCAACGGGCTGGACCAGGTTGTAGATTCCGGCCGAGCCGCAGCACGTGGCGCCATCGGGGATCTCGGCTAGCACGAGGCCGGGGATGCCGGCCAGCAGGCTGCGCGGCTGCGCTGTGATTCGCTGGGCGTGGCCGAGATGGCAGGCATCGTGGTAGGCGACGGTCAGGCTCAGCTCCGTCCGCGGGGCGACCGGGCCAAGCTCGGCGAGGAACTCGCTGAAGTCTCGTACCTTGGCGCTGAACGCCGCGGCCCGACCGGCCCAGGCCGAGTCACCGGCAAGCACCTGCCCGTACTCCTTCATTGCCGAGCCGCAGCCAGCGGCGTTCACCACGACGGCATCGACGCCCGCACGCTCGAACGCAGCGATCGTCGCCCGAGCGAACCCCGCCGCCTCCCTGTGCCGCCCGCCGTGCAGCGACAGCGCGCCACAGCACCCCTGACCGGGCGGCACGATGACGTCGCACCCCTCGGCCGCGAGCACTCGCGCAGTCGCGGCGTTGACCTGCGGGAAGAGCACCTGCTGGACACAGCCGGTCAGCATGCCGACGACGGCCCTGCGCTCGCCCCTAGCCGGGACCCTGGCCGGCAGGACGGATCGGCGGCGCGCGAGCGGGCGGCCGCGCCCAGCGGCCCGGCCAGGCGCGATGGCCAGGGCGGCGGCGGCTTCGGGCACAAGGCGCTCCAGGAGCTTGCTGCGGGCCGCCAGCTTGTCCAGTCCTGTGAGCTGGGCGACCCGGAGCGGCCCAAGGGCCGCCCGCAGCCGGGCTGGATACGGGAACGTGGTGAAGATGGCGCTCCGCACCGCCCGTTCCCGCCACGATCTTGCTGGGAACGGGGCCGTCGTCACTCCCTCACCGCTGCCAGTTCGCGGTCTTGCGTCGTCGTCGGCCCAGGTCCTGGCGGCCTCGATGAGCTGGTTGTACTGCACACCGGATGGGCAGGCGGTGACGCAGGCCATGCAGCCGAGGCACCGGTCCAAGTGCTCGGCCGCAGCCGCAGTGCCGTGGCCGCTGTCCAGGATCTGCGTGATCAGGTGGATCCGGCCCCGCGGAGAGTCCATCTCCTCGCCCCACAACTGGTAGGTGGGGCAGGCCGGCAGGCAGAAGCCGCAGTGCACGCAGTCGCTCGCCAGATCCCGCAGCGAGCCGTCCGGGTCGAGCGCGCTGCTGGCAGGCGCGCTGTGAGCGATCGGATCGACGGCGCCTATGTCGTCCGCCATGATCAGATCCCTCCCGCGAACCGGCCGGGCGCCATCCGGTGCTCCGGATCGAACCGATCCTTGACCGCCCGCATCAGCCGGAGCGACGGCACCGGTCCCCACACGTCGACCGCGTCAAGCACCTCGGCCGGTGCACACACCACAACCACACTGGCCACACTAGGCGGCCCCCCAGCAACCGAGGTCACGCCGGCGAGATCAGCACGAACCTGATCCACAAACCCAACCACCGCGTCCGGCGGAGCCAGGCCA
>DASXKI010000206.1:0-24974 GCA_036496945.1 Streptosporangiaceae bacterium | reverse complement strand
CGGATGGGCTTCGATGCGGAGCTGCGCGACCTGGAGGCCCGGCGGGACCGCGGCCCGGCGCTGCCCGAGCTCGCCGCTTCGGCCCCGGACGAGATGCTGCGACCGAGGGCCAATCCCAGCGTGCAGACCGAGGCACGGATGCCTGTCCGGACTGTTCGGGATCCGATGGGCTGCGGCTCGATCCTTTGCGCCTCCGCCGTAGATGGCAATTGCGCTTGCGCATCCGGAGTCCGGCAGCCAGGTCATCGAAGTAGGCGATGACTCAATGCGCGGCCCGGCCTCCGTCTGTCTTGCTAACCGCGCTGCGTCAGCAGCCGGGCGACGACCTCGATCGGCCCGTCGCTGCGGAAACCGGTGGCATGCGTGAGCCTCAGCTTGTGCGCGGTGAAGGCGATCCCGGTGCGCTGGACACTGAGGCATCTGTTGGGGAACGTCAGCAGCTGCGTGGGTAGAAGCGAGGCTTATAGACGTCAGCGTTAAGAGCGTGAGCTGACTCGCAATACCGATCCTCGGGTCTTCGTTGGAGCGACCGGCCGGCCGAGACGCCGGCCGTCTTCGGCGGGCTGCCTGCCCGTCAGCAAGATCAACCGCTCGACCGGCCAGGGCGTCGGTCATCAAGACAAAGGACGCAACTCGTGACTTCAACTCTCCATGGCTCTACGGCTCTGGTCACCGGCGGCAACAGCGGCATCGGCCGGGCTACTGCCGCCGACCTGGCGGCGCGCGGGGCACACGTCATTATCGCCGGGCGCGACGCAGCGCGCGGCGAAGAAGTAGTGAATCAGATTCGCGCGAATGGCGGCAAGGCCGACTTCATCGCCGCTTCGCTTGGCGACGAGGCAAGCGCGCGGGACCTGGCGCGCCAGGCCGTCGACCTGGGCGGCGGCCACGTCGGCATTCTCGTTAACAACGCCGGAATCTTCCCGTTCGGCCCCACCGAAGCGGCCACGGAGGCTGACTTCGATTCCGTCTACGCCGTCAACGTCAAGGTGCCGTTCTTCCTGGTGGCTGAGCTCGCGCCGGCGATGGCCGCGCGCGGCAAGGGAGCGATCATCAACGTCACCACGATGGTCGCCCAGTTCGGCCAGGCCGGGATGGCGCTGTACGGCTCAAGCAAGGCCTCGCTGGTCCTGCTGACCAAGGCGTGGGCCGCCGAGTACGGCCCCTCGGGCGTCCGCGTCAACGCCGTCAGCCCTGGCCCGACCCGCACTGAAGGCACCGCCGCAATGGGCGAGGCTCTGGACCAGCTCGCCGCCACCACCCCGCACGGCCGGCCCGGCCTGCCGGAGGACATCGCCGCCGCGATCACCTATCTCGCCAGCGATGACGCCGCCTACGTGCATGGCGCCATCCTGCCGGTCGATGGCGGCCGCATGGCGGTCTGACGTTCGCGCGATCTAGGGAGCGGGCCGGCCGATGGCCGGCCCGCTCGTGGCATCAAGCGCGGCGACGAGCGTGGCCAGGTCACGCTGTCGTGAGTCGGCGTGCCAGACGGCCCAGGTCCGGCGGACGATCGGGTCACCGATAAGCGGATGCCAGCGTATGCCGTCGGGTAGCGGCTGCGCCCAGGTCGGCGAGGCCAGCGCGAACGCCCGGCCGGTGCCGACGGCGGCGAGCTTCACTTCTGAGGTAACGGGGCCGTCATAGTCACCCTGGTTTGCAGTGTCGATGCCATGTCCCCGCAGTGTGGCGGTGACCTGGTCGTGCCAGGCGGGCGCGTCGGATCGAGGGAACCCGATCCAGGTCAGGCTCGCGAGCTTGTGCAGCTGCACGCCACTTGACTCGGCGATCTCCCCCGAGCGCGCGTCGGCGATGATGACGCCCATGGCTTCGGTGACGGCCAGCACGGCGTCGAAGGCAGGGTCGGCCGGGCGGTCCCGGACCAGCGCCAGGTCGAGGCCGCGGGCCCGTAGCGCCGCCAGCTGCGCCGCGCTGGAGAAATGCCGGACATCAACCCGAGTACCTGGATGAACCGCCGCCAGCTCAGCGAGCGCCGCGGGCAGCACGTCGGGCGGGAACTCCAGCGGCACGCCAATCCGCAGCTCACTCGCCGTGGCTGCCGCGCCAGAAATGGCGGCCAGCACGCGGTCATGATGGTCGATCAGCGCGCGGCCCTCCCGCAGGAGCACCTTCCCGGCATCGGTCGGCCGCGCTCCCGCGTGGTCCCGGACTAGCAGTTGCGCTCCAAGCTGCCGTTCCAGCGACTGGATTGTCTGCGACAGCGCAGACTGGCTGATGTGCAGACGCCGGGCCGCCGCGGACATCCCGCCTTCCTCGGCGACTGCCACGAAGGCGCGCAGCTCCCGGATCTCCATGGCCTTATCGCATCACGCCGGGCCCGGCGTGATGCGATAACCCCCACAGGCGCGCTGGCGGTATCGGCGCCTCGGCCACCTCCTGGCGGACCAGAGCCCAGAACGTCCGGACCTTGGACTGGACGGCTGCCGTCTTGGTCCCGAGCACCTTGTAGCTGAGTCCGGCATCGCCCGGCAGGCGGCTCGCACCCGCCATGCACTCCGCGTCGGCGCCGGCGCCGGCTTGCTCGAAGATCCGGTCAGCATGGTGCCGTGGTGTTACCAGGGTCACGTTCGCGAAGACATCAAATTTCCCCATCGCCCCGATCTGCCGGACTGGCTGGTGCCGCGGCTGCGCGACGAGCTTCTCGGTGAACAGCGGTGTGTCATCCGGCCGGGTTGCTGTCACGACCGAGGAGTACAGGTCGTATTCGAAGAGCTCGCCGTCGCCGTGGTATTTGCGGCCGGGCAGCAGGATCTCGGCGCTGAGCAGCGTGGCGCTGCCGGCGACCGTTGCCTGGGTGTGAGTGACGAATCGCGAGTGCCGGTGCGGGATGACCGGACGAGGCAGCAGCTCGAGATAGGCGTCGTCCCCCAGCGTGAGCTGGTGCGACTGGGCGGCGAAGTTCGCGTCCATCTGGTGGATCTTCGTGGCCGACTGCGTTGTGACGTGGGCCATCGCGCCGGGGCCGACCGTGACGGCGATATGCAGGCGGTCGCCCTGCAGAACGCAGCCCGAGGTCGTGATGATGTACACGCACGGCAGGCCCGGCAGGTGCTCGTCCCAGTACAGCGCCTGCTGGGCGTGCAGCGGTGCTCGCCGGTCAATGCGCGCCAGCACAGACCGGTCGCCATCGCGCGCGAAGGCCAAGTTGAGGAGCCCGTTCTTGCCCGGTGATCCGCTGGGCAGCTGCGCCGGCTCGTCCCGGTACGGAGCCAGCTCGGGCGCGTCCAGCAGGGTCACCGCGCCGCCTCCCCCGCGGATGGCACATCGAAGAGCACGTTGTGCCGGATAAGCGAGACGACATCCGGAACGCCGTCGCCCGTGCGGCAGTTAGTGAAAACGAACGGCTTGCCTGCCCTCATGAGCCGGGAGTCGGCTTCCATCACGGCCAGGCTCGCATCCACGTAGGGAGCGAGGTCGATCTTGTTGATGACGAGGATGTCCGACTGCGAGATCCCCGGGCCGTCTTTGCGCGGGATCTTGTCCCCGGCTGCCACGTCGATCACGTAGATGAAGAAGTCGACCAGGGCCGGGCTGAAGGTCAGGGTGAGGTTGTCCCCGCCGCTCTCGATCAGGACCACGTCGGCGTCGGGGAACCGCTGCTCCATCTCCTCGACCGCGGCCAGGTTCATGCTCGGGTCCTCGCGGACGGCAGTGTGCGGGCAGGCGCCGGTCTCGACGCCGACGATGCGGTCTGCGGCCAGGACGCCCGTGAGGGCGCGCTGCACGTGCTTGGCGTCCTCGGTGGTCACGATGTCGTTGGTGACGATCAGGACCTGCAGGCCCATGGCGAGGAGCTGGGGCGTCATGGCTTCGACGAGTGCCGTCTTGCCGGAGCCAACTGGGCCGCCGACGCCGATCCGGGTAGTCCGTTTCACAACCTCACCTCAGCTCATGAACATGCGAACGGTTGACTTGACATGGATGGCGCTGAGGATGTCGGCCATCGGCGCGAAGCTCGCCATGTCGTCCAGCACCGTGTCGCGGATGTCGGCATAGTCACCTTCGGCGTCGGCGCTGACGGCGTAGAGGATGGCCTGGGCCTGGCGGTGGTCGAGTCGCATCAGGCGCAGCGCGGCGCTGAGGGTTGTCATCGCCATGCCGTACTGGTGGATGGCGACGGCGTCTTCTTCCGGGGATCCGAGCTCGGCCATCAGGATGCCGAGGCCGACGGGGTAGGTGCCCGGCGTGAGGCTGTCACGCACCTGGGCGAGCCAGCAGCTGAGCATCGGGGCCCGGACTGTCGTCTCCGCGACCTCGGCGAGCTTGCGGCCCATCCGGACCGTCATGGTCCGCATTTCCTCGCCGAGCTTCCGTTCGAAGACTGCGTGGTCGGCGTGTCTGATCTGGTCCATGTCGTTGGCGCGGGCGGCGCGGTGTGCGTGCAGGAGCGCGATTCCGTCTGATGTCGCGGCCCGTCGGGTGACGGTGCGCACGTACTCGGTCAGGGTGGCGGCGTCCCGGACCTCGCCCTCCTGGACCGCTGCCTCGAGGGCGTTAGAGAACGAGAACGACCCAACCGGCAGGAGGGAGTCCCCGAACTGGAGCAGGCGCATGGACCGGCCGATGCTCACGGCGCCCAGTTCCCCGGCGCGCCGATGTGCTCGTGCCCCTCGGCGGCTCCGAAGAGTCGCCGGGCCTCGTGCGGTGCCAGGTACGGAATGACCTCGGCGCCGCGAGCGAAGCCGTAGCTGATGCCGTCGAAGGCGTGTGTCTTCATCACCGAGGCCATTACGGTCTTGGCGATCGTCAGCGGGACGTAGACGCGCGTGCCCTTGATCACCGCCGGCCAGTGCTGATTCCCGAGCGCGTGCCCAAGCTCGACGCAGGTAGCCATAGCTACCTCGCCAGGTTCGGCCGCGAGTCCGGTGAGGTCGATGATGAGCACGTCATTCAGGTCGATGCGGGCGACGACAGCGGCGCGGGCGGCCCCGTTCCAGGCCAGGACATCGCCGTCGCGGACCTGCACTCCCCGGTCCAGGGCGATCGCGACGTCGGTACCGCCCTCGGTTGCCTTGCGCAGGCGGCTCTTCTGCGCCTCGGCCTGATCGAGGCGCAGCACATCGATGCGGGCACCGGTCAGGCGGCTGCGCCACGGTTCGTCGGCCGCGTTGCCGAGGATTGCGGGCACCCGGATTAGCGCCAGATCGGCGTTGAGGCTGCCGTCGCGAATAGCCATGGCTAGCTGAAGAACATGAGCCGGTTCAGGCTTATCGACTCGGCGGGAGGCACCGTCGCGTGCACGCCGTCAGCCTTCACCGCAAAGGTTTCGGGATCGACATCGATGCGCGGCAGGGCGTCGTTGCGGATCAGGTCACGCTTCGTGATGGTCCTGGTCCGCTCGACCGGCCTGACCTGCCGCTGTAGCCCGAGCCGATCGGCAATCCCGTCGTCGTACGCCGCGCGCGAGACGAAGCTCACGCAGGTCTGCGGGAGGGCCAGGCCGAGGGCGCCGAACATGGGCCGGTAAATCATAGGCTCGGCTGTCGCGACGGAGGCGTTCACGTCACCCATCAGTGCCCAGTTGATCAGGCCGCCCTTGATCACGAGCTTGGGCTTGGCGCCGAAGAACGCTGGCTCCCAGAGGACGAGGTCGGCTAGCTTCCCAGGCTCGACTGAGCCGATGGTGCTCGCGGTCCCGGACGCGATCGCCGGGTTGATGGTGATCTTCGCGACGTAGCGCAGGACGCGGAAGTTGTCGTTGCCCGCGGCGTCCTCGGGCAGCTTGCCGCGGCTCCTGGCCATGCTGTCGGCGGTCTGCATGACCCGCAGCCAGTTCTCGCCGATGCGCCCCATGGCCTGGGAGTCGCTGGAGAACATGGAGATGGCGCCCAGGTCGTGCAGCACGTTCTCGGCGGCGATCGTCTCCGCCCGGACCCGGCTCTCGGCGAAGGCCACGTCCGAGGGAACCGCCGGGTTCAGGTTGTGCACCACCATGATCATGTCGAAGAGCTCGGCCTGAGTGTTGATGCCGAACGGCAGTGTCGGGTTGGTCGAGCTCGGCAGCACGTTCTCCTCGCCGGTGACCTTGAGCAGGTCCGGTGCATGCCCGCCGCCAGCGCCCTCGCTGTGGAAGGTGTGAATGGTGCGCCCGTCGAACGCGGCGATCGTGTCCTCGACGAATCCGGCTTCGTTCAGGGTGTCGGAGTGGATGCAGACCTGTACGTCCATGTCGTCGGCCACCGAGAGGGAGCAGCGGATGACCGCCGGCGCGGCGCCCCAGTCCTCGTGCAGCTTCAGCCCGGCAGCGCCGGCGCGGATCTGCTCGGCGACGGCCGCCTCGCCCGCCGAGGCCTTGCCGAGGATCCCGAAGTTAACGGGCAGGTCCTCGATCGAGCGCAGCATCATGGCGATGTGCCACGGCCCGGAGGTGACCGTGGTGCCGGCCGCCCCGTCGGTCGGCCCGACGCCGCCGCCGAACAGGGTGGTGAGGCCGCCGCTGAGCGCGGTATAGATCTGCTGCGGCGCGAGGAAGTGGACATGAGTGTCGATGCCGCCCGCTGTCAGGATCAGCTTCTCACCGGAGATGGCGTCGGTGGCCGGGCCGACATCGAGGCCGGGGGTTACGCCGTCCATCGTGGCGGAGTTGCCGGCCTTGCCGACGCCGACTATGAGGCCGTCCTTCACGCCGACGTCGGCCTTGACGACTCCGAGGACGGCGTCGAGCACCGTGACGTTGGTGATCACCAGGTCGAGCGCGCCGCCTTCGCTGGTGAGCTGGTTATTGACGCCCATGCCGTCCCGGAGCGATTTGCCGCCGCCATAGATGGCCTCGTCGCCCAGCACGCGCAGATCCCGCTCGATCTCGATGAACAGCCCGGTGTCGCCGAGGCGGATCTTGTCGCCGACCGTCGGCCCGAACAAGCCGGCATACTCCTGGCGGGAGATCTCAGTCATGGTGCTTCGCTCCCGCTCCCCGGGCGCTGGCGTGGTGTGCGGACTTGAAGCCGTACTCCTGGGCGAGGCGGATGGCCCGTGCCGCGCGCGGGCGATAGGCGCCGTCCATCGAGGTCCAGCCGTCGACGAGGTTGTTGAAGCCGTGCACGCGCCGCTTCCCGCCGAAGGGCACCAGCGTCACCTCCCTCTCGTCCCCAGGCTCGAAGCGGATCGCGGTACCGGCCGGGATGTCCAGCCGCAGGCCGAACGCGAGTTCCCGCTCGAACTCCAGGACCCGGTTGACCTCGAAGAAGTGGAAGTGAGAGCCAACCTGGATCGGGCGGTCGCCGGTGTTGCGCACGGCCAGCGTCGTTCGCGGCCGGCCTGAGTTGATGGTGATCGGAGCTGCCGCCAGGACGTAGCCGCCAACGGGAGTGTTCACTGCGCTGCCTCCTTCGCGCTGTCTCCGTAACTCGGGCGCTGGGCAGGAGCCGGCTACTGGATAGGCGAATGCACCGTGATCAGCCGGCTCCCGTCCTCGAAAACGGCCTCAAGCTGGACGCGGGAGATCATCTCCGGCACTCCGTCCATCACGTCAGCCCGGGTCAGCACCTGGCTCGCCGACGTCATGACCTCATCGAGCGTCTTCCCCGCTCGCGCGCCGTCGAGCGCGGCGGCCGAGATCACGGCGACCGCTTCGGGATGGTTGAGCTTGAGCCCCTTCTCCTGCCGCTTCAGCGCGACCTCCGCCAGCATGTAGATCAGGAGCTTGTCGTACTCCTTGGGCGTCAGGTGCACGGTCCGTCCTCCTCCCCGCCTTGAGGCCCCGGGGGCGGATCAGAAGCCGGCCAGGCCCTGCGGACTGTTGTAGGGAATCGCCGCACTGGTGACCTCGCTGAGCGACCCGTCCGGCTGGACGGCGTAACCCATGAGCTTCGAGGCGTTGCCGTAGATCTGGTACAGGTACGAGCCGTCCGGCGACATCCAGTTGTCGCTGGGACCGCTGCTCACGCTCCCGTTCAGCGCCCTGAAGGTCCCGTCGCCGGGAACCTTCGGGCTGGCCGGGTCCTTGGCGACGGACAGGACGTCGCCGTTGATGCGGAAGCTGCTCAGGTAGCTGTACCCGAAGCTCGTCGCGAAGACGTACTGGTCATCGGGCGAGATGGAGAGCCAGCACAGTTCCGAGGGCCTGCCTGAGCTGGTGTCGAGCTGGACGACCGGGCTAATGTCGATCCGCCCGCCGCTGTCGATAGTGCCCATGACCAAGCCATCGCCGACCGCCTCGCCGATCACGAAGTGATCTGGGCGGTTGTTCAGGAACGCTGGGAAGAACGGTGAGGCGCCGCCTGCGTCGTTGAAGGTTGGCGCGCCTAGCGAGCCGTCGCTGGCGACCGGGTACAGCACCAGGCCGTCCGGGTCCGGCGCGTTGGACGCGATTGACTTCGGCTGGCCGTCAGGCCCCTTGACCCAGATGATCGGCGAGCCGTCAGGGTTCGCATGCGGAAGCTGATCGAACGTCGTGCCGACGATGAGGAACTTGCCGTCCGGAGACAGCACGGCCAGTGTCGGGACCCGCTCGGGCTTGTCCGGTGTGTTCGCCGAGTACCGCTCCGGGCGGGCAGTCAGTTTGCCATCGCCGTCGACGGACATGAGGCGAAGGTGGTCGGGCCCGAAAGAATGCAGCACGAACAGCGTGCGCGACGAGGGGTCGTAGGCCAGCGACTTGGCGGTACCGCTGCGTCCGCTGACGATGTTGCCGGTCCGCTTGACGTCAAGCAGAGTGATCTCGCCGTTGTCGCCCACCGCGAAGCTGGAAACCGAGTTGTCGCCGCCATTGGTCGTGAACAGGAGTCGGTGATCAGGCGTCATGATGACGCTCGCCGCGCCCTCGAACGCGTTCGGCGCGCTCTCCTGGCCGCTGATCGGCTTGTACAGGCCAGAGCCAGCACCGCCCGTGGGCACGCGGTCCACCTCGGTGATGGTGCCGTTCGGCGACCGGAGGTAGTGGATGACGGCGTTCTGGACCTCGTTGGTCTGCATGTAGAGATGTCCGCCGCGCCGCATATTGCTGCTTGACGTTTGCGTCGACACCGACTGCATCGTCGTCATGCTTCCTGTCCCCCGTCCGTTTGGTTTCGCTTGGCTGGTCTGAGCTCACGCCGGTTCAAGCTCGGAGCCCGTCCTCTCCTCCTGCCGCGACCGCCGGCGACCGGAGGTCGGTCGCCTATCCCAGGACGTCTGCGAACTCCCGGCAGGCTTGTTCGCAGGGACGGCATGCCTCGGCGCAGACTGCGCATATTGCCGGATAGATATCACCATGTCGGCCAGACTCTGCTCGTTCAGATCAACGACAGTGTGGGCTCAGCAGATCTAATAGCGTCTTATACCCCGCCCGCCGACGCGGGTAACCGAAGGAGTGAGCAGGCAACGGGCCTGGGTGGTGCGACCGAGATCACCTCAACTGGCCCCGTTCCCGTCCAGTTCTTGTCGCGGCTCAGGTCTGGTGCTGGTACGGCTGGTCGGCGGCGGTGAGGCCTTCCAGTGCCATGCCGAACGGGACATCCTGGGTAATCCTGCGGCGCAGATTGACGTTCAGAGTCTGCTTCTGCAGCGACCGGTACAGCGCCGGCTTGGCGGCCAGTCCGCGGGCGATCTCGATCCCGCGTTCCACGGCCCGGTCGTGAGCGACGACCTCGCTCACGACGCCCCACTGCAGAGCCGTCTGGGCGTCGATGCTCTCCCCTGTCCACAGTAGCCACTTGGCCCGCGCCGTCCCGGCGACCTCTTCCCAGACAACCTGCACGCCATCGCCGCCCGTGATGCCGAAGGCCGGGTGCGGAAAATCGCCATACACGGCGCGTTCCGACGCGATGTGAATGTCAGACAGCAGGAGATACTCGGAGTGGATCATCGCGGGCCCGTTGGCGACGCCCACCACCGGCATGGGCAGGTCGAGCAGTCGCTGCAGCACCTTGGCGCCCTCGCTCCGGGTCTTCTCCCACGCGGCCGGCTTAAAGATCTCGCCGAGGCTCGGGCCGTCGATCTCCTTCATGAAGAAATCCCCGGTCCCGGTGAGGACCATCGCCTTGTTGTCGCGATCCAGTGAGATCTCCTCGAGCGCCGGCGGGAGGTCCTGGTGTGTCTGGCCCGTGAACACCAGCGGGCCGCCGTCGGTGTGGAACCGCAGGACGAGCACGCCATCGTCACGGCTGAACGCGAAATTCTTGTAGCTATCGAAGTACGCGGGGCTGGGCATTGGCCATCCTCCATCCGCCTCTTACGGGCCGACCGTCGTCTTCACGCCTGCCGGAGGCACTGCCGCGGCAGCACACTCCTCGGCTGCGCCCCGGTCTAGGTCTTGCCCCATCGCTCTCCTGAGGAACATGAGCCTTGCGGCCGTGGCTGGCCTGGACGCCCGAAGACGTCCACGGTCGTGCGCAAGTCCGGGCACACGGCAAGCGCAGCCCAGGAGTATAAAGTCTGAGCCTGATCCGCTTTGACGCACATCCTGTCCGTCAAACCGGGGCAACCTTAGTCAGGACGCGCACAAGGTCTGCGGCCGATGCGAGGAGCGTGAGCATCTGTGGCCAGCGAACACTGGAAAGACGAGCCAGAAGCGCAGGACTTCCCGTCCGCCGAGTCCTATCTCTCCTTGCTGATCGGGCCGGCTGCGGCAGCCAAGCTAGTCAAGGCGCTACGCAAACAGCAAACGCTGCAGCACTACGCCGCCAAGGACATCCTGCGGGCCGCGGGCCTGCCGCTGCTGAGCCCCGACGATTCGGAGGTTAGCGAGGACCTCGGCAAGGTCAAGGCCGGCCGGAAACTGTCCCCTGTGCTGCTGGTCGAGGGGATCCCCCTGTGGGTCGCTGACGGCTACCACCGGGTCTGCGCGAGCTATCACCTCGATGAGAAAACCCCGGTTCCGTGCCGGATAACCGCTCGCACCCCGAAGGGCTGACCCGGCTGGCGGACGGAGCTTTCGACCAGCGTCAGGTACGAGGATCCCCCAGTGAGGTATCAGGACTTGCGGGCCAGCCGCGCCCGGCAGCTGGCCCATGAACCGGCCCGGAGCAGTATCCGTATCCACCGCCGAAGCTCGTAGAGGACGGACGCCGAGTTCAAACGACGGCAGGCTAGCGGATGATGATCAACGGCCGATCTCCGGTTCCGCCGGCGCCGCAGGTCACCCTGGCAAACCCGATCGGGGCGTGGCGGGCACGTCGGCATGCGCACCGACCGGCACAGTTACCAGGATCCTGGAGCCGGATGAGACGGCGAAGCCGCGGACGTCCGGCGGCGGCACCGGGGAGGACGCGGGGTACCAGTTCGCCCGTCCGCTCGCGATAGTCCAGCCTCCCGCGGTCGTCACCTGCCCTTGCCCGCTGATGACGTCCAACTGGCACGTCGTGCCGACCGGAATGCCCGTTACCTGTGTTCTCAGCACAAGGCCCCAGGGCCGGGCCTCGTACCTCACGGTCGCGCTGACATGCGTGCGCGGGTTGGCCGTGTCTGGTGTCACAGCCCACCCTGGCGCCGAGCCAGCGACGGGCCGTTGCGCGGATGGATGCGCCGCATGCCAGCCGACGACCACGCCCGCGCCGGCGAGAAGACCGGCGGCCACCGCGGCCGCGACGCGGGTCCGCAGGTAGCGACGGCGGTGCTGGCCCGCCTGGGCGAGCAGGTGCCGTAGTGCCGGGCCTGAGGGCAGGTCACCGGGGCGGCTTGTAGTTGTGTCGTCATCAAGGAGCGCTGACGCCTCGTGCGAGGGGACCCTGCGTAGCAGCGCGGGCAAGCCGGCGAACCTAGCCAGCTCGTCGCGGCAGAAGGCGCATTCCGCGAGGTGGCGGTCGACCACGTCGCGGTCGACGGGCACCATCGCGCCGAGCACGTAGACCGCCAATGCGAGGCGGACTTCGCTGCATGACCCGTTGCTGCTCACGGCCCGGGTCCGGCCCCCGATACTGTTTTGCCCATACCTGTAGGACGTTCAGCCACGGGCCGCCGGTTCACCCGAGTGGTTGCTCCGGGCGTTGAGTACGCGGAGGATGCGCTGGCGTCGAGGCATGGGTACGGATCGTCCGCCGCAGCTTGGCCTGCCGCGGGCGGACAACAGCTAATCCCCCACAGCGGTCAGGGGGTCTAGAGGTGCGGTACCCGGTAGCCGTTGGAGTACCACAGGGCGGAGCTGTACCAGAGCCCCGACGGTAACCGCCAGCGTTCCGCCCGCGGCCGGGAGGACCCAGCGGGACAGCCGCCTTTTTTCGCGGGGCGGCTCACTTTGTCCCGCCCGCGCCGAGGGCCTTGCGCCATGCGGAGGCGCGCAGCAGCCGCAGGCCGTTGAGTCCGACGATCACGGTAGAGCCCTCGTGGCCGGCCACGCCGAGCGGCAGGGGCAGGTGCCCGGCTAGGTCCCAGATGACCAGGGCAGTGATGATCGCGGCAGCGGTGACGAGGTTCGCGGTGACCACCCGGCGGGCCCGCCGCGACAGGGTTATGACGGCCGGGATGGTGGCCAGGTCGTCGCGCATGACGACGGTGTCAGCGGTGTCGAGGGCGAGGTCGGAGCCTGCCCGGCCCATAGCGACGCCGGTGTGCGCGGCAGCTAGCGCGGGGGCGTCGTTGATGCCGTCGCCGGCCAGCAGGACCCGGTGGCCGTCGGCTTCCATCCCCTTCACGATGTCGGCCTTGTCGGTAAGCGAGGCGCGCGCTGGCGACCATCGTCTTGGTCGGAGTGCACCCCGTGCCGACCAGATGTGCCTGATGCACCGCCGGCTAGGCACAGCAGGTGCCGCCAGTCCGGCGCCCGTCACCGCACTGCGTGAAGGAGCGGCTTAGGGGTTGCAGCCGCAGGAGCACCCGCTTGCGCACCCGCAAGCTGTCTCGCCCGGCTTGGCAATAGGAACGACGAGCAGAGGCTCAGCCCCTGGAATCGGCCGCACATACGGCAGTCCCGAGGCCGTGTCGTGTCCCAAGCCGTTCAAGATGCGTCCCGTGCCTTCAGGAAAGACAAACATCACGTGCGGCCCGGCGTGATACCAGTCCTTGCCCTCAGGCGGTTGAGCGGCCTTGGGATCATCGAAATCTGCGCCCACTTCTCCCAGCAGCATGTAGGAGATCCCTATCCGATCGATCGTCGGCGTTTTCCCCTGTTCGAACTCCATGAACCACTGGAGGAATGTCGGGTCGAGACACATCGGAGCCGGCTGGGGCCTTCCGCGAGGCGTTGGCACGCAGATCCAGTCGGGTGACCCCTCTCGGAGAACTGTCGTCATATCCCAGTCGACGACCGTCGCCGACTCCGCTATATAGGCCGGAGCAGCCCGAACAGCATCCGCGATCTTTTCTTCCCTCGTGGGCTCACTGCTGTCCGCCATGATGACTGCCCTCCAGCCGTCTCCTCGATTAGGTCAGCACTCTCTGCGTTTGATCAGGAGCGTAGCGTAAGCATTACCGATGTCGGAGTGGCACCCAGCCCCTGCCGGCGGGCGGTTTGCTCAGCCGAGCAGCAGGAATTGCTGGCGGCTGACCCAGTCGGGATAGCGGCTCACCATGGCGTCGAACAGGTCCTGGTCGGTCAGGGCTGCCTCGCGTGGCTCTCCGTAGCTTTCGAGGTAGCCACGGGCTCATCCAGGACCGTGGGCGGGTTGCCCTGGGCGCGGTCCTTGTGGCCGGTGACGACGGCGGCGGGGTTGAGCGCGGCCACCATGTCGAGGGCGGCGACCCATTCGGCCCGTCTGTCGGCGGTCGTCCCGCCGATGTACATGTCCGTCGAGGTGATCTCGGTTAGCGGCCAGGACCCCTAGGTTCTACAGTTCCACCCTGGTGCCGACGGTGTTCGGGATGAACGCCCCGGGCAGCCGTGCACCCATGGCGTGCTGTGCGCGCCAGCCGGTGCAATGCGCCGGAAGGACGACCTGCGGGTTCAGGGCACTCAGGTCGTCGATGACGCGCGGGATCAGCGGCTCGAAGATCGGCCCGTTGAGGTGAAAGCCGCCGATAACCGCGTGCAACGGCCTGTCCTTGGTGAGCCGGCGGGCGTAATGGCAGATGTTCACCACGCCGGCGTGCCCACATCCGGTGATGACCAGCAGCCCCTTGTCCTTGATGTCGACGACCAGCGCCTGGTCGTCGAGCACCAGCGGATCCGGCTGCCAGCTGCCGTCCAGCCATGCCTGCTGCGGCGGGAACCCCGGCTCGTATCCGGTGCCGCGGGCTACCTCGCCAGTGACCAGCACAGACTGCTCGAACAGGAAGCTGGGCTGGCGTTCCTCGACGATCTCGAACCCGGCACTGATCAGCGCGCGGCGGCTGGTCGTCGGGATCTCCAGAGGTTCCCGGCCGGGTAGGCTCACGCGGCGCCGGCGCCAGAAGTGCGGATGGATGAGCACCGGCAGGTTCACCGTGCCGCCAAGCCGTCGAATCAGCCCGTCCAGGCCGGTCGTGTGATCGAAATGGCCATGGCTACAGACGATCACCTCGATGTCCGTGGGGTCGACGTCAAGGCGGCGCATGTTCTGCACGACGCCATCGGGGCTGGTGCCGGCGTCGAAAAGAATGCGATGCTGCCGGCCGTTCTTGGTCACCGTCACCAGGACCGAGAAACCGTGCTCGGCCAGCAGCGCCTCGGGCGCGTCGCCGCTTTCCATGGTCGAAGCCGGGCGGCGGCCGCCGATGTCCACAGGCGCGCGACGGGCCGGGCCCTGATCAGGCATGAAGATGTCAGTCACGTTGTCCATCAGCGTGGTCACCGTAACCGAGTCGACCGGCTCCAGGTCGAACTGCACCGGCAGGTCCACGTCATACAGGATCTGCTGGCTCGCGCCATGGCCGGCCGGAGTCTGATCTGTGCACATGACGTCATCATCGCCCAGGGATCACGGAGGTTGCGCTTGGGCCCTGACGCTACAAGGACAGGCGATCCCGTCGGCAAGGCAGGTGATGAATAGCGCTACACGCATCAGGCCGACATTTCGGCTTCGAGGGCAGCGAGTAGGCCAGCGGGCAGGCCAGACGTCGCCCAGGTGAGGTCTTGAGCCACCTGGGCCGTGGAGCGCATCCCCGCCACGACGGCCGATACGGCCGGATGACGAAGCGGGAACTGCATCGCAGCATGGGGCAAGGTCGCGCCGTACGCGCCACAGATCCGGGCTGCAGCCCGCGCCCTCGCCAAGATGGCCGCCGGAACTGGTCCGTAGTTGTATTGGGCATCGTCCGGTGGCCATGTCTGCGCCAGCAGTCCGGAGTTGAACGGAGCAGCCGCGATGACGGAGATACCGCGTTGCTGGCAGACAGCCAGCAGTGGCGCCGCGCTGCGGTCGAGCAGCGTCCAGCGTCCCGCTGCCATCACGACGTCGATGTCGCTTTCGTTGGCGAAGCGCAGCAGAGGATCAACGTAATTCATGCCCGCTCCGACCGCGCCCACTACCCCCTCATCACGGAGTTGAACTAGCGCCGGGATGGCCTGACTGATTGCTATGTCCATGTGGTGTTCGGGGTCGTGAACGTAGACGATGTCGACGCGGTCAAGGCCGAGCCTCACAAGGCTGTCATCCAGGCTGCGTCGGACACCGTCGCGGGTGTAGTCGTACTCGCGTGTCAGGTCGTCGCGGACCGCGAAGCCGGCGGCCAGGTCCGATCCGCTCGGCGTCGGGTTCGACACCAGCAGACGGCCGACCTTCGTCGACACGACATACTCATCGCGGGGACGGCCGGCGAGGGCACTTCCGAGGCGCCGCTCCGACAGGCCGAGACCGTAGTGCGGCGCGGTATCGAAGTAGCGGACCCCGCCACCCCACGCGGCGTCGACCGTCGACTGGGCGGTCTGGTCGTCGATGGCGGAGAACAGATTTCCGATCGGCGCCCCGCCGAATCCGAGCGTGCTGACCTCTACACGTGTGCGTCCCAGCGGGCTGGCCTTCATCAGCCGATTCCGTACCAGCGGGCTGCGGTTTCGCCGAACACGTCGGCGCGCTCGGCTGAGCTCAACTGGGCAGTGAGCTCCTGCGCGGCCGCGACCACCTCGCGGTAGGAGGCAGCGAGCAGGCACACCGGCCAGTCCGAGCCGAACATGATCCGCGAGGGCTCGAATGCCTGGAGTAGTACATCGACAAATGGGCGTAGCTGCTCCACCGTCCACTCGTCGGCGGCTTCGGTGACCAGCCCGGATAGCTTGACCGCCACGTTGGGTAGCTGGGCGAGCTCGGCGATTTCGGCCTGCCACGGCTGTATCGCCCGATCGCGGATTGCCGGCTTGCCCGCATGATCAAGCACGAACCGCATGTCAGGCAGCGCGCGCACAATGTCGACAGCGCTGGCAAGCTGCTGCGGCTTCACCAGGAGGTCGTAGGCAAGGCCTGCCTCGCCGACCGCAGCAAGCCCCGGGCGGACGTCGGCGCGGCATAGCCAGCGCGGATCCGGCTCTTCTTGCACCTGGTGGCGGATCCCGACAAGGCGCCCTCCGCCCTCGCCGTCCATCAGCCTGGCGAGCTCATCAGCCGCATCGGGGGCGGAGAGGTCGATCCAGCCGACGACCCCGGCGATGACGGGTTCGGCGTCGGCGATGGCCAGCAGCTCAGGTGTCTCATCTGCGACAGAGATCGTTTGCACGAGCACGGTGGCGTCCATTTCGCTGGCCACCAAGGCTGGGCGAAGTTCATCGATGCCGAATGAGCGGCGAAGCGCGGGGAGTTCCGCTGTCCACGGCTGGTCGCGGACGTCAAGGTCCCACAGATGGTGATGGGCGTCGATACGCACGGGCCTCCTTAGGTCCGAAGCGGCGGCTAGTCCAGGTGGAACACTTCAGCCATCGGAGCCCACCACTGGCCAGGCTCGGCCGATTCGACCGGCTGCTGGCATGGGTCGGTCAGGGCCCACCATCTGCAAGTCTCGTCGTCTGCTGCCATTGCGGCCATGTCCGAGTCGTAGTCGGCGCCGGTGTATTCGAAATAGCTGAACAACACTCCGTCGCGGAGGAAGATGCTGTAGTTGCGGATGTTGCACTCCTTGATGCGTCGGGCTACAGCGGGCCAGACGGCGGCGTGCAGCTGCCGGTATTCGGCCTCCGCCTCCGGTTTGAGCTGAATCACCGAGGCGTACCGGACGAGGCTCATGATCGCGGCCTCAGCCTCAGCGCGCTCATGCCGCCGTCGACTTCGAGCGCTGTCCCGGTGGTTGAGCCGGCCCGCGGCGAGGCGAGGTAGGCGACCGCTTCGGCGACCTCTTCGGGTGAGACCAGTCGTCCGTGGGGCTGGCGGGCCTCAAGCGCGGCGCGCTCGGCTGCCGGGTCATCGGCGGCGCTCAGCAGACGTGCCACCCAGGGGGTGTCGGCGGTTCCGGGATTGACGGCGTTGACGCGGATGCCGTCCGCGAGCAGGTCCGCGGCCATTGCTCGGGTGAGTGCCAGGACCGCCCCTTTGCTAGCAGAATACAGAGCGCGACTCTGCAGGCCGGCGGTAGCAGCGATGGACGCTGTGTTGACGATCGCGGCATGAGCAGAGCGACGGAGCGCTGGGAGCGCGGCCCGGCTCACCCGCACCAAGCCGATGACGTTGACATCGAGGACGCGTCGCCACTCGGCGTCGTCGTTGGTTTCGATGCCGCCCTGGGCCGCGATGCCGGCGTTGTTGACAAGAATGTCGAGACCCCCGAGCCGACGCTCGGCCTCACCGACCGCGACTATTACGGCAGCGTTGTCGGCGATGTCGGCCTGAATGCCGATCAGGCTGACGGGCAATCCGTCCGGGTTGAGGTCCAGGCACGCGACGCGTGCGCCGCCATCAGCCAACCGGGTGGCGACGGCTAGGCCGATCCCGGACGCTCCGCCGGTGACGATCGCGCTGAGACCCGAAAAGTCGGTCATGAGTTTGCCCACTGTGCGCCGCCCGGGAATTGGTACTGCGCGATGCTGTCCGCGCGAATCTCGGCGGAGAAGCCAGCAGCGGTAGGGGCACGGTAACGGCCGCCGTGCACGACGGCGGGCTGCACGAAATGCTCATGCAGGTGTGCTGCATGCTCGATCATTCGGTCATCGAGGGATCCGGACACCGCGACGAAGTCGAACATCGCCAGATGCTGCACCAGCTCACACAAACCCACCCCGCCCGCATGCGGGCATACCGGGATGCCGAACTGTGCTGCCAGCAGCAGGATTGCGACGTTCTCGTTGACCCCGCCCACACGGGTGGCATCGATCTGCAAGACGTCGATGGCGCCGGCCTGTAGCAGTTGCTTGAAGACGACACGGTTCTGGACATGTTCGCCAGTCGCGACTTTGAGCGGAGCGATGTTCTTGCGAATCGCGGCGTGGGCTAGGACATCATCAGGGGAGGTGGGTTCCTCGATCCACGACGGCTCGTACGGCTCCAGCTGGCGGATCCACTCTGTGGCCGTGGCGACATCCCACCGCTGGTTGGCGTCCACTGCGATCCTCACCCCCGGGCCTACTGTTTCGCGCGCGATCTTGAGGCGGCGAAGATCGTCAGCAAGGTCGGCGCCGACCTTGAGCTTGATCTGTCCAAAACCGTCGGACACCGCCTCGGCAGCCAGACGGGCCAGCTTCTCATCGGAGTATCCGAGCCAGCCAGGTTCGGTGGTGTAGGCGGGGTAGCCGCGTGTTAGCAGGGCTTCGGCCCGTGTTGCGCGGCCCGGAAATGCCGATTGCAGGATGTCGAAGGCGGCCGACGGCGTGAGCGCGTCGCTCAGGTAGCGGAAGTCGATGAGGTCAACAATCTGGTCGACCGGCATTCCCGATAGGAGCTCCCACAGTGGTTTGCCGGCCCGACGAGCAACCAGATCCCAGACCGCGTTGATCACCGCCCCAATCGCCATGTGCATAACTCCTTTTTCCGGCCCGAGCCAGCGCAGCTGGGAGTCATAGACGAGCTTGCGGGACAGTCCGCCCATGTCGGCAGCGGCCGCGTCGAGGTCGAGACCCCGGACAAGAGGCGCGAGGGCATCGATAGCGGCGACCTGAACGTCGTTGCCACGCCCGATGGTGAACACGAATCCGTGGCCGCTGTCGCCCGCTTCGGTGCCGATCGTGAGGTAGGCAGCGGAGTAGTCAGGGTCGGGGTTCATCGCATCCGAGCCCGCGAGGTCAATCGAGGTAGGGAATCGGAGGTCGACCGTTTCGAACCGAATCAGTTCTGTCATTTCAGGCCTCTCGGAACAGTTGACGTTGTTGGCCCAGGCCGTCGATCTCGATGTCGACGATGTCGCCGGGCCGCAGGTAGGGCTTCGGGTCGGGTGCGCCGAGGGCGACTCCTGCGGGTGTGCCGGTGTTAATGACGTCGCCTGGGTAGAGCACCATGAACCGACTCAGGTATCTGACGATCTCGGCGACGCCGAAGATCATGTTGGCGGTCGAGCCGTGCTGCCTGACGGCGCCGTTGACAGACAGGCGAAGGCTCAGCGCTTGCGGGTCGCCGATAGCGTCCGCGGTGGTGATCCAGGGACCGAAAGGGTTGAACGTCTCGCACGACTTGCCCTTGTCCCACTGACCGCCTCGCTCGAGTTGGAACTCTCGCTCGGAGACGTCATGACTGATTGCGTAGCCCGCAATGCAGGCAAGCGCCTCCGCCTCAGAATCGAGATATCGCGCGGTTCGACCGATGACCACTGCCAGTTCGACTTCCCAATCCGTCTTGGCGCTGCCCCGCGGGATCAGAACGTCGTCATCCGGGCCGACAACTGTGTCCGGCGCCTTCATGAAGATGATGGGCTCGTCAGGGAGGGCGGTGCCCGTTTCCTCGGCGTGATCGCGGTAGTTCAGCCCAACGCAGACGACCTTTCCTGGCCGCCGCAGCGGCGGCCCGAATCGGCCCGACAGCTGCACGGCCGGCAGCCGGTCGGCGGCCAGAGCGACTCTGGCGAGGTCGAGTCCGTCATGCAGGAAGTCGGGCGTGATGTCGGGCGTCATCCCCGTGAGGTCGTACCAGCCGCCACCCGCCGGGCTGATGATGGGTCGCTCCATGCCTGGGGGACCATGTCGTGCGATGCGCATCGTGTGAACTCCGTTGTATGCGGGCAGGTGGGAAACACAGCTCAGTGCTGGGGTGCTACTGGAACGAGGCACTAGTCGTTGGCGACTGGGGACATTGTCGTGGCGGAGGTCGTCGAGCAGGCAGCGAGCATGGCTGCGGCGGCACACCCCGCCACTGTCTGAACCGCGATACGCGTACGTGCCACAGAGGTCACCTTTCGCTAAGACCAGCTGGCTCCCAGCGGGAGCCCTCATCGAATGTCCTATAGGATCTACGATGTCTGATGGTGCGATCCGCTCGGCGCGAATGTCAACGCCTGCAATGCCACCGTGACATATTCGTAATCAGCGTCCTCCTGCTTGCACTGCAGTTCGGCACTCAATGAGCAGGGTCTGGGTACTCCACCAGAGCGGGTGCGGTGAACCGTGGCGCCGTGGACCAGATCATGTAGGGTGTAGGATATGCCAGATTCGCTGCGCGAGACGACGCAGGAGCCCGCGCCGGCATCGCTGTGGCTAGGTGCCGATGCACCGCGCAGATCGGTGCTCGCAGACGAGATCTACGAGATTCTCAAATCGAAGCTTATGGACAACGTTGTCGAGCCAGGATCTCGCCTGTCCATCGACGGCCTTGCACGCGACCTCGGTTGCTCGCCGACGCCGATTCGCGAGGCACTGGCACGCCTTGAGTCCGATGGACTAGTGGCCAAGCGAGCCCACTACGGCTACACCGCAGCCCTGCTGATCGACGCGCAGAGCTTCGCTGAGCTCTTCCGCATGAGATTGCTGCTCGAACCGGCTGGCGCCTCCTGGGCCGCCCAGGCCGCCACAGCCCGCCAGATCACTGACATGGAAACGCTCATTGCCGACATGCGACGTCCGCTGGTGGGCGACGGTTATGAGAGCTACAAGACGTTCGCCGCCCAGGACGCGGCCTTCCACGTTGCCGTCGCCACGGCCACCGGCGTCGGGCTGCTGGTCGAGACCCTCGAGCGTCTTCGCCCGCATGCGCAGTTGTACCGCTTGCACTACGCCGTCGGCATGACTGATCAAACTGTGCAAGAGCACGAGCGGGTGTTGGAAGCGATCGGCCGGCGGGACGAGACCGGTGCCGCTCAAGCGATGAGCGCCCACCTGCGTGCATCCCAGAGCCGACTAACCGAGGCGCTGACCACCCCAGTCGCTCAAGGTTGATCCTCGGATCGGTCGCAGGCGCCGCGCCGACCTCGGTGAGCCCAACGCCGCGCATAGACGGAGCTTGACCCGCGGCTCTCAAATGGACGGCGCTGAACTTCCCGCGGACTTAAGCGATCCAACATGATGTAGGACCGCGGGTGCCCTCGAATCGCGTGCTGCGCGAGTCCACCTCGCTCGGACGCCGGCCTCAGTTCTACACGGCGATCACCCGCGGTGCGGACTGCAACCATGCGATCGTGTTCACCCAGCCGGCCAGCCCCGCGGACCCGGCAGCGCGGGACCCGGACTGCGCCGGAACTCGGCCGGCACCAGCGGCTGCAAGCCGAGCGGGCGGCAAGCCGGCGACGGCCCCGTTCCCTTCTCAGTCTGGCGCCATCAGCCGTTACAGACCTCAGAGAACCCGGAGTTGTCCTGCCCAGTGACAACGCCCTGCTCCTGACCAAAGCTGTTGTGCGGAGCACCAGGCACGCCCTCCGTGCCGCCAGCCACAGACCCGTTCGGCGATCCCGGACCGAATCCCCCAGGCGCTCCATGCGCCGAATTGCAAGACATTATATAAGGGAAGTTGGGCGGAATTTGGCTCGCGGACGCCACGCCCGCACCTGCGCCCAGGGTCAGGATGATCCCGGCCGTGCCTGCCACGCCGCCTAGCAGTACGAGGATCTTGCCCATCGGTACCACCAGCTCTCTTCTAGTCGCTGGCATTACTACCTACGGACACTACACCTCCCGCCCAGCCGGCCCCGTCACGGTCTGCTGCCCCTTACTGGCCTGTGAAGAAGATCGGCCTAACAGATGTTCGCGTGAGACACGAGCAGCCTGTTGCCGACCTCTCCCGCGTTTGTGGCGAAGCACGCAGCCCACGGCATGAGCGCACCGCGCATGCTGACACAGTCCCGACGTGCGGGCGCATTACAAGGTCCGTGCGACGTCGTAGTGCGTGACGTTGGTCTCGCGGTCGATGAGGAAGTCGTCATCCTCCGGATAAAAGACGGCGACGTCGATGTTCTGGCCTGCGAAACCTTCGATGTCCTTCCGCGACGACCACCAGCTGATGGTCATGACTTCCGTCCGACCGTCACCGAGATCTCTGGTCCACATCTGGGCACCCAGATTGCCGGGCGTGTTCTGGTATCCGCTCAGTCCGGTACCGGTGATGTACTCCACGTAGGCAGCTGCCCGCTCGGTGCTGACCCAGCCCCGCCATGTCCGGGCGATCATGATTTCCCCTCTTCCTCACACGCACGGGCGGCCGGACGACGCGTTGCCCCGCTCGAACCCGCCGCGTCTACTCAGAATTGACGACCTCACGTTAACGATCAACAAACCGGGTACCGACCGGAGCCGGTCACGCTCCACAACGGGTGTACCGCTCATCGGCTACTTGTCTTATTTGCGCTAAGACCGGTGCCCGGCCAGGCTCCGTTATTCGGTTCGAATCGAGATCATTATCCGTTGCCAGAGACTGCTCACCGAGGGCGCCTTACTTCGACGGCCAGGGCGAGGACCCCTTCGTGCTTGGTAGGGGTCCGGCTCATGGCCGGCGTGCGTCGGACCGGCGCTGGAGGTAGCGGGCGATCTTCTCTGCTTTACCGCAGTCGTCCATGCTGCACCACCGGCGGCTGCTGTTCTTGCTGTGGTCGATGAAGATGAACCGGCACGCGTGACAGGGCTTGATGAGGTCGGTGGGCCCGTGGGTTAGCAGCTCAACCGCCGCGGCGACGATAGGCCACAGCGGGGCGAGGAGATCACTGCCTGGATCCCACCTCCAGGCGCAGCCCTGTGTGTCGCCGAGGAGCTGCCCGTTTGCCAGTGCTTCGACATAGGCGAGTTGTATGCGCCGCAGGGCAGGGGTGGGCGGCGCTGAGCTCTCGGCGAGCGCGCGGAAGATCTCGTCCATGTCGTCCCGGCAGGCCTGTACCCGCGCGAACGCTGCGAGCGCGGCTGGGCGTGGCGCGTTTTCGCCAGGCGGAGCGCTGGGATCGGAGACGCCGGCCCGGGCGGTCCACGCCGCGAAGTCTTCGTAGCTGGACAGCCACTCGGTCGTGGCTGGACCGTGGCGGGGCCCGCCGCGGGTGTTGACGAAGTCCAGGGCCAGGTTGCCGCCAACGATCCGCAGGTCGGACACGGGAGATCGTGACTCGGTAGTTTCCATCAAAATCCACAATACCAGAACGCCGACTCGATGTGGTCGGCATCTGTACGGGCCTCTATATATCTGTTACTATCAAAAAGTATTTTGAAGGAAACAGGGTCCGGACGAGGCCCGCTCCGCCGGGCAAGCACGAGTAACAGGTCCACATGTCCATCGCAGCCCGATCTCGACCGTGGGATGACGATCGACGGCACAGCATCGCTAGAAGCGCGCGGTCACCAGGCTCGGCGCGCAGGGCAGACGGTCACCAACAGCGAGGATCACCATGCTTAATTACGGTTACCTGTGCTACCAGGCAGAGCGTCCCAAGAGCCGGGCCGAGCTAAGGGAGGCCGACGCCCAGCTGGGCCAGTTTTTCGCAGCGCTTGCCGAGTTGCTCGGTTCGCTTGCCGAGCCAGTGCGCGCGCTCCGCCGCCAGTCAGGCACAGGGCCGTCGGCCGGCGAACATGCGCGCCAGCCGGCAGCGGGAGCTTTCTGCAGGGACTGGGACATCAATCGTCACCGCGACAGGAAGGCCCGTGACTGCAGTTCAGAACAGGGAACGGCGCCCGGCGAGCCCGGGATCGACGGACCCCAGCACCGTCCCCTGGCCGTGGGCTAAGCTGCGCGTCGTGGGGCACCGGGCTTGCGCTACGTCATGGCCAGCTGCCCGTGACTGAGTCGAGCACGGTCGAGGCGTACTTCGCCGGCTGCTCCTCCCAGACGAAATGCCGGCATCGATGATCACCAGGCGGCTGGTGCGCAGCCGCTGGTCCAGGAATACCGCGTTGGCGAGCGGGACTACGGGTCGTGGCGGCCGTTGATGATCGTGACCGGCACCGAGATTTGCGGCAGCAGCCCGGCCAGTATCGGCAGTTCCTCGGGATACCTGCGGACATGGCGCATCGACTCGGCGAAGCGGTCGCCGTCGTAGCAGACCAGGTAGTCCGCGCGGATGTCGTCGGGTATCCCGCCAGCGGTCGTGTTCACCGCGGCGGTGACGATCGCTCGCGGGTCCATCCTGCAGTACTTGTCGAGGTCGGGGTCAAGCACCCAGGATCTCAGCCGGCTCACCGAGTTGGATCGGGACCGCAGTTCCGCCGGTACCCACGATCGCGCTCGCGATCCGCTCTGGATGCGCGGCCACCGCGAACAGGGCAGCCGCGGTTCCGACGTCCGGCGCGACGATGTGAGGGGCACCCAGGTCGGCCTCGGCGATGAGCCGGGCCAGGAACTCACCCATCGCCCGCGGTGACAGTAGGTCGTCCCGGCGCTCGGATGCGCCGAAGCCCGGCAGGTCAACGGCGAATACGCGGGCGTGCTCGGCCAGCGACGCCCACATCGACGCGAACGCGTACACGCTCTCGGGCCACGGACTGGTCAGGACGACCGCGGGCTTGTCCGAGCTACCGCTGTCGGCGTACCGGATCCGGACGCCGTCGATAGTCCGGAAGCCGACTTGCAGTGTCGTTGTCGGTGGCATGTGGCAACCCTCCAAGTTCGGCCCGTCATTCGAGCCCGCGAACACCCCCGCGAGACTGCTGTGCCGGCCGCCGGCGGGTGTGCGTTGCCGGCGGTCGGATCAGGAATTGCGGCGCTGCATGCCGGTGTCCGTATCCTCGGTCCGCGTTAGGCACGTCGTCGTGGTCGGGCTCGGCCAGCTCCTCGCTGAGGTAGCGGTCCCGCTCCCCCCAGATGACCAGCGTCGGCGCCGTGATCGGGCGAAGCGCTGCTTCGGCGCGCTTGGGCGATGTTCGCACCGAGGACCGG
>DASXKI010000205.1:0-7044 GCA_036496945.1 Streptosporangiaceae bacterium | reverse complement strand
CGACAGCCTTCAGCCGCGCGCCCTTGGCGCCGATGACGATGGCCTTCTGGCTCGATCGCTCCACGTACAGCTCGGCGTACACGTCGATCAGGTCGTCCCGGCCGGGACGCGGGCCCATCTCCTCGACCACCACCGCGATGGAATGCGGCAGCTCATCCCGCACGCCCTCCAGGATCGCCTCCCGGATCAGCTCGGCGACCAGCTGCTGCTCAGGCTCGTCGGTCAGGTCGCCGTCCGGGTACAGCGGGCGGCCCGGCGGCAGGTACGACACCAGTACATCCGCCAGCACATCCAGCTGGAACCCCGCAACAGCCGAAACCGGCACGATGTCGGCCCAGTCGCCGAGTTCGCTGACCGCCGCGAGCTGCGCGGCGACCTGCTCGCGCGTGGCCTCGTCGGTCTTGGTCACGATCGCCACGACCGGGGTCTTGCCCAGGCCGCCGAGCTCGGCGGCCAGGTACTTGTCGCCAGGCCCTATTCGCTCGTTCGCCGGAATGCAGAAGCCGATCACGTCGACCTCGGTCAGGGTGGAGCGAGCCAGGCTGTCGAGCCGCTCGCCGAGGAGGGTCCGCGGCCGGTGCAGCCCAGGCGTGTCGATGATGACTAGCTGAGCGTCTGGCCGGTGGACGATGCCGCGGATGGCACGCCTGGTGGTCTGCGGCCGGCTGCTGGTAATCGCCACCTTCGAGCCCACCAGCGCGTTCATGAGCGTGGACTTGCCAACGTTCGGCCGCCCGGCAAAGGCGGCAAAACCGGACTTGAACTCGGTCGTGGTCCCGGTCGCCGCCGCCACGCCGGTCCCCGCGCCACGCTCGGTGCCCCCGCCAGGCCCGGCGCCCTCGGCAGCCCGCGCCACACCCGCAGCGGCCGACTCAGCGCCCTGGCCTGCTGCGCGGGTGGCCCGCTCAGCGGGCAGACGGCGGCGTGACGGGGTTCCCACGTGGTGATTCTCCCCTACGTAAGCCCTGTGGCCCTAACTGGCGGCCAAGGCGGAGCCCCGACCGTCGTGGGCACCGACCAGGGTCGCAAGCGCCAGGCCGACGAGCACAAGCCCGACGATGTCCGTGATCGTCAGCCGCTCGCCGAGCACGACGAGCCCCAGGATGGCGGCGACGACCGGCTCGGCCAGGCCCAGCGTGACCGCGACCGGTGCCGGCACCGTCCGCAGGCCGCGGCCATAGAGCAGGTACGCGAGCGCCGTGGTGACAATGCCCAGGTAGGCCGTGACGCCCAGCCCGCGGGCGGTCAGCAGCCAGCCAGGCGAGCCTCCCGCGAGGACCGGGGCCAGCAGTACGGCCGCCCCGCCAAAGAGCAGGCCCATCACGGCGCCCTCTGGATTGCCCGCGGTGATCAGCCGCGATGCCGCGACCGCGTAGATCGCGTAACAGAACCCGGCGGCAAGCGCGAGGCCCACACCGCCCGCGCTGACGCCGCCAGCCTGCCCGCCGGTCACGAGCACGACGCAGCCAGCCACCGCGGCGACCGTCGCCATCATCCAGCGCAGGTCGAGCCGTGGACCGCCGGCCAGCCGGCTGAGCGCACCGGTAAAGACCGGCGCGCTGCCGATGGCCACGACCGTGCCAACCGCGACGCCGGTTATGCGAACCGCGGTGAAGAAGCACACCTGGTATCCGCCAACGGCAGCGGCCGCCAGGACGAGGGACAACCGGGACGCGCCAGTGCCAGCGAGCAGGCGGCCGACCGAGCGGCGGCGTGCGGCCGTGCTCACGGCGAACGCGAGCAGCACCAAGCCGCCGAGGACGATCCTGGCCGAGCCGATCGACGCCGAGCTCGCGCCAGCAGGAGCAAAATGCGCGGCCGTCCCAGTGCTACCCCAGGCAGCCGCGCCAAGCAGGACGGCAGCCGCGCCCCCGGTCATGGCGGCCGGGCGGCGATCCCCAGGCGGCTGGTCATCGGGCACGTGGCCAGTCTCGCACCCGGCGCTCCTCAGACCGGAATGCCTGATCAGCTACGTTTGCGACGTGGCGATCAGGAACGGAGCCGACGACAGCCTCCGGCCGCCCGGCCAGGCGGCTGATACCGACGACGACATCACCGGCCCCGCGATGGATACACCGATCTTCCGGCCGATACCGTGGCTAGGGACGCAGGACAGCCAGCACCGTGCCATCCGGGGCGGCGTGGAACACGACGGCGTCGGGCCCCAGTTCTCGTACGGCGGTGATGTCACCCGGGTCAGGCGCGCCACCGTCGCTGACCAGCGCCGCGGCCTCCAGACTGGTCGCGCCGCTGGATACGGCCATCGCCACGGCGAGATGCAGGGCCGACAGGCGCAAGGACGGCAGCGCGACCGCCGCCGCGGCATAGGTCCGGCCAGTCTCGTCCCTGACAGCAGCGCCCTCGGCCGCGGCTACCCTGGCGCGGGCCGAGCGGGCCAGCGTGATGATCTTGATGTCCTCCGGGTCAGGATCGTCCGGCCCTAGCTCGCTCACATGGCTGATACTAAACCGGCGGCTGCCCGCCCGGGGCTACCCCGTTCCCTTCCGCTGTCGCGCCGCTGATGACGGGCGCGGTGTCGCCGACGCGAATCGGCTGGCCCTGGCCGCTGATGCGCTGGACGGTCACGGTGCCGATCCGGTTGCGCCGACCGGCCAGGCTCTCGGCGGTCAGCCGCAAGCCGGAGACAGTTGCCACCGAGCCAGCGATCGGGACCTTGCCGAGGCGGTGCGCGAGCAGCCCGCCGACAGTCTCCACGTCCTCGGCGTCGATGCTGACGCCGAACAGCTCCTCAAGCTCCTCGACCGACAGCCGGGCACTCACCCGAGCCGAGCCGTCATCGAGCCACTCGACGGCCGGCGGTTCCCGGTCGTACTCGTCGGCGATCTCGCCGACGATCTCCTCCAGGATGTCCTCGATCGTGACCAGGCCCGCAGTACCGCCGTACTCGTCGATCACGATCGCCATGTGAACGTGCCTGGCCTGCATCTCGCGGAGCAGGTCATCCACCGGCTTGCTCTCGGGCGCGAACGTGGCCGGCCGCATGATCGACTCCACGGTCTCGACAGTCTCGCCCTCGGGGTGCTCGTGGATGCGGGTCATGATGTCCTTGAGGTAGGCGATGCCGACGACGTCGTCGAGGTTTTCGCCGATGACGGGGATCCTGGAGAAGCCGCTGCGCAGCGCCAGCGATAGCACCTGCCGCAGCGTCTTGGCCTGCTCCACGAACACCATGTCCGTGCGCGGCACCATGACCTCGCGGACGATGGTGTCGCCGAGCTCGAACACGGAGTGGATCATGGCCCGCTCGCCCGGCTCGATAATCTGCCGCTGCTCCAGGAGGTCAACCAGGCCGCGCAGGTCCTCTTCGGAGCCCGACTGGCCGTCCCGGTCGTGGTGGTCCTTTCCGGGAGTCAGCGCCGCGCCCGCCGCGGCCAGGAGGCGGGGCAGGGGCCCGAGCAGCCGGATCACCGGGCGCAGCACGCTCGCTGCCGCGCTGGCCACCTTGACGGGGTAGTGCCGGGCGATGCTGCGCGGTACCAGGCCGGCCAGCAGATAGCTGGCCACGGTCATGGCCACGGCCGTGATGAGGAACGCCTTCCAGGTCACCCCGAGCCAGGTCACGAGCACGGCGGTGACCAGGACAGCCGCCACGATTTCGGCAGCCACCCGGACAAGCAAGATCACTGAGAGGTAACGGGGTACATCCGTCAGCACCGCCTGCAACGGCTCGGCAGCTTCACCGGCTGAGCGGCCAAGCTCCTTCGCGCCTGCCCTGGACACGCGCAGCAGCGCCGCCTCCGCGCTGGTGCACCATCCCGCCACCAGCATGAGCGCGAACGCGGCCACGAGCAGCCACCCCACTGGGGCTCACCCAGACCCTTCAGGGCTGGCGCTCCCGGCGCCCTGGCCAGCCCGCCAGGAAGCCAGCAGCCGGTCCTGCAGGCCGAACATGGTCGCGTGCTCCTCGGGCTCCCCATGGTCGTAGCCGAGCAGGTGCAAGATCCCGTGCGTGCAGAGCAGGTCGATTTCGTCCTGTACGGCGTGGTCGGCCTCCGCGGCCTGCGCCGCGGCCACCTGGGGGCAGATCACCACGTCGCCCAGTAGCACCTCGGCCGCGTCCGGGTCGGGTGTGGCGTGGTCGGCGTGCGTGCCGCCCGGCTGCGGCAGCCTAAGCTCGTCCATCGGGAAGGCCAGGACGTCGGTGGGGCCTTCCTCGCCCATCCAGCGCACGTGCAGCTCCGTCATGGCAGGCTCGTCCACAAGCAGCACGGACAGCTCGGCCAGCGGGTGCACGCGCATGTCGTCCAGGACGTGCCGGGCCAGGCCAGCCAGGTGCGACTCGTCGACGTCGACGCCCGACTCGTTGGCGATCTCGATACTCATCTGGCCCCCGTCAACAGCCTGTCACCGGTCGCGGTAACCGTCACGCCGCTGGCGTCCGGCGGGCAGGCGCCCTGGCTCGGCAGCCTGCCTGGCGTCGTGCCTCTCGTAGGCATCAACGATGTCGGCCACCAGCTTGTGCCGGACTACATCGTGGCTGGTCAACCGCGAGAAGTAGACGTCATTGACGCCATCCAGGATGTCCTGAACGAGCCGGAGGCCGCTGATCTGCCCAGCAGGCAGGTCCACCTGGGTCACGTCACCGGTCACCACCATCCTGGACCCGAATCCCAGCCTGGTCAGGAACATCTTCATCTGCTCGGCCGAGGTGTTCTGTGCTTCGTCGAGGATGATGAACGAGTCATTAAGAGTTCTTCCGCGCATGTACGCCAGCGGGGCGATCTCGATCGTCCCGGCGGCGGTGAGTCGCGGGATCGACTCCGGGTCGACCATGTCGTGCAGCGCGTCGTACAACGGCCGCAGGTACGGGTCGATCTTTTCGTACAAGGTGCCGGGCAGGAAGCCGAGCCGTTCGCCTGCCTCGACGGCCGGCCGGGTGAGGATGATCCGGTTGACTTCCTTGTTCTGGAGTGCCTTGACCGCCTTGGCCATCGCCAGGTAGGTCTTGCCGGTACCGGCCGGGCCGATCGAGAACACGATCGTGTGAGTGTCGATCGCGTCCACGTACCGCTTCTGGTTCAGGGTCTTGGGCCGGATCGTCCGGCCGCGGCTGGACAGAATGTCCAGGTTGAGCACCTCAGCCGGGCGGGCGCCGGTCTTGCGCCGCAGCATCGAAATGCTGTGCTCGACCGCGTCGGCCGTCAGTTCCGTGCCGCTGCCCGCCAGCTGGATCAGCTCGTCAAACAGCCGGGAGGCTACCGCGGTCTCGGCAGCGGGCCCGGTAATAGTGATCTCATTCCCGCGAACGTGAAAGTCGGCGCTGACCGCATTCTCGATCACTCTCAGGAGTTCATCGCCAGAGCCGAGCAGGCTGACCATCGACTGCTCGTCCGGGATGACGATCCGGACTTGCGCACTGCTCTCCCGGGAACCGTTACTGCGGGCGCCGTTGCCTCGGGTAGTCACGCTGTCAGCGCCCTCGCCACCGGGCTGTCCGCCCTTGCGCGCATCAGTCGGATTATCAGTCAATGTCCCTTCCCTGCCGCGGCGCCCGCCCCTGGCTGGCCCGTTTGCCATGGTATCCGGCCACTCACCCTGCTCAGCCGGGTGGCCACGTCATCTGGCGGCCACCAATGACGTGAGCGTGCACGTGAGGCACGGTCTGCCCGGCCTCCGGGCCAGTGTTGAACACGACCCGGTAGCCAGTGTCCGCGATGCCCTCGGCGACCGCTACCTCGTGGGCGTGGGCGACAAGATCTGCGAGCAGCCCGTCGCCGGCGGCCGCTAGCGCGGCCAGATTCGCGTGGTGCTCGCGGGTGATCACAAGTACGTGAACGGGAGCTTGCGGATTAATGTCACGGAACGCGATCGTGCGCGGATTACTGGACACTATGGTCGCCGGTATGTCGGTGGCGGCAATGCCGCAGAACAGGCAGTCAGACACGCGGAAGATCTTAACGTGTACCGGGCGCGGGACGCCGCTGACATATATCGTTGCCCTACTGCGAACCACGATGCACCACCCCTCTGGTGCAGCGGCCTCGCCAGTTTCTGGCTTTCCGTCGCCCAGGGATTGAGTCATGCGCGGGCGCTGATGCGAAGGCATGGATGGGGCGTGGGGGGAAGTGGACGTAGCACGGCGAGCTGGGCTGCCAGCCGGACATTGCGAAGATCCGTGATGACTGCGAGTGAACCTTCGGACGTGGCTGCGCGTCCAACTCACGTGACCGAAACCCTAGTGGCGGATGTCGCCCTGGGTTCGATTCCGGTCGACCTTGAGGCCGACCAGGCAGTAACGGAGCTGTACGGCACTCATTACCGCTCGCTAGTGCGGCTCGCGGCGCTGCTGGTTCGTGATATCGGAACCGCGGAGGAAGTTGTGCAGGACTCGTTTGTCGCGATGCACGGCGGGTGGCGCCGCTTGCGAGACAGCGACAAGGCCCTGTCCTACTTGCGGCAGTCGGTGGTGAATCGGTCACGCTCCGTTCTCAGGCATCGAATTGTGGTCGACCGGAATGCTCCCAAGCCCGCGCCGGACATGCCCAGCGCCGAGCATGGTGCGATCGCGCTCTTCGAGCGGTCGGCCGTGATCTCCGCCCTCCGGACGCTCCCGCCCCGGCAGCGCGAGGCCCTGGTGCTACGGTTCTATGCTGATATGTCCGAAGCGCAGATCGCCGACACTATGCGGATCAGCCGCGGCGCGGTCAAGAGTCATACAGCGCGCGCGATGCAGGCCCTCCGGACAGTGCTGGAGCGTGACGTATGAGCACGCTGAACGAGCGCGAGGCCATCCTTCGCCGGGCCCTGCATGCAGCCGCTGAGACTGTCGAGCCGCGATTCGACGGCCTGGAGCGCATCCAGGCCAGGCTCGGCCGACCGCGCCCGGTCGCGGTGGCATGGGCAGAAGCAGCGTGGACAGACCTGCGCCTGCGCGCCCAGCCTGGACTACAGCGGGGGCTGGAGTGGCTGGCCAGCGCCATCCGCCTCGCGTACGACCGCTTCGGCCCGACGCCGGGGAGGCCAGGCAGCAGGGCAGCGCGGACGCTCGTCTGGGTTCGGCCGCTGGCCGCGCTCGGCGTGACG